>PCXZ01000023.1:0-9899 GCA_002762985.1 Candidatus Woesearchaeota archaeon CG10_big_fil_rev_8_21_14_0_10_44_13 | reverse complement strand
GAACAAGTTCGCAAGTCTGAAAATCTCGACTTTAGTCGGGATTTTCTTTAAACCGCCGGAAAATGGCTTACGCCATTTTCAATAAAACACACAGGGGTTAAACAATGAAAAAAAACAAGGAAAAATTGAGCCAAAAACAAAGGATAAAGGAAGCATTGAAAGGATTGCAGAACTCGAACAGGCTGAAAGTTGAGGTGAAGCTAGACAGCGCAGACCTGAGCAGGATAAGGACAAAGTCACTGCCGAGGATATGGTACAACAAATCTGTCTTTTTCGTGCAGCAATGGATCGTGCCGATGCATTTCAAGAACTGGCTTTTGAGGACAACAGGGATGGATATGGGCCATGACTGCTGCATCCCTCACTACATAAAATTCGACCCATATTTCCCTGAGCTGATACACATAGGCGCAGGAACCCTGATAGGGGGGGACTCAACTCTCATATCACATGAGATAAAGGGGAAAACGCTTGTCCTTGGAAAGGTAATATTCCCAAAACAGGGCATGTGCGGAGGCATGGTCACTGTAAGGCCCGGCTCTTCGATAGGGAAGAACGCCATCCTGAGCATGGATTCTGAATTCACAGGAGGGATAATCCCTGAAGGCGAGATATGGTACGGAAGGCCTGCTGTATGCACCCACAAGATGGGCGAGGATGAGATAAAGAAATTCTTTGCGCATACAGGCGAGAACCCGAAAGAGTATTACAGGAAATTCTACAAGGCAGTAAAGGAATTCAAGAAAGACAAGACAAAGACATATTTCAAGATGCAGTATGGCGGCAATAGGCTCGGAGCCGGCAACGACTGGTGGCGCGCAAGGAACGTAGTCAGGATATTCTACAATGGCATCATCGTTGAGTTCACGAAGCTTCTTCCCCATTCATGGTTCAAGACCTTGCTGCTGAGGATGATCGGCGTGAAGATAGGCAGGAACTGCAGGATCGGCAAAGGCTGCATCTTTGACCATATAAACTGTGATACTATAACTCTTGAGGACAATGTAGTGCTTGAAGATAATTGCTATTTTGATGGCCATGAGTACACAATAGCCCAGAGCGTGTTCGGCAGGATAAGGATAGGGAAAGGCACAAGGATAAAGCATAATTCCTATGCAAGGACGGGCACACAGATCGGTGAAAATGTGGTTATTGAGCCAAAAAGCTTTTTGCAGAGGGAAATCCCATCAAATGAGGTCTGGGGCGGTGTGCCTGCGAAGTTCATAAGGAAGAGATAATACAACTGGACAATAGAAAATTATAAATAGTTTCCTTGCCATTTCGGCCATATAGAGGTAAAAATGATAATAGCCACGCTGTTCCTCAGGGCAATCGATGCTGCTGTCAGGAAGGCAGAGCGCTCTAGAAAGGAATCAGGCAATATAAAAAAGGCCCTGTCAGAGATCAAGGAGCCTGGAAGGAAGTATAATGAAAGTTTCAGCCCGTATGTTACGAGCAGGAACGGGAATGTAATATACGCTGATTTCAAGAAAGGGAAAGGATATGACCCCACAATACCCGCTTTCAACAACCTTGAAAAGGCAGTTGCTAAAGAAAGGAGCAAGATAGAGCAGCCGTCTCCTTCTCTCCCACAGAGGATAAGCACTGCGATGAGAAATCTCCCAACTATGGCCTCGAATGCTTTTAATAACACACTTGGTTACCCAATTGTCTTATCCCAGAATTATCGTACAGAAGGAAGAACAAGAAAACACCCCGAAGAGCCAGTTGGTTATATAAAAGTGGGTCTTGGCCAGACTATGGGTGCAGGATGGAAAACCGGAAGAGCGTTCAGAAAGAGGCATATAAACCCTTATCATCTTCCTCCTGAACATTATAGGCCACCGCATGAACAACATAGGCATGAGGTAAGGCATATACAAAAATTCATTAAAAAAGCAAAGATAGTTGATCCAGAAAAAAGAAATGATTTATACACTGGGCATAGTTCCGGCGGTAATGCTGCTATTTATGCTGCTGGTGACCACTCATTATATAAATTAGGAATTAAACATATCCAGGCTGTTGCTCCTACCCCTTATGGCATAAGGGCAGACAGATTGAGCCATAAGCTGATGGGCACAGTAGTCGACCTCAGCGTTGATGATGTAAGCAAGAGCAAGATTGCAAGGGAAAATGCCCTCAAGATGTACCATAGGGTCCCTTTAAAGGATCCAACAGGCAAGCACGGCATAAAATCGATACATATCATTGCAGGAGCAAAGGATGGTCTTGTCTCCCCGAGGGAAACATACTACAAGCATGCTGACAAACAATATGTCATACGCCATCCAAAGTCCACTCATTTTGGTACATCTGGCTCTAACAATGAGATAAATGAGATCATCGCTGATCTTGCTGCAATGCAGGTCTATGGCCACAAAAAGAAAGAATACAGGCGCGCAGCCTGATATCTTGTGCTGAAAAGATGATGATAAACAATGATGGAAGGAAATATGATAAAGAATGATGATGAGAAACAATATCATGCCTAAAATCGATCTTCTTATAATGGATATTGATGATGCATTCTTATACCACAGGACTGTGGCTGCAGCCAACAGGATTTTCCTCAATACTATTGCTGGCTTTTTCGGGGCCAGGATACGGGAAAAAAGGCTCCTGACGACTGCCGATGCCTTCATGAAATCCCTGAAAGTGATATTCTACAACATCCATGAGTTCAGGTTCAGCAAAAGGGGTTTCAGGAGATTCGCGATCCTTTCAGGATATGCTGTCCTGCTGCATCTGCTGAATGCTGCAAGGGAATTATTCAATCTTCTTGGAGGAAAGATGAGCAATAAGGCAATAATCATGGCCTGGGCAGCTGCAGTGAAAAAAGCGCGCATAAATGAAAAGGAATATTCCACAGACAAGGAAGTAATAAGGAAAAGCCTCTATGATGAAACAAAAGAGGTGTTTGACAGAATCAGGAGGGCGAACAGAAAGATGGATATTGCGGCGATATCAGAGAACTTTTCGCTTTCGACAAGAAAAGACCCCATAATCCGGCTGCTTGACATAGGCTTCATGAAAAGCAACACCTTAATTTGCGATAAAAAAGGGGATATAACAGATTATAAGATAAGCATAGCCAGCCGGGATGACAAAAAAAGGGTTGCCCAGGCGATAATAATGAAGACAAAGGCCAAGAATATAGGAATAATAATAGATGATTATGATGACCTCGGGCTTCTTGGGATAGACGGCCTAAAGCTGGTAGTCTACGCCCCGAAAATAGAAAGATTTATAGATAAAAAAAGGTATTGCGCCATAAGGGTTGATGTATGAAGGTGAATCGATGCCGAACATAAGGCTTTTCAAGGATATAAGGAAGGATGACATCCCTCTTGTAGGGGGGAAAGGCGCCAATCTCGGGGAATTGGCAAGCATAGGGCTGCCAGTGCCGGACGGATTTGTCATAACTGCAAGAGCTTATGAGAGATTCATAGCAGATGCGGGTATAAAGGAAAAGATCCACTCTCTTCTCAAGAAACTTGATGTTGAGGACACTGAGAAGCTGAACAAGGCAGCAGAGGGGATAAGGAAACTCATAATGAGATCCCACATGCCGAAGTATCTTGCTGATGAGATAAGGAAGAATTACAAGCCGATAAATGATTTTGTCGCAGTAAGGAGCTCTGCCACTGCAGAAGACCTTCCTGATGCGAGCTTCGCAGGGCAGCAGGATACTTTCCTGAACATGAAAGGCGAGAAAGACGTCCTTGATGCGGTCCAGAGATGCTTTGCCTCATTATTCACACCAAGGGCCATCTATTACAGGGAGAAGAATAATTTCCCGCATGAGAGCGTGTTTTTGGCTGTTGTTGTCCAGAAGATGGTTAATGCAGACAAGGCAGGAGTGATTTTCTCAGTCAATCCTGTGACCCAGAACAGGGAGGAGATAATAGTCGAGGGAGCCTATGGCTTAGGCGAATCCGTTGTCCTCGGCGCATTGACTCCGCATTCCTATATAATCGACAAGAAGACCCACAACATAAAGACAAAGAGCATATCAAAGCTTGAATGGGGGTATTTCAGGAGCAAGAGCGGGAAGACTGAGAAGAGGGACATATCTCACGGCCATATCGAGATACTGGATGAGAAAGAGGCCCTGGCACTGACAAAATACACCAAGGAGATTGAGAAGCATTACGGCATCCCAATGGACATCGAGTGGGCCATCGAGGGCGGGAAAGTGTATATCCTGCAGGCAAGGCCTGTGACGACGCTGAAGTAAAGGTTAAGAAGATGGAAAATCTTCCAAATATCGATCCTGAAATTCTTAAGGCAATAAATGATACAGGCTGGATTCTCAGGGCTGCCAGAAGTTATTCTCTCATGACAGTCGGCCTCACAATGAGAGGATAGAACAGGGAAACAGAGTTCATGAGAGGATTTGGTCTGAAGAACCTCTTTTATGTATTCACTGATAACTTCCACAAGAGCTTCACTGCAGAGAAGGACGTGGAGAATTTTTTAAGAGTGTTCAATAAGATCTTTGGTTCAGATATGAATAGGTTTATTGGATCGTGCAAGAAGGATTCAGACAGAGGGATAGACCTGATAAATGATCTGAATTCACATGAATCAAAGGTCATGGATTATGACAAGAAGGAACTGATAGGATTTCTAAAGCGTTGTGACAAAGATTTCCCCCGATCAATAACCATGCTCCAGTATCCAGTCGTCATGTCAATTCTCAAAGCCAGAGGCAATATCAAGGTCACAGAGGAGCAATTCTCTGAATTGAATAAGATGAGGGATATTCTTGCCAAGCCTGCATGGCACTTTGTGGATAATATGATGCCTTTGATCGCCAGAAGGGCTGCAGAGATAATCGGCGCCAAGGAAAAATCAATAAGCTGCATGATGATTGAAGAAGTGATCCAATCTCTTGAGAAAAGCAGACTCATTGTTTCAGAAGAAGAGCTGGATAAGAGGCACAAATTGACTGTTGTGGTGTCAATAGATTCCAAAAGATATCTGCTCTCTGGAAAACCTGCAGAAGGCTGCTGGGAATTATTCAAGAAGAATGTCCATTTCTCTTCAGACATCCTTCAAGGCATGCCATGTTATCCTGGAATATTGGAAGGGGAGATATGCAGGATAAATGATTATAGGGAGCTAGATAAGATAAGAGAAAAAACAATCCTTGCGACATACATGACAGATATCCATTACACACCTTATCTTCATAAGATAAAGGCAATACTGACTGAAGAAGGGGGGCTTGCCTGCCATGCAGTCATTGTGGCAAGAGAGTTCAAGATACCCTGCATAACTGGCATTAAGGGCCTCATGGATTCTTTCAAAGATAAGGATAGGGTTGAGGTGGACGCAGACAAAGGTATAGTGAGGAAGATAAGATGAATATTAAAAACCATAAACTCATGCTCTGGGCCACAAGGCCCGATTCTATCTGGTGGAACCAGGGTTTCTTTGAATATGCTATCCGGCACGGATGCAAAACGATGTATAACATCCCCATCGGAAAAGATAAAAGTGATTATGTTGTTGATGAACTATTCGACAAAGCCTGCCTGAATATAGGCAAGGGGTTCATAAGGGATCATAAGACTCTGCTTAGTGAGTATGAAAAAAGAAAAAAGGATCTTTTCAAGATTTCTGCAGAATTGTCAAAAAAAGCCGGCAAAGCCAGCGATAAAGAGCTTAGCAGGATATACAAAAGATATTGGGGACATATAGATAATTTCCAGCCATATATGATGTTCCCGCACTATTCAGAGCGTTTTCTCGAGCCTTTGCTAAAACAAAAATTTCCTGATGATTTCCATATTATCACTTCATTATCAAAACCGATAGATTACATGAAAATGCAGCTCTCTCTACTCAAGGAGACGCCAAAGGCTGTTGCAAAGAAGTTTGGGTATCTTGGCGCATACGCTTTGGTTGAGGAACCTTTCAATGAAGAATATTTCAGGTCACTGAAAGTTAACAAAGAAGAGCTCTACAAAAGCCTTAAAGAGATAAGGGATAACAAGAAAGAATTCAAGAGATTCATAAGGAAGATAAAAAGCCAGAAAGACAGGACATTGTGCACCATCCTTCATGAGTTCGCTTATATCCGGACTGACAGAGTAGATGCTTTCAAGAAGCACCTTGTTCTGCTGATCCCCTTCGCAGATTACCTCGCTAATAAAATATCAAAAGGTGCGGGCAGAAGGGAAGCCTCGATGCTCTTAAGAGACGAGATAATAATCCTGCTTGAGAGAGGAGAGCACATGTCTGCAGAAGAATTCATCGAAAGAGGGAAGAGAAAGGCCTTCATGGCAATCTACACAAAAAAAGGCGCTTCTTTCACCTATGATCCAAAAGCGATGCAGGATATAATCAGCAGATACAGGCCGAATATAGAAGAGATCACAGAGGTGAAAGGGATATCTGCGTGCAAAGGCATTGCAAAGGGAAGAGTCAAGCTTTATCTGAATAAGACAGATATGGATTCTGGAGAATCAGGGTATATCATGGTCGCAAAACATACTCAGCCACAAGATGCGGTGTATATGAAGAAAGCCATAGCGATTGTAGCTGACGAAGGTGGAGTGACAAGCCATGCAGCAATCGTCTCGAGAGAGCTTGGGATTCCGTGCATTGTCGGGGCGAAGATTGCGACGAGTGTTTTCAAGGACGGAGATTTGGTAGAAGTAGATGCATACAAAGGTATCGTCAGAAAACTCAAGAACAGATAATAAAACTCAGATGACTATTTCTAAACAATTCACTTCCTCAGCCACTCAACTTCCTCTTCTGAAAGATCAAGCTCTTCTGCGATAAGGCTTCCATAGCCTTTGTTCTTCCTGAAGACCTCCTGAAAGTAAGGCAATGTGTCAGTTATCACCCTTTTCGCACTTGAATGCGTCTTCGATGCGATCTTCTCTGCAATGGCCTTCCTCCTGTGGTATTTCTGGTTTGCCATCCACAGCTTCAGGATCCTTGTCGTAGGACCGTACTGCACGAACTTCTTGTATTTCTCATCCTTTGAGACAGCAACGCCTGCAGAAAGGTACGCATTAACATAAACAAGGAATCTCCAGTGCTGCCATCTCCTTATCCTCCTGAACATCACGTCTGCCTTTGAGACATAATCATAAGCCCGCTCAAGATCGGCTGGCTTCTCATATTCCTTAGGCAGGTTCTCGTCTATCCACAGGAATACCTTGTCGAAATCCTCCGGGACATTGTCATAAGCCGAGATAGCGATCATCGGATCAGTTGTCTTGAATACCTTCAGCATGGCATTTATCATGTTATCCTGCTGCTCCCTCTGGCCCAGCTCGTCAAGATCCTCTTTCCTCAGCTCTTTCTTAGCCTCTGCTATCATCTGCAGGTCATTCACAGCGGCCCTTGCATCGCCGCCTATCCTTCTTGCAAGTGATTTCAGGTCATCATCCTTATAGGATATCTTCTCTTCCCTGCATATCTTAGCGAGTATATTGAAGATAGAATTGTAATCAAGGGGCATGAACTGCATCATCTCGCTGCTTTTCCTGAGATTTGCGAATTTCTTGTCGAAGGGGTCTGTCGCTGTGCATATGATGGGGAATGCTGATTTTTCAATGAGGGCAGCAAGGGCATTTATCCCCCCCCTGTCCTCTGTTCCGCTAAGGCCGTCTATCTCATCGACAAGGATTATCTTTCCCTTGGAAAACAGGGACATCTGCCTTGATGCCGAGCCCACCGTTGAATTCACGCCCTCCTCATTCCTGAAATCAGACGCATTCACTTCGATTATCTCAAGGCCAAGCTCTTTTGCAACGACATAGACAGAGACGGTCTTCCCGCAGCCCACTGGCCCGTAAAGGATGAGGGACCTTTTCTTGTGCTTCTTGTAATGCTCGACAAAATCCTTCAGGTACTTTACGCCGTCAGCCTGGCCTTCCACATCCCCGCTTTTCCTGGGCTCGTGCTTTTTCGTCCATGTCTGCATGGGTTTTTGTGGGGGGTTTTAGGTTTATTAATATTGTTATGATAAATGAGATTATTTCTTTTTTCTTCCAATCCTAGCCCCCCCAGAATGCATAAACGCATCGCTATCCACCCTTTCAAACAGTGGTGCGCACCTGTATCAATATAAGGCACAAATCTACAATAGGTTATACTTACATAATAGGGCAAATTAGATTTAATTTCCTTCTAATACTTACATAATAAGTTTTTATACCTACAAAATAAGAAAAAAGCACAATATTTAAAAATAGAAACTCACAGAATAGGAAAGATTGGCTAGAAAAAGTGCTGAAGATAGTGGAAAGGCGGAGAAAACACTAGGCAGAGAAATGCCTGAAAAGGACATTCCGCCTGAAATGATCGATTCCTTGAGGCTTTTTGTTGTTGAGAGAAGGCTTGATATAATCCAGGTAAAGGCCATATTCAGCGAGAAAATTGCCGGCAAGATCGGCGTCCAGGAGAATTCTGTGCCCGTTGAGGTATTCAGGAACAACAGGCTCAGCGCGCTTGAGTCCATAGTGAAATACCTGCATGAGGAAAAGAGCTATAGTTTTGCCAGGATTGCGGCTGCAGCAGGAAGGAGCAGCAAGACTATATGGACAACATACAGCAAGGCAAAGAAAAAGATGCCTGAGAGATTCTCATCTGCTGAAGCATATCCCCTTTCTCATATCAATATCCCGATTTCGATCCTGAAAAACAGGAGATTCGGTGTCCAGGAATCAATTGTCAGGTACCTCAGGGAAGAGAGCAGGCTCAGTCTGCACAAGATAGCCTTAATGCTCAACAGGGATGACAGGACAATATGGACTGCCTATGACAGGACAAGGAAAAAATCTGCAAAAGATAATGAAGAAAAGTTTTGATAATAAATGAAAACTGATGAAAAGATGAATGAAAAGGCAGTGAAGCCTGAAGACAGGAAGAGAGAGCTAGCCAGAAGGATGAGATTATGCGAGGATTACAAAAAGAATATCATCCTATTGGCAAAGAATCTGAGATATAGGCATGAGAAGGGAGAGATTGATGATATCGAATATAACCATCAGCTTTACAGCCAATTGAAGGGAAAAGATCCTGAGCAGTGGATGAGATATTATGACAACCATATCGAGCTGTGCAGGAGGGAGATGGAAAAGACAGACAGAGTGACTGATGATAAAGGGGTTATGCTCAAGAATATTGCTGTCGTTGTTGTGCTGCTGCTGGTCATGCTCGCCGGGACATTCTTCGGGGAATATGTGAACACAGGCATGACTGTGCTTGATGATGCAAGCGTGTTTGCAGGCCGGGAAAACTATACCTTGGGAGATATGGCCCACCTATTCATAGCTCCTCCCGGGGTTGATTATACTATTGAAGTCTATGATCCTGAAAACAAGCTGTATGCAGTAAGCCTTGATTTCCCTCTTGAAAAGACAGGAACTTACACGATAAAGGCTGTACTGAGATATGAGGATGCATCTAAAGAGATAGATTCTAAGTTCAATGTGATGGACGATGTCATCGAAGAATCTCCTGAACAAGGGGCAGGCATTGATGAGACGGATAATCTGACTGGAAATCTCACAGATCTCACGATGGAAGGCGTCACAGCCGGAGCAGTTGATAACAGCACATCAGATGATGTCTACAATGAGACAGAAGAAATAACAACATTCAATCTCACTATAACCGAGATACCCATGGATGAGGCTGGGGTCCCTGCTGAGGGAATAGAAGCTGAAGGGATTGGGATAAACGAAACCCAAGACAAATTTTCCCTGAAGAAGAGCATTTTTGCATCTGATAAGCAAATAATAAAATTCAGCAAAGAAGAGATAATCACGGATTATGAGAAGGACGAGGAAAACAGGATCATCCCAGTTTCAACCATGGAAAAGGAAGGGTTGAGGATAAAGGTCAGGGGCGCTGATAAGGACGGATTC
>PCXZ01000028.1:10277-51751 GCA_002762985.1 Candidatus Woesearchaeota archaeon CG10_big_fil_rev_8_21_14_0_10_44_13 | reverse complement strand
AGCCATAAAATTATCACCCCATCTGTGCAGATGCTCTTTCTGGCTTAAATCAAACAGACTTGCATCCCCTGTTTTTTGGCGGTAAACCTCGTCAAAAACTTCCAATACCTCCAAGGGGGAATTCTGCCTTCCTTTTTCGAAGTTTGCCATAAGCCCACGCATGTGAATGCCGTGAAAATAGTCAGCTAAGTTTGTTGGAAAATTATTAATTGTTTGGATAACCTTTGTCCTGTCACTAGAACTTAATCCAGTATTATTCTCAGTTAAGATATGATAAACTGCTTCTCTTATATTGGTTTTATCGTGCCAGTAAGAGAGGGAGCCATAAAATTATCACCCCATCTGTGCAGATGCTCTTTCTGGCTTAAATCAAACAGACTTGCATCCCCTGTTTTTTGGCGGTAAACTTTATCAAAAATTTTTAATATAGCTAAAGGTGAATCAGCCTTGCCCCTGCAAGCAATTTCGTTGCTCATCAAACCCCTTAATCCTATTTTCATAAAATATTTAGCAAGATCCAGAGGTAAATTCTTTATACCTTCAATAACCACATTCCTGCAATTTGATGATAGGGAGGGATTATTAGAAGTAAGGGCATAATAAACAAGTGCATCTACATTTTTTGGATGAAAATGAGTCCCATGATAAAAGTGTGATTGTTTTTCCCTGTGAATCCTTCCCTGGATACGATCATACTGCTCTTTTACAAACTCCTCCCCCATATTGAACAGTTCTCTTCTTCTTTCAGGATCAGATATTATTCCTTCTAATATTTTTCTTCTTTCTCCTGATGTAAGGGCGATATAGCTCCCTAATTCCATAGAGATTGTTCTTGCAAATTTATTTGGAGTAAGCTCAAACGTTTTCAAAACCTCAGGATAGGGCATTCCTCTGTCTCGGGCAATGATTGCTTCAATACAATCTTCTATTGTTGGATTATATTTTGGTCGCATTTTATCTATCAAACCCATTTTTCATTTATAAATCTTTCCTTTCTTAACTACTATTTAGTGGTTAAGCAATACCCAAGAATTCACTATCATTACAGCCTATAAACCACGAAAACATCATATAACCCAGAATCTACCTCAAATGCACCTCAACAACATCCCCATCCATGATCCTATGGTTCAGGGTGAACTTCTGCCCAGGAAACTTTGCTGATTTCCCCCAGACCCTTGCGAACCTGAACTTGTTAACGAAGTCGCGGTGCAGCTTGTCGCACATATCCTTTATAGTAGAGCCGCCTTTCATTATCATCGGGACATCCATATCGGCTTTCTTCCCTGCTTCTTTGGTATATACCCTTATGAAGTTCAGCTTGTAGAATATCGCATCTTTCAGCCCGTCTATATTCAGTTTCTCCTCTGCCGAGACGCAGACATCAGGCTTGAGGTTCTTCTTCAGCTCCTCAAGCTTCTTCTCAGGCACCATATCTATCTTGTTCAGGACAACAAGCGAAGGGATGTAGATCTTGTTCGCCTCAACGACATCGATCAGCTGGTCTATCGATATGTCCTGCCTTATCACAACATCAGCATTATGTATCCTGAATTCCCTCAGGACATCCTTTATAGTATCGAAATCTGTCTTAGTCAGCTTGACAGTGGATGCGATGTCCACTCCGCCCCTAGACTTCTTGACTATCTTCACATCAGGAAGCCTTTCATCCAGCCTTAAGCCAGCCTCATATATCTCTTTTTTAAGGACTTTCAGGTGGCCGGGATAGTTCACATCGATCAGGACTATCGCAAGATCAGCAGTCCTCATGACTGCAAGGACCTCTGTCCCCCTGCCCCTGCCTGAAGCTGCGCCATGGACGATGCCCGGGACATCAAGGACCTGTATCTTCGCATGCTTGTATTCAAGCAGGCCGGGGATGACAGTCAATGTCGTGAAAGCATATGCCCCGACCCTTGATTCAGTTCCTGTAAGAGAATTGAGAAGAGTAGATTTTCCCACAGAAGGGAAGCCGCACAATATCACGGTGGCATCGCCCGACTTCTTTACAGAATAACCTTCCCCTTTTTTCCCGCCAGAGCTCCTTTTCAGCTGTGTCTCTTTCAGCCTTGCGAGCTGCGCCTTGTAGAGGCCTATGGCATGCTGGGTCTTCTTGTTGTACTTCGTCTTGGAGATCTGCTCTTCAAGCTCTTTTATCTTGTCATCATATGCAGGCATGGGGATTTAATTGTAATCGAGGGTATTTAAAGGTTTTGTGGGAAAAGGGATTTTTAAGAAAAGGGAATAATAGCGCCATTCGTGGCGGTGCGACGGGCAACTTTTCTCCCCGATTGTTTTGTTTTGAATAGTCGAAAAGCTTGCCCTCCGCGCCACCCCATAGGGGCCGACCCCCGGCGCGCGCACGCCACCATGGCGCTCGACGAGGGAGGGGTTGTTGCCGAGCGAAGCGAGCGCAACTAGGAAAATCGCAATTTTCCGTTGCTCCCTACGGGAAACCCGAGTAGGGCAAAACCGAGCATTGCGAGGTTTTGACCGTCGAGCCGCCATGATGGTGGCGTGCGCCATGGAATGAAAAAGAACAAACAGATTAATTCCGCAATCTTTATAAACCACATCAAAACCCATATATCCTTATCGAGAGATAAGCCGGTTTTGGCTCATGCCAAGGCTTGCTTAAACTGGAGATAGAATAGGGACATATTCGTTCTATTTCCGATTTTAAACAAAACAGCTGGAAACAGCCAGGGATCGAGGTATAAACATGGCAAGGATGTATTCGAGAAGGAAAGGAAAATCCGGCTCAAACAAGCCGATAAAGAAGACAGCGATATGGGTCAGGTACAAACCAAAAGAGATCGAGATGCTGATAACAAAGCTCGCAAAAGAGGGCAAATCAGCTTCAGAGATAGGCCTTTTCCTGAGGGACAGCTACGGCATACCCAATGTGAAATCGATAACAGGCAAAAGGATAACCATCATGCTGAAAGAGAAGAACCTGGCAAAACAGCTGCCAGAGGATCTTCTGAGCCTGATCAAGAAGAGCATCGCAGTCAGGAAGCATCTTGAGGAGAATCACAAGGACATGGCCGCATTGAGGGGCCTTCAGCTGACAGAATCCAAGATGAGGAGACTGATCAAATACTACAAGAAGACAAAAGTCCTTCCAGTCGACTGGAAATTTGACGCAAAATCCGTAAGGATGTACGTGGAATAGGCCTTTATTTTTATTGTTTTCTTTTTTCTTTTTTATTATAATCTTTTAGCCATTGCAAAACATTAAATTTATTAATAATGATATGCAATCAGCAGGTTTATGGGAATTTTTGGATTTTTCAAGATTATTTTAAGGGGCATAAGCCAGGTAATGCTGCAGAATAATGCCCTTACAGGAGCATTGTTCCTGGCAGGTATTTTTTATAATTCATGGGTGATGGGTGTAGGGGCATTGATAGGCGTATTCGTAAGCACTTTCACAGCGTTTGTATTAAAGTACAAAAAACAGGATATCCGTGACGGCCTTTATGGATTCAATGGAACATTGGCGGGGATAGCTTTATTTTTCTTCTTTAAGATTAATATCTTTCTTGTCAGTCTTGTGATCTTAAGCTCTATATTCTCATCAATAATCATGAATTTCATGCACAAAAGAAGATTATATCCCTTCACTCTCCCCTTTGTGCTTATAACATGGGTCTCCATACTCATTGCAAAATTTTTTAATTTGGCTTCAACACAAACATCTGAGCTGGTCAAAGAAACAGGCCTAAATGTCCTACCCTCATTGAGCATGGGCCTTGGGCAGGTGATGTTCCAGACGAGCATCATAACTGGGATAATATTCCTCATAGCAATACTTGTGAACTCGAGAATTTCCGCAGTTTACGCATTGATAGGCTCATCTATGGGGGTGCTTGTATCTTTCCTGCTGTCATTCCCTCTAAATCTTGTGAATACGGGCATATTCGGCTTCAATGGTGTCCTTTGTGCCATTGCATTTGCTGACAAGAGAAATGCTTCTTTGATCTATGCCCTAATCTCAGCTGCAATTTCGGTCTTTATCATTTATGGGATGATTTCCCTCAGTATAATCTCTCTCACAGCGCCGTTTGTCTTTGCGGCATGGATTGTATTGGCATTGCAAAAACATATCTGATTTTGTGTCTTCTGCAATAGATATTCCAAAACCACAAACAATAAAAAGAAGGTATGCACTAAAAATCCAGTGATATCTTGGATAATTACGAGCAATTCAGGCAAAGCATAAAGCTGGCTGCAGAAAGGTTCAGGGACGTGCCTAAGGAGAGGTGCATAAGGATAGTCAGCCACCTTGACGCAGACGGCATAACAGCAGCTTCTATCATCATAAACGCATTGAACAGGGAGAACAGGTGCTATTCCATCTCTATAGTGCAGCAGCTGAACAGCAAGACCCTGGAATCGTTGTCAAAAGAGGATTACAGCTGCTTCATCTTCACTGACCTCGCATCCGAATATGTGGATGAGATCTCAGAAAAGCTCAGCGGGAAGGACATCTTCATACTTGATCATCACGAAGTCAGCCAGGAGAAGGCTGAAAAGATAAAAGGGAAGGACAATGTGGTTTTTGTGAACCCGATCCTGTTCGGGATTGACGGCGGGAAAGAGATATCAGGCGCAGGAGTGGTCTATCTTTTCTCAAAAGAGCTCGACGAGAGGAACAAGGAATACGCTTACCTTGCAGTCATGGGCGCGATAGGCGATGTGCAGGAGGACAAGGGCTTCAAGAAGCTCAATCACGAGATACTTGGCGATGCTGTCGCGCTCGAGCAGCTCGAAGTCAGGGAAGGGCTGAGGGTCTTCGGCTCGCAGACAAGGCCATTGCACAAGATATTGGAATACAGCAACAACCCTTACATCCCGGGCGTCTCAGGCAATGAGAGCATGGCCCTCCAGTTCCTTCAGGAGATAGGGATAAACCCGAAAAAAGGGAATGACTGGAAAAGGATGGGCGATATCACCGACAATGAGATGAAAAGGCTCGTTGCAGAGATAATAATGAGGCGCTCAGGTGAGGAGAAGCCTGAAGATGTACTCGGCTACAGTTATACCCTTGTGAATGAGACGAAAGGCACCCCTTTCAGGGACGGCAAGGAGTTCACGACATTGCTCAATGCATGCGGCAGGCTGAACAAGGCATCATTGGGCATAGGCGCATGCTTGGGCGACAAGAGGTCCAAGCAGAGGGCCATGAGGGCATTGGACGAATACAAGAAGCACATAGTCACTTCGATGAATTGGTACAGGGACAACCAGACAAACGGGAACATAATAAAAGGAGACAGGTTCATGATCATAAATGCCGGCGAAAGCATACCTTCCACGATGATAGGCACAGTGGCCTCGATGATAACAAAAGGCAATGGCATACAGGAAGGCACATTGGTCATGAGCATGGCCCAGGCCATGGACAATACCACAAAGGTCTCCCTGAGGATAGCGAACCCGAGGAACAACATAAAGGATATTGACCTGAGGGAGATCGTGAAAGAGATCACGAACAAGGTCGGAGGGGAGCATGGCGGGCATCCCCAGGCTGCCGGCGCGATAATCCCTACGGAAAAAGAGGATGAGTTCATAGATGCAGCGAAAGCCGTTCTCAGTGCAAGATGCCTTGAGGAGAAGATTGTCTGATTTCTCAGGTTAAATATCTAATCTTGATCTTTTGCTCTTTCCAGAACCTCATATCCCTTTACCACTTCCTTTCCCAATGTGCCTTTTTTTAGGTTTATGCCTACAACCTGGACTTTCTTCTTAAGGATGTCCTCATATGTTTTTCCGTAGGGGTCCAATCCTGCAAGAAGGATGTCATTGTCTGCATAGATCAATATCTGGTTCTTGTGTGCCACAAGGGATCTTTCCTTGTTGTCTTCAATCCAGTTAGGATCTTTAACTGCGCTGATGACTGCCCCTATAGGGGGTATGTTTGTTGTAGAAGAGAGTATATCACTGGCATCTAATTGGGATGTTTTCCCGTTCTCTTTCGGCGTCCACCAAACGTAGCCAACATAACTGCTTAGCCCATAGTTTATCGTGACACGGACAAGATCACCCATATTGACATCATTTGCCATCTCCTCTAAGGGTTTCAATTCTCCCATAACTTCAGGCATGGGTCCATAATTTATAAAACTTTCTTCATGAGTTCAGAAATGGCAGTTTTTTCGCAATAATACAGAGACGAAATTCCCAGATTCTTTTTTTTCACGGGAAAGTTTTATAATAATAATCTGTTTTTTCCAGTGCATGGGGGGGAAGAATAGATCAAATATGGTGCTGGAAAGCTTTGCTGACGCTTGTCACGCATATCCTCAGCATACTTCTGGCGCGATGGCTGCCTGTGCAACATCTTTGATTCTCAATCATCTCGGTATCGAGCCGGGAATTTCCATCTCTTCAGGGTTTCTTGCAGGCGCAGCAGCTGACATCATAGTTTCAGGGATGATGGCCCGCAAAAAGAGCGATGATTTCAGGAATATCCCTTCAGGGGATGAGCAGAGAGACAGCATCGAAAGGAGGATAAAAGAATTCGAAGCATCACACGAAGGCGGATCAAGGAACATCTTCGTGAAGATGAAAGATGCTTTCCTGAAATATCCTAAGGCAAACGCAGCATTGCTGACTATCGCGGCATTCTATGACAGGATCGCTTACCAGGCAGCCGGATTGCCTTTGAAGATATATTCTCTTCTGCCGCATGACCAGGGGATGCAGGCGGCAGCCAATAGGTTCATCGAGCTGTGCAGGTCAGGGAATATCGATGACATTGTCCTGAAGAATTATGCGATACTAATCCCCGCAGAACTGGCCTTTTTCGGATTCGCCACTATTTTTTCAAGAGCAGCAAGGGACCTTCTGCATTCTGCTTTTTACCGCCAGGCAAAACACGTCTTCAGGGGATTGCAGGCAGAGCTCATCAATGATGCTGAAAAAGCGATCGATGCATACACTGAAGCGCACAGGATCGGAGGGGGCTACAGCACAAGACTTGCCGCATTATACATGAGGGATGACCGGTCGATCGACATGGCGCTGAAAGTCCTTTCTGAAAGGTCAAGGACAGCAGAAGAGAGGGAAGGCTATGGCACTGGCCTGGCAAAAGCGTCAGCAGTGAGCAGGGGCTTAAGGCTTGAGAGGGAGATAAGGAGGAATCCCGGCGAGATAAAATACCTGCTGAGGCTCGCTTATCATCATCTCACCCTGTTTGATGCTGAGAAAAGCCTGAAAGTGATGGACGAGGCCGAAACAAGATTCAGCGATGATTATAGGGCGAGATTCCTGCATGCAGAGATCCTTGAATCAGCAGGCAGGCCCGAAGAAGCAATGGTGAAATATCTTGAAGCAGGAAGGATCCTCCTGCGCACAGAGGACATAATGCAGAATTTCAGCTGTGTAGGCGATTTCAGGAATGAACTGTTCATCCATAAGTTTGACAGGTACATAAAGAACCTCATAGCAATCAAAAGGAATGCTGATCCTGCAAGGCTCAAGACAGAGAAACAGCAGATACTCGCATTAAAGCCCTATTTTGGCGGGAAGATATCCGACTTCTTATGCGATTTCGAAGACAAGGGCTTTTATCATCTTTTCCTTAAGTATATCTGCGGAAAAAACCTGCATCAGCTCATGCTTGAAGGGCATTATGGGCCAAAAGACAGGCAGGGCGGGCGTGCAGATGACAATTTACCCGGGCATAGAGAAAGATATGCAGGCCTTTTTGAAGACCTTAGCGAGTGTGTCGAGCTCCTGAGGGATATCGAGAACATAGGGATTTTGGCATATAGGGACAGCAAGATATCCCTCAGCAGCCCATTGGACATCTCAAGAGAATATTTTCCGAACAAGATAGCCAATGCAGTAAGGTCTCTGGAAGAGAGCGGGATTATCCTGTCTGACGAAGAGAAGAAGAGGATAATGGAAGGCTTCCGCAATATCGCTGTGCCGCTGCACGCTTTGCCGAGGAGATTCTACACTGACAGCAATATCATGAATTTCATGAAGAACCACGAGATAAGGAAGATAGATTTCGAGAATGATGAATTATTGCCTCCGATCTATTTCTTCGTCAATGTGTGTGAGTTCGGAGGGGATTATCTCGATGATGACGCAAAGCATTCATTGAAACAGTCATACTGGGGCGACCAATTCGATATCTTTGACAGGTTCCTCCCTTTCGGCGCTGCGCAGAGGCACATGGAGATGGCCGGATACAGGAGCAGGGACATTGCGAATGCGAGAAAAAAAGGCAAAGAGGGCCAGTTCTCTTCATGGAGCACCGAAGCAAGGCTCTTTCATCTTAAGAATGCCTCCGAGTACGGCAGAAGGATAATAGACAATGCAGGGGATTATGAGTTATATGCGCATAAGGCAGGCCTTAATGCGATAGAAAAGATGGTTGGGGCTGTTGATGATATCTCTGCAAGGATCTGATTGAGATAACTCTGCTAAAATGATCTTTCTACCTACAATCTTGCAGCCATCAATGAGCCATTCATGTCAAATGTGCTGTTAAGCATCTCCCTTAAATAAAAAACGATCCGCACTTCCTTTTTTGATGATGATTCAAGGAGATTCTCTGATTTCTCGATGAGGATTTTCCTTTTCCTGCCGAATTCAGCCATCTTCTTTAGGTCGAGGCTGAAATAAAGGCCGTAAAAATCCTCAAAGAATGCGTTCACATCGCTGAAAAAAGAGAGAATGCCTTCATTTGCGCTTCCCGGATTGCTGATCATATGCCCGCATATCTCCTTTAGTATGTCGCCTATCTTCTCAAGCTGTTCAGTTATGAAATATAACGGCGCAGTCCTGCCTTCTATCATGTGGCCTGAGCTGTTCAGGGATCTCCTGCAGAAATCCGCTATCTTGTTCACATCCTTGTCCCTCAGGATTATCATCTTCAGCAGATCCGGATCCTTCTTTTTCATGGCTATGGGGGAGTCATCTGCCATGGATTTTATTATCAGGAACATGCGCCTCATCATCGTATTGAATTCCTTCGGCTCGATGGAAGATATCTTCTTGAAAACAAGGCTGTCCTTGCCGTGGTGGATTGTCTCAAAGCCGATGAATTCCTCCCTTATCACTTCCTGCGCATCCTCGAATTCCTTCGCATTGCCGAATCTTACTTCGACTTCATCATAGCCTGCCTTGTAGATCGCTCCGAGGACCCTCTTTATCATTGGTTCAAGGCCGGATACATCTATGGTTTTCCTGTTCCCTTCCTTTATCTTATCCCCTGAGACCAGCAACCCCTCTTTCCTTTCCTCGACAAAGACCTCATCGCCCGGCTTCAGGTTCTGCTTATCGACCCACTCAGAAGGCAATGTCATAGTAAGGGCATTCCTTCCCTGTTTTACAAGCTTTCTTCTCATCCTGGCACCTTTATCCATTAATATACCATAAATCCCCTTTTCATATATAAAATCAAATTAAAAGTTATATATTTATATTCTGTTATATATTAAATATAAGAAAGTTATATATAAATCTTTCGACATAATAGTAAGTATTCCGGGAAATTCGGAAAAAATGCAAAAACTGCAAAAATCACAAAAAACCAAAAAACCAAAAAACCAAAAAAAAACAAAGGAGGTGTCAGGCATGAGAAACATGAAAGAAAGGGATATGGTGATAATCTCTTACCTAAGGAAAGACGCAAGGATGAATCTGACTACCATGAGCAGGCAGACAGGCATCCCAGTATCAACGATATTTGACAGGATAAGGCTGCATGAAAAAGATATCATAAAGAAGCATACGGCGATAATAGACTTCTCAAGACTAGGGTATACTACAAGGATAAACATGATGCTGAAGTCAAAGAAAGATGAGAAGGAGAGCCTCAAGAATTATCTCGCAAAGCAGGACAATGTCAACTCAGTCTACAAGATAAACAACAACTATGATTTCCTTGTGGAGGGGATATTCTTGAACATAAAGGAGTTCGAGGATTTTCTCGACAGGATGGACAGCAAGTTCAGCATAGAGGCCAAGGAGATCTATTACATAGTTGACGAGATAAAGAGGGAGGATTTCATGAGCGATCCGCAGAACGTATCAATGCTGCCGGATACAAGGACCTGAAGAAGAGCATCTCCCATTCATCTCTTCTTCATCGTCAGGTCACGCCTCAGCAGCCTTATCTCATCGAGCTGCTCATTCGCGATGTTCCTGAGGTACCTTATCTCCTGCGCCTGCTCTTTTATCACGATCTTCAGCTCCTCTTTTATGCTCTCATTGCTGTCTGTCAGGATCACCATGAATATCAGTAGCAGGTATGAGAAAGCTGCCTGGAGCAGCGGCCATGTCACTTTCGGCTCTCTCATATACATATTGTTTATCCAATAAAAGCCGAGAACGCTTATGGCCAATCCCACGACAAGAAGCATCTTCTCAAACATCGTGGTCTTCTTGAACTTATCCCAGACAAATCTGAACATCATCTCACCTTCTTTTTTTCTTTTTTATCATACGCCACTATGCTGTGGCCCTTCTCCTGCGCCCTTCTGTCCCTAATGCCTTTACGAACAGCTTATATAAATTTTTTGGTCATGTCCACAGCAGAGTCATAGATGAAATATATGATGCCCCCTATGTAGAACATTATGGTTATCGAAAGGAATATGAACAGGTAGAATAGTATGAAATAATTGCCTATGAAAATCAGCGATCTCGAATAGAAGCTTGCGACGTCAAAGAAGAACATGTAGATGTAATTGGCAAAGAAAAGCTCGATTGCAAACACCATTATGTACCTCAAAAACATGTTCACTATGCGGCTATAAGCTATGAGAGTGAATAATATGAATAACATGGCTGCCGTGAATATTATGACCGGCGCATTCAACACATTGATGGTTTTTGTCAGTATATCCACCCCATAAAGGCCCTCCACGCTTATCCGTCCCACCTTAAAGATGGGCGAAGATAAGTAAGTGAATATTGAGGCGCCAAAAAGTCCCAGGATGGTATTGGATATCTCTATCCTCCTTTTCTTGTATATCTCATACCATATCAGGGCAGGGCCTATGAGCATGAAAAGTATGGCGGATATGTTAAGTATATATGCCATGAAGACCGAAATCTTCGGGATGAGCGTTGCCGCGACTTCAAGGTCTATCGCCATGAGGGAAGGTATCCCTGTGTGCCCGGCCCCTAATGCGACGAAATATTCTATCTTTCTCCCTAATATGTAAGGGAGTATGAAATTACCGACATCTGTGAGGAGGTGCAGGACCAGAAGCCCGCTGATGCCGAGCAGTATGGTTCCTTTGGACCTGAACAGGTTTATGAACTCCCCATAAAAACCCTCGCCCGCATCCCCAACTTTGTAGAGGAACGATCCAGGGTCAAGCCTTTTGTAATGCTTTATGAAGAAGAATAGGTAAAAGAATACTGCAAGCACGGCCAATGTTGAATCCACTGCCCAGCCGAGCCATTCTATGGCAAGATTGAATATGATCACAAAAAAAGCAGAGTAGATTATGAATGATGTAGCGCCTCTCAGCAGCCTCTCTGATATCGTCCCGGCCGGACCCCCCTTGTGGAAGATGGCCATTATGCTGGGCTCTTTCACCTCTGCGTTCAGGAATATGTTGAGCAGCGCAAGCAGGATTATGATCCCCCCGCCGATATAGAATGTGACATACTGGAAAAAGAACGCATGGTCGAGTATGAATGCATAGAACGGCGTGAGGTAATTATGGGATGATTGGCCTATCGTCTCCATGGCCTCCTTTGAATAGAGGATGAAGTCTTTTGCGACAAGCATGAAGTATGCCGCTATCAAGGCAATGTCTATCTTCCTGTCATCATAGCCGAATATTATCTCAGTGAGGTTTATCTTGTAGAGCAGATATGCAAGGCAGACCCATGACAGTATCTTCTTGACATAATCAAAGTCCCCTGGAAGAAGCCCGGCGAACTCAAATATCTCTGAAATGATGAGTAAGAAAAGCAGGAGTTCATCTGCCCCTATATTCAGCCTCTTTTTTAGCCCATCATCCATTCTTGGCTGTTCTGCAGGGAGCGTTATTTAAATAGTTTTCTCAGGCACATTGTCCATCTGCCTATCGTGCGCCTCAACCTCGCTTCATGATAAGGTATGCTCACTAAACTATCCACCAAAATATTTATAAACATGAGAAGGCGCAAATCTGATATGGCAATCAAGATAAAGGTTGAATACAAAAATAAGCTTAAGGACCTCAAGGAATACGTTGTTCTTGCGACTGTTGACGCAAAGAATTATCAGGAGACTAATCTGGCATTGGTCAAGCACCTGACTGAGGAAGAGAACATACCTGGAGTATATGTCACCCTGAACAAGCCTTACAAGACAATGGACAGCCTCTTCAAGAGATCAGGCATAGACACGGGAATGATGATATTCATAGATGCGGTCACAAAGACATCCGGAGGGGACATAGAGAAGACAGACAAATGCCTTTTCATAGGGAATCCTGAGAATCTCAGCGACATATCCGTCGCCATGGATCAGGCAGTCATGGCATTGCTGTCGAAAGAGAAATTCGTATTTTTCGATTCCCTCAACACCCTGTTATTGTTCAATTCATTGTCGACAGTCGCGAGGTTCGTGCATTTTCTCGCAGGCAAGATGAGGTTATGGGCCGTAAAAGGCATCATCATAAGCCTCGAGAAGAAGGCCCATAAGGAGCTAATAGACGAGCTCAACCAGTACTGCGACCTTAAGCTGGAATTTTAAGATTAGGAAAACTTATTATGAACGAATAATGAACTCCCCGATGAGATCATCAAAAATGAACTCCTCAAAAGATAATCAAAAAAGGAACGATGGGTCAAGATATCCCTAAAAGAGGTGCAAAATGAAAGAGAAACTTAAGATTATTTTTGCTTTGGCGGCTGTCCTTGCAGGAATAGCTGCAATAATCATCATCCTGGGCAATGCAGAAGTCATAATCACATTCATGTCATTGACATTCGGAGTCATGGCCATAATATGGACGATAATGGCTTATAGCTCCCTCTCTCCTGGCTCATCATTGAGGAGCTACACTGGTTATTTCCTCGCATGCCTTATATTGATATTGGTCTCTTCAGTATGGAATGGCATTGTAGGGCTGCTTAAGATAGGGGGGGCATGGAAATATCTGGGTTATTTCTTCATAACATCAGCTTATCTTGTTTTCGTCGCAGCAGCATACAAGATCTATTATCTCGGAAGGGAGTTCGGCTTCCAGAAGCAGGCAGGCAGGATAAAAGAGGCCATGAAAAGAAGAGGATGATCCAGGCAGTCCGAAAAGGCTTTTAAGATCTCGAAAAGAATATTAATTATGATATGCTGATATATCAGACTCCGAACAGCCCGCTCAAGGAAGATATAAGGAGTTTTCTGACAAGGAAGAATATGCCCATCGCCAGTATCATCAGAGGGATAATGTATTTTGCCCCTTCTTTCGCTTTGCCTTTGCTGACAAGGCCGAGGACAAACGATCCCAGCACACAGCTTGTCGATATGAACACAAGGGAGAATGTCTTCACGAAATCAATCGATATCCTTATCTTGTTCAGTGCGAATGCAGCATTGGTTGTTGTCGGCATGGAGACTGTCGAGAATGTCTTTGTCAGTATCTCAACAACGACAGACGAGAGCCCGAAAAGGAAAGGGGATGCAAGGCCTATGGCTATGAATATGAATATAGTGTACATCCCTATGCTGGCCCTTATCTTCTTGTCCATTATCTCTTGGTCCCTCAGGTCTTTCGCCGACCTCTCGAGCAGGGGCGCCAGTTCACCGCCGGACCTTATACCCCCTATTATAAGGTAGACTGTCTTTTTCAGCTTGTCTGATCTTATCCTTGATGTCATATCCCTGAGGGCTCCGACAAGATCCTTGCCTATAGCAATCTCTTTGCCGACCCTGTCAAGCTCTCTCTTGAAAGGCCCGAATTCCGGCCTTGCAGCCATGAACAATGCCTTGTCTATTGTGACACCTGCCCTGAGATTGCTTGACATCAGCTGGAGCACATCAGGCAATATCGCCTCAGTGAACCTGCCTTTCTTGTCAGCAGATAACAGCAGCCACATATATACGAAAGCCTGCATGCAGACGAACGAGATAGGAAAGACTATTACAAGGTTATATCCGAAAAACAGCAGGGAATAGACCGAGATCACTGCAGAAAGAAGCACGGAGGATATCAGCTGGAATCCCAGGAGCCTGTTAACCTCTACGCTTATGTTGGAATATTCCAGGAGCTTGACTATGCTCTTCTTTACATTTTTCGGGAAGAACTTCCCGAACAGCCTATATATTGAAAACATTTTTCACCTGTCTTTATATCCTTCTATATTTTTATGTCCTCGTCTTTTTTGCTTTCCCGCCCTTCTTGACCAAATCAAAGCAGATTCGGCCTCTTTGATGATATCATGCTCAAGAAAAACAGCTGGAAGAACATCACAACGACATACATCCCCCAGAAAAGTGCCTTGAGAGTGGACGAGTTTATCGATATGAATGATCCTATAACTACGAAAAAAGTGAGGGCAAGGGCAGGGACAACGACCACGATCAGCATGTAGAACATCGTCAGGGGGTTCAGCTTTGAGCCGTATTCCTGCACCTGGACGATCTGCTCTTCTGCAAGCGACTGCACTATCTCATTGAGCACGACACCCAGGTCAGAACCGCTCTTCACGGCAGTTATTATCTGCCATATTATCCTCTGGAAATAGAGGGAAGGATTCTCTGCAGCGACATTCTCAAGGGCATTTATCTGGTGCATGCCTGCATTTATCTCCTTGATGGCTTTTTTGAACTGCTCAGAGACTCCGCCATAATCCTCATTCGATATTGAGGTTATGATATCATAGAGGGGTATGCCTGAGCTCACCTGGATCTGCATTGTCCTGAGCGCAGGAAGGAGATACCTCTCTATGCTCTTCACTTTCTTATTGACTATCACCCTGGGATAGGTCATCTGCTGGAAAAATATGAAAAGGGATATCACAAATGAGACGAGGACAGCGATTGCCAGCGCATATCCGGACCTGTATCTCAGCAGGATCATGCTGACGAACAGCGTCATGAACAGGAAAAGCACGAAGTCAGAGAAGAGCGCAGCAGAGATATACGCGCTTACGCTGGTTTTGATCTCCGCTCTCTTGAAGTCAAGCTCTATCTCGGGCTTGGATTTCCTTATGAAATCAGAGAGCCAGTAGAAAAGCGAAGACCCTCTCTTGACGAAATTTTCCGGAAAAAAGCAGTAGGGTATGTTCATTTTTTAAGCACGACATCCTTGTCCAGGTTTTTCTTCACAGCATTTATCACGAACTCCTTGTCAAGGTAATATTCATTCATCACCTTGCCGACATCATCGACCTGCCTTATGTTGTTTTTTACCAGCCAGTCCAGTATGGCCTTCTTGTCAGCAAGATCAGCATTTATCTCTTTCTGCGTAAGCCCTGTGTGCCGGTTTAGGTCCTCGAAGAATCTCAGGCTCTCTGCATGAGGGACTATCTTGTCTGTAGAGGGCTTCCATCTATAGAGCATATTCGCCTTCACTTTCATCTCATCCTCGCCGCCTTCTATGACGAATTCCCCTGCCTGATAGACCCTCCTTATCCCTTTCTTCCTGTCCCTGAACATGACTACGCAGAGATCGACAGAGCTTAAGAGATTGGGGTGGATATCTATAGGTGGATTTGTAAGCCTTGATATCGTCTCTGAAAGGCTGTCCGCGTGCAGTGTCGCATAGACGCTGTGGCCTGTATGCATCGCTTCGAAAAGGACTTCTGCATCCCTCTTCTGCCTTATCTCCCCCATTACTATCCTGTCTGGCCTCATCCTCAGCGCATTCACTAGAAGATTGAGCATGCTTATCTCGCCTTTGCCTTCTGAGCTTGCAAGCCTTGTCACCATGGGCGTCCAGTAGAGATATTTAGGCAGCTGCAGTTCCCTCGTATCCTCGATGGAGATTATGGAATGGTTAGGGGGGATGAAAGGCATGCATATGTTCAGGAAGCTTGTCTTTCCAGAGCCTGTGCCTCCTGAGATGAGCACATTCATCTCATATTCCATCGCAAGCCATATCAAAGATATGAGCTCAGCGCTCACTGTCTCTGCCTTTATGAAATCAGTGACTGTCCATGGGTCTCTTGCGAATTTCCTTATCGTAATCGTATTGCCTTTTGTCGTTATGGGATAGAGCACAACATTGACCCTGTCTCCTGTTATGAGGTGCGCGTCAAGCAATGGATTCAGGGCATTCACCTGCTTGCCGACCCTTCTCGCTATTATATCTGCATAATTCTGTATGTCGGCTTCAGAAGGCACTCTCTGGTTGGATTCAAGCCACCCATATGCCTTGTGATAGACCTTTATGTTCTCTAATGCAGAATTGATCCTTATCTCCTCAAGCCTCGGGTCTGAAAGCAGGAATTCCACATTCTTGAGGCCCAGCATCTCATGTATCATCGTCCCTATGATATATCTCCTTGTCGTCTCATCAATATAGGGGAGATGCTTCTTGAGGAGGTCTGTGGCCTTGAGCCTTATCTTCTCCTTCAGCTCCCTTATCGCATTGACATCAAGTATCTCCTGCGTCGTTATTGATATCTCTGTGACAAGCTCCCTCTTTATCTCGTCCATGAGCGCAAGAGTTGGCATCGTGAATGAAGGAGACACGACAACATAGCTCTTTATGCTGCCTTTCTGCTCCAGTATCCTGACTTCTGCCTTCATCCCTTCGGATTCCACTTCATATCTGTCGATCATGCCCTTGCTCCTGCCTTCTGCCTTTCTCACGGCTTCATTCTTCCTGTTCTTGATCACCTTTTTTCTGGTTTTCATGTTATTCTCATATCCTCTCTTCATTGCTTCTTCTTCGCCTGCCTCTTCCTTCTCTTCTCCTCGGCTTCTTTCTTCTTCCTCTCCTCTTCCTTCCTCATCCATTCGAGGCTCATGAGCTGCGGGCTCGTGAACGCAGGGTAATACATCCTTATCAGGCCGTGCTCTTCAAGTATCTTTGCCCACTCCTCGATCTTGTCCCTGCTCACCTTGAATTTGAGCGATGCCTGCATGAGATTGACTTTCCCTTTTTCCTGGGTGTATGAATATAATCCATCGATCAATGTAGTGAACTGCATCTTCGAGGGTTTTTTTATCGGTGCAGGCGGTGATGTTATCTGTGATCGCATCTGCTGGGGCTGTCCTGAAGGAGAAGTTTCCTGGCTGATGCCCTGCGTCCCTGCTTCTTCTTTCCCGCTTGCTTCCTGCCTGATCCCCTCTTGAGCCGCCGCTTCCTTCTCATCCCCTTCCATTTCACCTGCCTTTTCCTGCTTCCCCGCTTCTTCAGCATGCTTCTGTCTTCCTTTCTCTTCTTTTTTCCTTTGCAGCACCTTATTCTTGGCAGAGATGTTTTTTGCGTCCTTCCTGCCTGTTTCTTTCATGCCGGACTCCCTCTTTCCGACTTCAACAGGCTTTTCCTCTCTCTCGCCTTTTCGCGAGAGTTCGTTATAAAGGTGAAGAAGTGTGTGGTATGCGCTCAGCTTCTCAAAATATGTCGCTCTTCTGCAGAAAACCTTGTACTCATTTATCAGCCTGTTATATATCTTTTCTGCGTGATCAACATGGTTATTCTTTATCAGCTCTCTCGCTTTTTTCGCCCTGTTATGTATATTCCTTTTCTGCAGGTTTACGATGATCCTTTCAAACATTTTTTACCCCTTTATGCAGATGCCCCTTCCAGCATCCCTCTCAATATGCTTGCCGCCAGTTTTCTGTCTGCTTACGCAATTTTATGCAACTTTATTAATAAACCTGTGTTTTAATTTTTGAATAGTAAATCTCCCTGAGACGCCAGTGAGATCCGCTTCACTGCACAGTTTGAGCTCATCTTATCCTGGCTCCGCCTTCCCTCCTGAGCCCGAATGATGTGAAGTTTATGCTGATGAGGCTGTTTCCGAGCCACATACTCTCAGGATAATCCTTATGATAGACCTCATTCTTTGCTGTTGCAGAGAAGACGCTGCTGCTGTCCATCACTATCCTGAGCCACGCAGGGGTTATGTATATCACTATCCTGTTATCGGGCTCGTCCCTGCTGAGTATTGTTATTGTCGCATTCTGCCCTATGTCGACCAGTCTGTCATGGTCGCATCCTGCATTGTCAGGGCTTATCACATTGAGCTCATAATCGAAATCCCCTGCCATGAAAGCCCAGTCGCATGTCACGTTCTCATAAACAGTTATAGTCGTCTTGTATTTCATGACATCATTGATATCTTTCGGGATTATCATCATCTCCCTGTTCGTGAAATTATGGGTGTAGATAAGATCTGAAGGATACACGGTCATCTGCATGTCTGATATGGTCTCGTTTATGTTGATCCTTAAGCTGCTCTCATTGGCCTCTGCGAAATTTTTCAGCCTGTTCATCCTGGATTCAAAGAGATCCATATCATTAGGAAGGGATTCCTCGAAGACAACCGTCGAATTGGAAAAATATGCTTTCGTGTTAGAGTATGCCCCGAAAGTATCCCTTATGCTGTCCTGCAGTGACCTGTCGATGTCATCAAGCCTGTTCATTACGACATATTGCTGGAATAGGGTCTTTTCATCATCTGATTCCTTGAAGACAAACTTTGTGAAAGAGAGTATGGCCAATGCCACAAGCACAAAGCCCAGTGTGAACATGAACGCCTTCCTGCCAGAGCATATACCTGCTTTCCTTTCCCCCATCATCCTTCGCTTCATCCTTATCACCATGATCATCTTGCCCATATCCAATAGCTTGCATAGCCATAATGCTCTATGGAGGCCTGGTCTTTTATCGTGAAAAACCTCTTTCCGCTGCTGACGAACTGCTCTGCAGGGACAGAATCCCCTGCATACAGCACAGTGCCGTCATCTACAGCCACCTTGAGTAGCATGTCGTAATTCTGCGGCATGAGGTCATTCATCCCTGACTCGATCTTCTCTTCGTCAAGGGTCTGCAGGACGCCTTTGTGGTCCAGCAGCGCGGCTATGTCTGAGCCGACAGCAGCCATCTGCGCATTGGGTAGGCTGTTCTTCTCGGCATTCACTATATTCCTATGCGCAGCAGCCATTATCAGGAGGGTCACCAGCACCGCTATCGCGATATCCAGCGAGAATACAAATCCTTTCTTCATCAAGCCCTTCATCTCATCGCCTCTTGCCATTCATCATGCATTGCATCCTGCCATACCCTCCAGTCATTGATCATCTCTTTTCCAGAGGATAAGGGATAATATCGCATTCTCTCCGCCGTAGATTACCCTCCTCTCGACACCCACCGCTTTCCTGCCTGTCGAATTCATGCCCTTCTCTGCAATAGTGTTCCCATCTATGTAAGAGATCTTGAAATGGTATTCGTCTGTTATGCCCATCAGTTCCTTTGAGGTGTTGTAGCTTATGTTCAGGAAGCTGTCCAGTTTCTGGGCTGAGATGTTCCTGTCATCCTGCGCAAGGCCGATCTCCTGGGCGAGGGTTGAGTTCACCCCCCATCTGTCGGGCTTTCCGTGGGATTTTGCAAGGATATCTGCTGCTTGTATCGCAGAGAGCTGCATCATGCTGGATTCCTGCCTTGATGCGAACTTCGCAGTGTAATTGCTGTAGACAAATACCAGTGCGCCTATAAGGACCACGAATATGCTCGCAGCGAGGAAGAAATCTGTTATGCTTATCTGGGATCTTTTTTTCATCTTGTCCATACCAATTTTTGTTAGGTTCATGACCCATCCTGGCCTTAGATCTCCTGCACGACAACAGCCCCATCGACATTCCTGAACATGGAATTCCCTTTCCCTATTCTGAAGCTGTTGCTTGTGCCATTCGTCAGTATTGTCTTCGATACGCAGCTGGATCCGATGTTCTCGGAGATTATCGATATCGTCCTCCCTGAACTTACTGTCATCTCATTGTCGAGCTTCAAGACAACCTCTGTGCCGGGGCTTGAGAGGTACAATTGCGAGACGATGCCGGATATCTTCAGGCAGAGGCTCTGCAGGTTGGAATTCTCTTCAGCAGACTGCCTGTCCCTGTTTATGTCATAGGCGAAGAACGACATGAAGATGAATATTATCGTGATTATGCCTACGGCAGCCACAACCTCCATGCTCGCCTGGGATTTCTTCGCGCTTTTAGGATATTTCATCTTCAAGCCCATTCATCTGATCATATATGGATCATAATCCTTGCATCATCTAAGCTTGCATAGTCTAGAGTATGCAGCAGCAGGTGTCGGATTCTGAGCCGCCAAGGCAGTATTGCGCTGAGACAGAGCTGCCCGCATAGCAGTTGTGATTTGAGCTGTACGGCAATCCGCAGTCATTTGCGCATCTAGTCTCGCTGTTATCACACCTGCCTGTGCTCAGTCCCTGCAGCCCGCACCATCCTGCGCAGCTGTTCACGAAAGCATCCTCCCCTGCAGTGATATTCACCCTCAGGCTCCTTGTTTCAGAATAACCCTCGTTCGCATTGTAGCTGTTGTCTGTGCAGCTCATCATCCATGTGTAATTCGCCCTGAAAAGAGGGATGGTTATGCTCTCTGCGTTGTTCTCAGCTACGATATCATCGACTACATTCCACGAGATCGTCCCGCCTGTGTCAAGGGTCCCGTTCATGTGCAGTGTGCAGTAGCTTATGGCAGATGTTGCATCACTCGCGTTGTAAGAGAATCTTATCAGCCAGTAATTCCTAATCGTGTTGTCTGCAGGCGCCATAAGGAATACTATAGGTGCATCATGGTCCTGCGTGTAGTTTATGGTTATGGCCCTTCTTGAGCTTGTGCCTTTGTTGCCGTACTGGTCAGTGCAGTTTATGCTCCAGTTGTAACTGCCGTAATCCAGGCCGCTTTTCGTTATGTTGTTCGTCTGGATCTTGCTTATGCTTGTCGCAGTCGTCTTGATGGCATCATTCATTATGAGCTCGCAGAAAGCGACGACAGACTCATCGCTCACGTCGAACCTGAAAAGCACTATGCCCTCATTATCTATATAGCCGTCTGCAGGCGAGACAAGGGTGATTATCGGCGGATTGTGTTCAACAGTGTCATTCGTGGCATTGCCGGTCTGGCCGGAGATCACTGTCGTGTTGATAGTGAAGTTTATTACTGATGAGCCAGTCATCAGATTGCCCGCGCTGTCCTTGCATCTTGCGTAATATACATGGTTCCCTTCGCTCAATGTCCCCAGATAGCTCTCATGGCTCATCAGGCTTCCCTGGAGATGCTGCTGCATTGTCTCGTATGCCATATCAATATCATCATATCTGCATGATGCAGGCTCATTCGTGTTCACCTTTAAGGTTATGTCACTGAATGTTATCCTGCCGCTTGGATAAGCGTATATTATTGATGGGGGCAGAGTGTCATTGCCTTCTCCTATCTGCACAATGCCAGATTCAAGCATCTCAACAGGTATCTGGTATGATCCTGCTTCTGCAGGGAGTTTCCCCACCATCCTTGCACGGGAATACCCTATAATATCTATACTCGTGCCTGATATGTCCATCGCAAGTAGAACCTCGCTCTCATTCACATAGGATCCTGTGACACCCGAAGGTATTGTTACCACCACATAATCCCTGCTTCCGGGCCCCAAGGCATAGACAGAGTCTGCAGCCTTCGCTAGGCTATTGACAGTATCTTCTGCCTGGTTGATCCTTATCTGGGACGTTGATTCTGTAACAGCATAATAGAATATGGGGACCATTATGACAAGGAGTATGCCTACTACCATTAGATATTCGAGGCTCACCTGGGATCTTGTATCTCTAGAAATGCAATTACTGCCCATTCAACACCTCTTTTTGATGTTTTTAAGAAGAGGTTTATTTAAAGGTTGCGATAGGAAATTTGTGTATTGTCATAACTTAGGGAGCATTTTTCCTCAAAAACCGGCCCGCCCCCATCGGATAAACAATTTCACGTCCCGCCCTGCGACCTCAAGGTGCCCGATTGTACGATCTATAACACTTTAGTTTAAATGTGCGTGGTCGTGCTGGGGATATGAGTTATAAGGTGAAACCAGTAACAGCAGCATCGCCAGAATACCGAAATATTTATATACTAATCCTCTAATAAACTGCCATACATAGATATATTAAAAACATGAGGTGATTAAATGGCTAAGAAAGCACAAGCTGCCATGGAATTCTTGATGACTTATGGCTGGGCGATACTGGTTGTCCTAGTGGTCATAGGAGCATTGGCATATTTCGGTGTATTGAATCCGGCAAAATTGTTGCCAGACAAATGCACAGCGACTGCAGGTTTCACATGCAGTGATTTTGTTATGAATGCAGGAGGGCCTACTGTTAAGTTGATCAACGGCATGGGGCAGTCGGTTACGATAAGTTCAACAACGTTCACACCTTCAGCAGGGACTGCAATAACATTAACTGCGCCTGCTTCCGGTACAGTATGGAAATCTGGAGAAGCAATAACCTTTGTAGCAAGTGGCGCTACTTTCACACCAGGAGATAAGGGCAAGGGAACGCTAGACATTGTATATTACACTGGCGGCGATTCAACGTTTTCACACACCTTATCAGTGGATATCTCAGGAACAGTCCAGTAAACCTTTTTTTATTCTTTTTCTTTTATTTTTTCTTCAATAACCTTTTTAAACACCTTTTGATTCTGTGCCCCTATGAAAAATCAGAAAAAAGAGAGGTGGATCAAAAAAGAGAACGTCAAATGGCTTATCTTCTTCTTCCTGCTTGCCCTTGTATTGAGGGTTTTTCTGGCAACAATGTACGAACCCATGAATAACACCCTTACTGACCATTATAATTATTTGAGGATGAATTACGATTTTTTGGAAGGCAGAATATCTCCCCATACAAGATTTTCAGCTTTCGTCATGGCTCCGATGATGGTCTTTTTTACATGGTTCGGTTTAAGCCCTCTGCTCGGGACAATAATCACAGGCTGCATCATCTCAGCACTCACTTTGATCCCCTTATGGATGGTAGCTGAGCATGTCCATATTGATCCAAAGCTTGTTTCATTGTTTTATGTCTTTGGCGGGCTTGATATTGCAAGGATATTGGCTGGGGGCATGTATTCAACTGAGTTTGGCATATTGGCCCTTTCAGTTTATGTACTCTTGATGTTGAAAGGCCATCACATACTCGCCCCGTTAGTGGTGTTGCCGCAGATAATCACCCATGAAGTGACGGTTTTCATCTTTGTTTTTCTTTTTGTCTTTGTCTTTTTATACTTGGCAATAAAAAACCGGAGGATAATCCCGCCAGAACTAAAAAAATATTACTGGAGTTTCTTCCTTATATTATTTATCCCATTATCCAGCATATTTTTGATAAACCCTGATTGGATATCAAACCATTATTCCATCATCTCATCAAGTTTTTTGCAAATAAACGGGCAGGTAGTCTTTCCACGCCTTGGTTTTTATCTTGAGGGGGCAGGCAGTTGCCTCATTATCTTAGCGATTTTTGGCATTTTGATTTTTTGCAGGAAGAACAAGGATTCACCTATTCTTAACTCATGGATCTTTGTGCCTCAAATCCTTGCATTTCTTCCCCTCTTCATGGATTCAAATCTTTATGTCCGCATGGCCAGCTATGGCGCTCCGAGCCTTGCCTTGGTTGCAGCTTATACCTTCACTAATTTCAGGGATAAGCACTGGGTCATGAAGCTGATCATGGCCCTTCTCGTCATAGGGAACATAATCTTTGTGATAAAAGCCGCGCATTTCCAGTTTTATGTCCATTCAGTCGAATACGTCATGGGGAAATAAAAAATGAGGAAAAGACCAAATAAGGAAAAAACGATGGTCAAAGAGACTAAACTTGAAGATCAGCAAAAAAATGAGAAGAATCTCCTTCTCCTTTTATGCCTGTTCTGCTGTCTGATCATCTGGATTATCCCTTATCTGTTATTATTGAGACGAGTTTATCTGCTGCTTATAGCATCCCCTCTTTTTGTCTATAACTTTTATGAAGAAAGCAGGAGCATGGATATGAAAAAAGCAGTTTTATATGCCTTAATCATCACCCTGGCTGTTTTTCTAATCATAATATTTAAATAATCCAAATCACAAACATTCTCTTATCCATATCAAATCACCCTCCAACAAGGCAACCCTATGCACCCAAAACCAAAAAGATCCCAGGCAGCGATGGAGTTCCTCCTGACTTACGGCTGGGCAATCCTTGTAGTCCTTGTAGTGATAGGGGCATTGGCTTATTTCGGGGTATTGAATCCTGCAAAGCTTCTGCCGGACAAATGCTATTTCGGCACCTTCGGCAAGTGCGATAATTTTGTTATCTCTGACAGGTCATTCACTGCTGGATCCAACCAGGATATGGTCTGGATCGTGCTGCTCAATAACCTCGACAGGCCCATAGGTCAGATCGATACAACAATAAGCGGTGATATAACAAGCTGCAACATCATTGCAAACGCAGTCGCAGAAGGCCTGACTCCTGGGCAGGTTATGGCGGGCGTACTTGATGGGACATTGGATGCTGTCACCGATCCAAGGCTTAAATTCCTGAAACCATCTGATCTTACAACAAACAACATCTGTAATCTTCTGCCGGTCGACTGCACAGGCGTCTGGGCAGCAGGAAAACCCGCAATCATCGTATTAGCCAACTGCGATGGCATAAACAAAGGCGACAGGTTAAAAGAGCAGATCGATCTTGTTTATGCATTTGCAGGGGCCTCGCAATTCACGCATGCTTCTGGCGGTGAAGTCTCGGGCATTGCAGTCGAGACAAGATGAAGGCAGATGATTTTCTCCTCAAAACCTTTATAAATCCCAAACGATAAATAACTTTTATGGTGAAAAGAGGCAATGGTTCAGCACAGGCTTCTGTAGAGTACCTCATGGTAGCCGGAATCGCTTTCGCCATAATCCTGCCCATGGTCTACATATTCTATACCTATTCCACTGACATGGGCCAGGAAGTCACCTTCATGAAATTAGGGAGGATAAACAACGAGCTTGTCAGGACAGCAGAGGAATTCTATTACTTAGGGGCGCCGTCTAAGACCACTGTCTCGTTCGAGATGCCCTTCGGGCTTTATGATGTCCAGGTCTCTGAGAACATGATGGAGCTCATCTTCCTTTACGGAGATAAGAACGACTCAAAAGAGATAGTCGGCTATTCAGAGGTCCCAGTAAGGAGCTATCTTATCCCTGGCGACCTGCTGCAGGGCAAGAAAGAGTTCATAGTTGAAGCAAAACCAGGTTATTCTATCATTTATAGGGGGAATTATGAGGAAGCCAGGATCAAATGGTGCGGGTATTATATCTCAGGCCAGATAAAAGAATATGCGGGCGAGGTCTTCAGGGATCACATAAGCAGGTCAAGGAGATTGATAGTGCCTGCGGACTGCCTTGTCGTCGATATAGGGATATCTTTCGGTTCTCCCAGCGATTCTTTCCCATTACGGATGTATTCTGACGGAGAGCCCGCCGACACGACTTATACTATGGGCACAAAGATAGCACAGGATAGTTTCATTGATGAGGATTCCAACACCAAAGGCATTGTGAGGAACATTACAAAAACATACGATTTTATCTATAAGGGCACATTTGTCGACATAGTGTTGCCCATATGCCATGATAATGATGGGGACGGCTATGGGAATGTATTGTACAGCACAGCATGCGGCGATGAGGCAGGCGACGATAGATACAACCAATATGACTGCTTTGATGACCCGAGCATAATAACGGACTGCAACTTCCCCCTAAGCGAGATATCCTGCGATGATGCATTGTATGGCGGATGCGCAAAATGCACACATCCTGATGCAAGCGAGTATTGCGATGAGCTGGATAACAACTGCAATGCCCAGAAAGATGAAGGTTTTGGAATAGGCGATAAATGCCTTGCAGGATACGGGCTTTGCGCCGTCGATGGCGGCAATATATGCAGCATAGACAAGCTTTCATCGGTATGCAGCAGCCAGCCTGATCTCACAAAAGCAGCAGATGAATTATGCGATGGCCTGGACAATGACTGCGACAGCTATGTTGACAATAATCCTGATGCCAATCAGAACTACACTCTTGTAGAATCATGCGCTCCCCCTACTGGTACATCTGTATGCAAGGCGTCAGAGAGGAAATGCCTGTTCGAGAATGATATACCTGAATGGGGCCTATGCAGCCAGGAGACCTATGCGCAGCCTGAGGTTTGCTATGATGGGATGGACAATGACTGCGATGGCCTTGCAGACTGCGATGATCCGAAATGCACGGGAGTGGGAAGGAAGAATCTTGCAATCGCCCCTGATTGGACATCCGTCTATTCTATGTGGAATGCTGACCTTAGGGAATATGCCGTCTTATGGTTTACAGGCGCATCCTCTGCCAAATCCCTGCATTTCGGAAGGGCCGATGCTTCCGGAAGCCTGCTCAGCGATGTGGTCATAGATACAGGCACCATATCTGACCCAGGATCAGCCATAGCATGGACAGGCTCAGAGTATGGTGTCGTATGGCCGAAAACAACAACTGGAAGTAGGATCTTCTTCATAAGGATGGACGGCAGCGGCAATAAGCTGATGGACAGCGTAGAGCTCATAACGCCCCTGCATAACGGCGCTTATAATCCTTCAATAGCATGGTCAGGAAGCCAGTATGGTGTCGCATGGAAAGAAGACAGGGTCAATTCATGGGCTTATGACATCTATTTCACGAAAATAACTGATGTGACATGGAACGCAGGCACTATAATCCGGGAGTCATTCTCCCAGAGAGCGAACAGCGGCCCTTCTTTTGTCTGGACAGGCTCAGAGTATGGCATCTCATGGTCGGAATCCCAGACCTCAGCTCAGCCATACACCTACAAGATCTATTTCTCGCGGCTTGACAATGACGGGACTAAGCTGACTGAGACAAAGATATCCGACAATGATCAGACTTACAAAGCCGGCCCGAGCCTCGCATGGAGCGGTTCTGGATATGGCCTTGCATGGGTCGACAAGAGGGACCTGACAAAAGACATAATCTTCTCAAGCATGAGCCCTTCAGGCATAAAGCTAAAGGAGATGAAAGTGACAAACTTAGATACAATTAATGGCGCACAGAACCCATCCATAGCATGGAACGGCCTCAACAGCGAGTATGGCATTGTGTGGCTGGACAGGAGATATGTCTCGACAGGGGGCTACGAGACATTCTTCGCAAGAGTAGATTCTACAGGAACTTATGTGAAGGGCGAGAAGAGGATAACTGCAAATCCAGGTGATGCAGGGTCCCCTTCAATCGCCTCAAACGGCCCAAGCTATGGCTTATTTTGGTACGATAATTTCGATTCTTCTGCAGGGGCATATTTCGAGGGGATGATAGGCCCGGAGATATGCGACGGCATAGACAATAACTGTGATGGAAGCATAGACAATGATCCAGGATCAGGGGATGATACCCTCTCGAATAAATGCTCATATTACACCGGATCGGTATCCACAGAGAATATAGGGATATGCTCTGCATCGAAGAGATTCTGCGCTTCAGGGGCATGGGGAACATGCGTGCCTGAAGTCAAGCCGCAGACAGAGATATGCGGTGATAGCCTTGACAATGACTGCGACGGACTGAAGGATTGCGAAGACCCTTCATGCAAAGGCATTACAGGAGCAGCGATACCTATCTCTACAAGCAAGTGGTCAGATACAATATGGAACCCGGCAAAAAATGAATTTGCATTCCTGGGGCAGTCAGACCTGAAATTATATTTTTCCCTGGCAGATTCAGACGGCAAGCCTAAACAATTGGATTTCAAGGACGTAAAGGTCCTGGTCTCAAGTACTGTTTTCAATTCAAACGGCAAACCAACATCTTTTGCGCTGAATCCTGCGCAGAAAGAGTATGGCCTCGCATGGTGCGACAGCAGGGACGGGAATGTCTATTTTGCAAGGATAGACGAGAACGGAAACGAGATTGACCTTGACGGCGATGGCACAAGCCCTGATTTTGCAGACACAGGCGATTTCAAGAAAGTTTCGAATACAGGAGGATATTGTTATGATGCCTCGATAGTCTGGAATCCCAACAGGAATGAATATGGCGTGCTATGGACGCAGGCCCCTACTTCCTCCCTGACAGTCAATCTTTACTTTGCAAGGCTCGATGCTTACGGCACGAAAGTGACATCTGACATATCCCTTAAGAGCGCATTCGCCATAGGATGGAGCGGCCCTGCAATCGATCTTTTATTGGTCGGCCAGGGATATGGTGTTGTCTGGGATGAGGTGGCAGGATCAAATTCAGATATATTCTTCACAAGACTTGATGGGTATGGCGCAAGGGCAGATGTCAATGGCGACAGCGTAATCGATTCAAATGATTATATCAAGGTAGCTGAAACTTCCCTCAACTCTTTTGCCCCCTCGCTTGTGTGGGCAGGATCAGAATACGGCCTTGCATGGCACGACACTTATAATACGGGCTCAGTGAACAAATTCATGGTATATTTCACCAAATTCGGCAGCTCAGGCGAAAAGAAACTGTCTAATATCAACATAACACCTTCATTCTTATCTGATCCAAGGGCTCCTGTTTCGCTAGCATGGAACAATGACCTCAAGGAATATGCGCTCGTCTGGGGTGACAAACGGGACGATGTCGGAGGCGTGTCCTACAATCTTTACTTTGCAAGGCTCAATCAGGACGGTTTTAAGATAGGACAGGACGAGAAGATATACCCCTCTTTGAATTATTATTACGGCCCTTCAATAGAGTGGAACGGCAGGCTTTACGGGATATATTCCGGAACAACTGGCTCTTCAGGTTCATTATACTCAAGCAGGAAACCCGAAGTATGCGATGGATTCGACAATGATTGCGACACAATTATGGATAATATCCCGACGACAACATCCCCATTGACCGCAGGCTGCTACGATCCTCTTTATTCAATCTATGCAGGCATAGGCCAGTGCACAAAAGGGACAAGGACATGTGTGTTGGGGGGATGGGATAATCCGGATTGTGATGGTGCAGCCTATCCGCAGCTGCCAAAATGCTTTGTGCAGGGAGATTATAATTGCGATGGCATAAATGATATAGGCGTTTCAACAAAATTGACATCAGATTCAAAGAATTATAATCCTGACATAAGCGGAAACATCATCGTATGGAATCATTTCGCAGGGCATCTTGATCCGGCTACAGCAGTCTATATGTGCGACCTCGCAAAAAACGGCCAGGATGGTGGATGCCTTGAGAATGACCTGAAGACAAGAGTGGCAGCAGTCACTGACAACAATCCAGTTGTCACAAGGATCTCAGGGAACGTGATTGTCTGGAGCGACGGGACCGGGGCTGAGACTTCAGGCGAGATATACATGTGCGACCTCGCAAAAAACGGCCAGGATGGTGGATGCCTTGAGAATGACCTGAAGACAAGGGTTACAGAAGACAGTAATCTGGATTTCAACCCCTCAATAGACGGGAATCTCATAATTTGGTCTCATAAACGGGGTTCAAGCGCCCTTGATGTCTACATGTGCGACCTCGCAAAAAACGGCCAGCCAGGAGGATGCCTCGCATTAGACACCAAGACCCAGATAAGTGATATGATAGGATGGAAGGCGGACCCTGACTCCAATGGGAACATCATCGCATGGACGCTATCAGGCGACATCTATTTCTGCGACCTCGCAAAAAACGGCCAGCCAGGAGGATGCCTCGCAGCAGATGCAAAAACAAAAATTCCCGCGACATCCGCTTCAAATAACCGCCCTTCTGTATATGGCGGCAAGATAGCCTATGCAGGGACGATCACAAGCCCATCGACAAAATACCCCATATTCCTTTATGATATCGCTTCGGACACAGTGACGCAGATATCCACATTGGATTATGGTGCAACTAATCCGAAGATCTATGGCAGCAAGGCAGTATGGAGCTATAATACCTGCAGCATCTGTTCTCCTGCAGCGTATATTGTCTATGGAAGAGACCTCTCTACAAGCGACCCTGAAGTCAGCATAGTGCCTGGAAGATCTCCGGCGATAGACAGCAGCACGATAATAGGTTTGACACATTATTATCAGGATATCTACTACAAGAACTGCTGATGCATATTGCTGGGGCCCAGGGCTAGGGGAAGGCAGAGAAAGGATATCCCGAGCCAAAACTTTATATATGCATTATGCTAATTCTACCATATGAAAAAAAGAGGTCTAGCAAAAGCTCCAGCATTCTCTTCAGCCCAGGCTTCTGTAGAATACCTCATGGTAGTGGGGCTTGTTTTCGCGATAATGGTGCCTGCAGTCTATATCTTCTACAGCTATTCCTCTGAGGTCAGCGAAGGGGTGACAGAATCAAAGCTCGTGAAGATAGGCGATGACCTGACTTCTGCAGCAGAGGAGGTGTTCTATCTCGGGGAGCCTTCGAAAAGGACAGTGAAGTTCGATATGCCTGCAGGAGTCATCGATATCGAGGTTTCCCCAAACAAGAACGAGATGGTGTTCAGGACAGGCGATTATTATTCCCAAAAAGAGATCATCTCTTTCTCCAATGTGAAGATGGACAGCCTTCTGATACCTATTGACTATGCTCCCGGAAGGCACAGCATAACAGTCCAGGCAAGAGAGAGCGATGTCGTGTTATACTCAGGAAGGTATGAGGAAGCCGTCATCTTAAGCGCAATCTATAATGATTTTGTGAGGATATTGATGGATTATGCAAGGGCTTCACAACAGGAGCTGATAAAGGAAGGAGTATTCAAAGAGGAGAACCCTCAGGACATAGCATATGCTTATGAGAGCTTTGACAAGGGCCTTTCAGCGAGCATAGACCTTGAAGAGCTTAACGGGAATCTTAACATCCTCATAGGCTCAAGCAACCTTCGCAGAGGCATAGATAACGATAATGTGGCTTTGCTGAACCCCTTGCCTTCGGTAGGGATTACGCTGGAAGAATCAGGCAACCTTTACTTGTACTACCTGAAAGATCTATCGCCTCAACAGCCTGCATTCAGTTATTATGATTCATCCGGGTCAGAATCAAGTTCAAAATCCCCTTTAATGACCGGCCTTAATACAGGATCTGCGCTCTCAGCCGACATCAATGAAGTGAATGGGAACAGCATAGGCATAAAGATAATCGCAGGCGGGCAGACAGTAACCCATATAATCCCTTACAGCATCCTTGCTGGAGACAGAACAAACTGGATAATCGGGGACATATCAAGATCAACAGGCTACATTAGGGGGAAGCTTGAAATTGAAGGGCCTTATGCAATATATAGCGAAGGCGCTTATCTCGACAGGCAGCTGACATTCCCTTACCGTGACGGGATCAAGCTGATCGATGATATCTCTCTTGGAGGAACCTCGATAACAGTCTCATACATCGATGATGAGGAGATGCCGCAGGAGATAACATTCGATTCCTTTGTCTCAGTGAATGTGCCTTCAGGAAAGACATTCACTATACCTTATAATTGCCCTATCGATCCCAGCTCATGCACTGTTGAATACAGGTTCGTGAACAAAGGCTCTTATGTGGAAGTGTATGACAAGCCTCAATAAACTTTGAGATGCAAGAAAATGCGAAACATGAAATCCCAGGCAGCATTCGAATTCATAGTGCTCGCTTCTGTGATGATGGGCATCTTCGTAGTCTTCTTCGCCATCACAAGCGAGAATATAATAGACATGAACGATGCGAGGAGGGACAAGGTTGCGCAGGACATCATGGACACAGTGGTTGCAGAGCTCGAGCTTGCGCAGCAGTCTATGGACGGCTATACCAGGAATTTCACAATGCCCGAATATGTCGAGGGGAACCCTTACGAGATCCACATAAACAACATCGGTCCAGGCAAGAATATCCTTACCCTTATGTATATGGATAAGCTGTATAACCAGCAGGTCTCTGTAACCCTTGAAGGCGCATCGAATGCAGTCTACAAGGGCATAAACCAGGTGAAAAAGACGCAAGGCAAGATAACTGTGCTGAATGGGGATGACCCATGCAATAAGGTGACAACAGTGGGCCCGAAAAGCTACTGCCTGGGTGGAAGGTGCTATTGCCAGCAAGGGAATTATGCCTTTGGCGAGCTGTACATGGGCAATCCTGACAACATATGCACGAAAGAGAATGATTTTGACCTTGCATTCGAGCCGGCACTGAATCCGCCTGTAGACGAATGCATGAAAGGATGCGTCAATTTCGACTGGTGCAATCCCCCTCCGGGGATAGAGCCTGATGAGTCAAGGCCTTATTCACCTGCAGTCGGAGTTCTTGATATCGCCGACAAGTCCGCAACACTTGTCTTCACGACAAACGAATCTGCGAAGGCAGCAGTAAGATATGGGATCCTAAACAATGAGGTATGCCCTCAATGGGAAAACATGGTCCAGGAGGCCAAGGAGAATAGCCTCATGAGAAATTTCAGGATAAGGCTCACTGACCTGATTGCCGAGACAGCATACTGCTTCAGGATAGATGTAGGCGACCAGAAAGGGGCATCTCAGAGGTATTCGGATGAAGATGATATCCCAGTCTATATCAACAATGAGAAGAAAAACACATTCGCGACAGTGGCCGATATCTCACCTCCTGAAATAAAGAGTGTTGATGTTTTCATATATTTCGACGAGCTCCCGCTCAACGAGTTCAATTATATGGACAAGGCAAGGATATCTGCCAATGTTATTGACGATTCCGGCGTGAATTTTGTGAAGGCGACGATAAAGCAGAAAGACAACGGTTATGAGACAATGAAGGATGTCGAGTTCAGGGATTATGACTCATCATGCGATCCAGACAGCTCACCTTACGACAATATCTACATCACATGTTTTGATATAGACAAGGATTTTGCAAAGTACAGCTCTTATGCGGCAGACAAGAATACATTGTTCTATGCGAGCTATGATTCAAGCACTGCTGCCGAAAAAGGAGGCATGCCCCTTCCGCTTTCAGGAGGGGCCGAGATAGCCGATGCGAGGTATGGCAGCGGAGTGAAGCTTGACGCCGCAGACAAGCTTGCTTATGATGCGGCCGGCATACTTGATACTGGCAATGGCACTGTCGAGTTCTGGTTCAAGCCCGTCCTTAATACAGGCAGCATACAATACCTTTTCTATCTGCAGGGGAGCTCTGGAAGTTTATCCCTCTCAAGGCTCGGCAACTCCCTGACTTTCCTTATAAAATCCCCTTCAGGCACATTCGCAGTGGACTCGACTTCATTGGCATTAGGGGATAGATGGCATTTCGTCGCTCTGACATGGGAGAACCTGAATTCAGGCAAGAGCGATGCGAAGATGAGGATGTTCATAGACGGGAACCAGGCGGCAGATTCTGAGGAAGATGTGAATATCAATCTCATCGCAGGAGACGCTTTTTATGTGGGCTCATACCCTCCTACAGAGATTGGTGTGGACAATGCACAATCCATAATCGATCAGTTCAGGATACTTGACCAGGCAAAATCGAACTATTACCTTACAGCTGATTATGAGACCATAAATAATTATGATATCTATCTCAGCGTGCAGGATGATGCGATCCCTGACAAACACAGCCGCCTGAACATCCTGCCTGGCCAATATCCTGGCACAGGGACATTTGAGGTGAACTACAAGGCAGTCGGCCAGTGAATTTCTATCTTGGCATAATCATCATTTATCATGCTGTTTTTAAGCATCAAAAGCACAATATTTATATATCATTTTTCAGTAATAAGCCTAAAAACGGGTTCAAATAGGGAAAAGAGGTGTGTCTTATCAATAAAGCGCAGACATGGTCAATAGACATTCTAGTTGCAGTCTTCATATTCGTCGCTGTCTTCATAATGTTCACGGGGATAATGGTATCGATGTCAAAATCCCAGGACAACAGGATGCTTTCTGAGAAAGGGGAGAAGATAACAAAGCTGCTGAGCACAGAGAGCCCTGTCTCTTTCATAAAAGGGAACAAGGTGGATGACTCAAAGCTGAAGCAGATAGTCGGCAATTATGACGCGCTTAAGACAGAGTTCAATTATGAAAAGTTCTGCGTATACTTTGAGGATGAGAACGGGAATCTCATACCTATCAAGGGATACCAGGTAGATGAGTACGGCAGCCCTATACTGGACCTGAATGGGGACCCTATAATTGTGGAATACAATGCGCTGGGCAACAAGGATGCCAGCGTGAATACTGTGCCATGCGGGGTGAAGAAGTAGATGGCATGGAAAAGGAAGGTTTGGACGGGAATGGATAAGGATAACAGAATGGTAATTCCCGGAACAAAAACAAAAAAATTGAAATCATTCCTTGCTATATTCATTGCCATGCTGCTTGCTCTTGCTGTTTTTGCAGGAACATTGCAGCCTGTTGATGCAGCAGTGATAATGAAAAAGGATTGTCCATCTTTCTGCGGCTGCCAGGGAAACTGGGCCTGCCCGGTCTACTCTTTTAGTTCCTGTACAAGTCAAATTCCCGCTGATAGTTGCCCTTCCGGGAGCGAGTGTGCATCAGGCAAATGTTATTGTGATGATAGCAATGGGGACAGCCAGTGCGACCATGCCCTGGTGTTAGTCAAGTCATGCGGTAGCCAGTGCGGTTGCAGCGGGAGTTATACAAGACAACTTGGCCAATTGTCTGCCAATTCTGGAATGATCATGGGATCTTCTGAATGCTTGGTTGAGTCTTTTGGTATCTGTTATAGTTCACAACCTAGCGGTAGTTGCCCTACTGGCACAGGATGCAACATTGGACCATCCGGCAGTGGATGCTATTGCTTTGACAATGACAGGGACGGCTATTGCGGGGCTGTTGCAGGAGCAAACAAGGACTGCAATGACAATGATCCAGCAATAAAGCCAGGAGCTGCAGAGATATGCGATGGGAAAGACAATAACTGCGACGGAAAAACCGATTACCTCTCAACTATTGGTGACTTAGACTTAACTTCATGCGGCACAGATATGCAATGCAAGGATTATTACTGCAATGAGGGAGTAGGATGCGCTTCTACGAACATGCCATCGACAACACAATGCGGAACAGACACAGCCTGCACTTATACTGGCTGCAGCGGGACTTGCGCAAGAACAGGGACATTAAATGATTATCATTGCAATGGTGCAGGGAGCTGCACTTACACAACATTAGCATGTTCAGGAACATGCTCTGCTGGAACATCATGCAGCGCAGGAAGCTGCGCTTCTGCCATGGAAATATGCGACGGCATCGATAATGACTGCGACACTGAGATAGATGAAGGCTGCGAATGCATCGATGGCCAGACTAGGACAATAAGCTGCGGATTGACAGAATGCGCGAATACTGCCGACCAGACCTGTGTCGGCGGCCAATGGTCAGGGACATGCACGCCAAAACCCTCCTCACCAGAGATCTGCGACGGCTTGGACAATGACTGCGACGGCTATACAGACAACACACCAGGTTCAGCAACAGATTATACTCTTACTCAATCCTGTTATACTGGTGCGCCAGGGACAGAAGGCGTGGGCGAATGCAATGCAGGAACACAGACATGCGAACAGACATCTGTATGCACTAGCTCAACAATAGAATGCGGAGGTGTGCCATTCGAATGCACGACAGTATGCCTTGCTTATGGTTACACCGGGCAGTGGGGCGGATGCGTCGGTGAAGCAAATCCCCAGGCCGAGACCTGCAACAATCTTGATGACGACTGCGACGGCCAGACAGATGAAGACTTAGGCTCGACAACATGCGGCCTGGGTTTCTGCCAAGTAACGATGGATAATTGCATCAGCGGCGTACCCCAGACCTGCACTCCCCCCTCTCCTCCTGAATCTTCAGAAACAAGCTGCAGCGATACATTTGACAATGACTGCGACGGCTATATCGATTCTCAGGATCCGGACTGCAGATGTGAGATATCAACTGCACTATGGTCAGATACTATAGTTTCAGACGGCACGCCTGTGGCCCTAATGGCATTCGGAAAGGGGTATTGTGAAGGCGAGAGCGTAACCTTCGACATATGGGAAGATGACAATACCCTGCTCATGGACTGGTTCGGCGATCTTGTCAATGATGATGTGGTTGAGGACATAGGATTGACTGCATCATTTGACAGCAATAATGTAGCATCAGTCCAATGGCCCGCAAGATATGTCACCCATGATGCTTCATATTCACCTACAGAGATAGGCCAGCCGGAATATTTTTTCATAGCGGCATCAGCGAACACTGTGGTCCCATCAAGCAATCTCCTCATAGTCACAGGAAATCTTCCCCCTCAGGCACCAGAACCATTCCTTATAGAGCCTAACGGAGGGGAAGTCTATGATAAGTCAGCAGTGGTCAAATGGGAACCTGCATCTGATCCTGACGATGATGCCTTGGAGTACAAGCTTGAATATGGCATTAGCACGGAGTCAGGGGACATATTATGGAGCTCCCAGCCGATAACCCAGAATTATGGCTACAAGAAGACTGCTGAATACGGCGGCAGCGAACAGGAAATTTTGGTTTTTGATTTCGGGTAAAAGAACATGAAAAAATCAAAGAGATTAGGGATGTGGGCAGTTGTTCTGATAATCTCAGGAATACTGTGCAGCAGTTTTGTAAGTCCGACTTGCATTAATATAAACAAAGAGGATTCAGATGGTTATTCAGTCGGAGGAGCAGTATTTGCAGGCTCCAACATCCTTACAGGAGATAATCAGCTAAACGACAAATACAGGGGTTTTGTGAAATTTCCAAAACCTTCTGTCGTAGGGGAAATCAAATTAGCGAAGTTAAATCTCTACTTGGGTTTTTTAAGAGGGGATGATGTGGAAGGATCGCCGCCTGTGGGCGTAGGGAATGTGATTGTTGATCATATACCTGATTATACTGCTGTCGGGAACCCATATAGCGTAACTGCTTATAACAGCAATATAGGCACCCTGGTCACTTCTTCAGATGAATTTGGTTGGAAATCCTTAAGTGTCATAAGCTATGTCTCACAAGATATAAGTAATAATAGGGATACTTCCTTCAGGATAAGATCAGAGATAGAGACAGACAATGATGGGAAGCATGATTGGTACGGCTTTTATACTATAGATGAAGGAGGAGTAGGGGATCCTCTAAAAAACCCTTACCTGATAGTTTGTACACAGTGCGGTGATATTGACAATGATGGATATGGCGAATTTGGAACAGACCTGTCAGGATGTACAGGTTCAACAATTTTGCCTGACTGCGATGATAACAATCCTTCTATACATTCTTCTGTAGAAGAGATCTGCGGCAATGGAATAGATGAAGATTGCAGCGGAGCAGACCTGCCCTGCCCATGCATAGACAGCGACCTTGATTCATACCCTTCCCTTGCATGCGGCGGAACAGATTGCGATAACAATAATATCCTGGTATACCCTGGCGCAGCAGAAATCTGCGACAGTGTTGACAACAACTGCAATGGCATAATCGATGATATTCCCCCTACCCCTCCTTCACAAGGCATACCTCTGACAGACATCTACTCCCAATCAACCAATGCAATCCAGACGCCGACAGGGTATGGTGTTGTGTGGCAGCAGTCTGAATATAACCCTTCTATATCAATGAGCCAATGGCAGGTCTATTTTGTCGAGACTGATAATAATGGAGTTAACCTGTCAGCCCCTATCAAAATCTCAACTTCAGTAGCGCCCATGCAGGCATGGCAGCCATCAGTCGCATGGGATGGTTCAAGATTCGGAATAGTATGGGAACAGCACGATCTGAATGCAAATACTTATGAGGTCTATTTTGCGACTGTCGACTCTTCAGGCACAGTGACAGCGCCCAAGCAGATCGGAGGATTAGGATCTTTCCTTCCGAAGATAGTATGGTCAGGAAGCTCTTACGGCGTTTTATGGTTGGATCTACCATCGCAAAATCTTTTCTTTTTAGAAATTGACAGCAACGGCAATGTACTAAACACAGGAAAGAAGAGCATAACTTCAGATGGAGCGCAATCATTTTCAAATCCTGTATGGAATCCTGCTGACAGCAGATACATTTCTGCATGGGATAAAAACCTCGGTGCCGACAATTATGATATATTCATTTCATTGTTTGATATCCATGGAGGAAATGTCGTTGAGAAGAGAGTGACAAATGAGATCGGCAGGTCGCAAAATCCATCAATAATATTGAACAATGATCTCAATGAATATGCTGTCGTTTGGGAGGAAGAAAGGAAAATCAGCTGGTCTGAATACCACAAGGAAGAGATATACTTCACGAGGCTTGATTCTGATGGGAATAAGAAGGATCTGAACGGCGACACCAACATAGATTCAAATGATGATATAAGGGTCACTACGGATAACCTGATCTGCCAGTACCCGACTATAGCCTGGAATGATATTGCTCAGGATTATGGCATAACTTATTTCAGGGAGTCTGCTGAAGGCAGCGGCATAAGGCCCATATATTTCACAAGGGTAAAGCCAGGAAGTGAAACGGCCAATTATGCTGATATGCAGATCACAGAGACACAGCAGATCTCATGGGAGCCGAAGATTTTTGCAGGCGCTTCAAACTATGTGGTGTTTTATTATGGCACCCTCGCAGTGGCCGAATTCCAAAATGCGAGGTCTGCAGCATTTGATAAATGCGGCCAGACTATTGCTGTCTGCGGTAATAATCTCAAAGAAGATGCAGAAGCCTGCGATAGGAATGTTTTAGATGGAAAGCAATGCACTGATTTCGGCGCAACTGGCGGAACACTATCATGCTTGCTCGACTGCACTGGGTTTGATGCATCATTATGCACTAACATTGTATGCGGGAATGGAGTCGTTGATATGGGTGAGCAATGTGATGACAGCAATAACATCGATTGCGACGGCTGCATAAATGATTGTTCAAGGCCCGATAATGCATGCGGCGATGGAATGCTTGAATGCGGCGAAGTGTGTGACGACAGCAATACTGCAGACAATGACGGCTGCTCTGCATCATGTTTGATAGAAACATGTGGCGATGGCATAGTGCAGAAGGCAGCATGGACAGGCCATCCTATCGAGAGATGCGATGACGGGAACAATATGGACGGAGACGGCTGCTCTGCAGAATGTACAGTCGAGCCAAAAACAATCTATCTGAATATCCCTAAAATTGCAAACATCTATAAAGCAAATATTGGTTTTATTGGAGAGGATGTGCAGAACTTTGTATTTGATATAAATGATGATGGAACTTCAGATTACACAAAATCCAGCACTGTTTTCTTCACTGAAAAAAGCGATTTCAAGGATACACTAAAAAGCTTGATCGAATCATGCCCAGAACCTCTTAACGGAGTATGCAGGATACCTGTTAAGATATCTACAGATTCAGGAATGATTGCAATCACAAGCATAGATATCGAATATACTAACTATTACTGGGATACTTCATCAGTGCCTGACAGCAGGCATTACAGGGTCAATGTGTCTGTGCAGGAAGCGAAGCCTTTCTGCGGAAATGGCCTTGTCGAGTCAGGAGAGTATTGTGATGATGGGAATATGGTGACTGGAGACGGATGCTCAGCCTTCTGCAGGGATGAATATTGCGGTGATTTGGTGTGTGGTGTTGGAGAGGACTGCGCGGCTGATGATTGCTGTGGAGGACTGCCTATAATCTTGGAGAGCGATTTGAACAACTGCGGCAGCTGTGGTCATGCCTGCTGGGATGCCGCTAATGCTGCAGAGCAGTGTTCAACAGGAACATGCACTCTTATATGTGATACAGGATATGCTGACTGCAACGGGCTGTATGATGATGGCTGTGAGGTTTATCTGCAGTCAGACCCGAATAACTGCGGCTCCTGTGGAAACGTCTGCGCAGCAGGGGAGAGTTGCACTGCAGGAACTTGCACGCCTCCGCCCGTGACGCCTGACCTTATATGTGCAATAAAATCCTCCTGCGATGCAGCAGCAGGCGAGATAGGATTGTTCTCGTTGTACAGGCCCTATAATTCGCATGTAGGAACAATGGATTATTACCTGAATGATGTATGCTGCAGGATTGAGGGCAGGACGCTCGGGGCAGACTGCAGTGCAGCAGGCAAAGCAGTAATCTTCAGCAAATTCAGGGCAGATGACAGCCATGTGAGCCTGACGCCTGCTTACTATGATGATGATGTTTGCCTGAGTGTCGATTCAGGCATAATAACATGTCACATTTACGACGGCACAGGAATATGCGACACTGGAACATGTATTACAACTGTCTTTGATGGAGACGGGAACACTGATGATTCACATGTTGCTGGCTGCGCAGGAACGCCTTCGCCGTATACGAAGACAATATGCTGCGAGTATACTGCTCAGGCTGCGGCTTGCGGTGATGGTGCAATTGATGCAGGTGAGTTTTGCGATGACGGGAATGATATCAATGGAGATGGATGCAGCAGCTCATGCACTTATGAAGGAGCATGCGCAGACGTTTGCTCGGATGTTTACAGCACTTCAGGCACATGCAGGCAGTGGGCCGTTGGTGTTGGCACAATATGCAATGGCAATGATGAGCTGAACGTAGGGCCTACAGGAGACTGTTTTGTCCCCGAAGGCTGGCTCGGCGCAATATATGGCTGCTGCTGCACAAAGCCATGATAAATAAAAATGATCTTTAACAAAAAATAGGAGAGTGAGAAAATGGAACTGAAAATAAACATCGAGAAAAAGCATTTTTACATACTTGCAGCGCTTGCGGTGATCATAGGCGCGATGGTGATCGTCTCTGCGACTGGCGGAGTGCAGAGCCATCTATGGAGTGAGGTGGGCGACGGCCATCTTGATGACGGCAGTAAGGGAGGCATTGCAGGTAATAATATTGTTGATGTAGTTGATTCAACAAAAGAATTCGATGCTCCAAATAAACAATGCATCTTAAGCCAAACTTGCCCATCAGGATGGTTATCAGGGGGGTATATATCCTTTTTGTCAGAATATGCTCAATGCCAGGCTAACTTTGGTTTTACCCCCGTATTATTTTTTGGCAGCAATTGGTGGTGGTGTGCTGCGAATTTATGCTGCAAATGAAAAACCATGAAAAATTAAGTTAACCAAACAAAATCAAAAACATCCGAAAATGACCAAAAACCCAGACAAAGTATATGGGGATCCAACCAACATGAAAAACATCACGAACAACAGGAAATGCATGGTGTTCTTGCTAGTCCTGTCAGCAGCATTCTTCCTGGCAGGATGCATAAGCGGCTATGATGTCTGCGGGGACGGGCATTGCACTTGCCATGCAATAGGGAAAGAGGTTCTTATCTCACATAGCGCTGCAGCATCATTCGCATGCACAGGATCTGAATATGGTTTTGTCTGGTTGCAGTATGGGGGGTCAGGCTCGTCATCGGATATTTACTTTGCAAAAACCGATGCAAGCGGAAACAAGATAGGAAATGATGTGAAGGTGACATCAGCGACAATCCCGGGCGCAGTCGAGTCAATCTCGCCCTCTCTTGTCTGGACAGGCTCAGGATATGGCATTGCGTGGGTCGATTACAGGGACGGGAAT
>PCXZ01000028.1:1077-10270 GCA_002762985.1 Candidatus Woesearchaeota archaeon CG10_big_fil_rev_8_21_14_0_10_44_13 | reverse complement strand
TATACTTCGCAAGGATCGGCGCAGACGGGAACAAGATAGGAAGCGACGTCAGGATAACAACTGCTGCAGACAATTCCTTGAATCCGTCTCTTGCATGGAACCCGGCTGCCAATGAATACGGCCTTGCCTGGGACGATCTGAGATCTTCATCGTATTATGATATCTATTTTGCAAGAATAAGCTCTGCAGGAAGCAAGGTTGGCGCTGATATCAGGATAACAAGGGCGACAGAACCATCTGCGCAATATTCCTCTTCCAATCCTTCACTGATATGGAATCCTACAAACAGCGAATATGCGCTTGCATGGATCAGCAATAAGCCCGGGAAGAATGAGATTTTTTCAGCGACGCTCACTGCCACGGGCAGCTTAGAGGCTTCTCCAGGGATAACCCAGATGACAGATACTGAATACAGGTCTCCAAGCAATGTGGGTCTTGCATGGGATGGCGGCGATTATGCGATCGCATGGGGCGATTCTGTCATATTTTATCCATCCATAGTCCTCATTGCACATCCGAATCCAGGCAATACTGAAGAGGAAGTCGTATACATCCATAATTCTTCTGATATCCTCTACTTCAACCCAATAGTATCTGCGCTCTGGAACCCAACTGAAAATAATTTCGGAGTGATGTGGGTAGGCAGCAATAATGTCACTTTCGGCAGGATGAGCTGCGTGCCGAACTGCATCGATAATGACAAGGATAGCTATTCATCTTCAGGGGGGCTTTGCGGCGAGATTGACTGTGATGATACTGTTTCAGACGATCCAGCCGTATGCGCAGAGCCGTTTGTATGCGATATTGCGCACAAGGAATGCGCAAAATGCAAGAACCAGGGGGTTCAGGAGGCCTGTGATGATTATGACAATAACTGTGATAGCATAATAGACAATGCAAAAGGATCAATGACTGCTTACAGCCTGATAACATCATGTTATGATGATGCAACTTATCCTGGGACAAAAGATATAGGGGAATGCAAGGCAGGAACCCAGGAATGCAGTGCAGCGGGATTGGGTGTTTGCACAGGAATGGTGATACCATCACAGGAAATATGCGACGGTAAGGACAATGACTGCGACAGCGCAATTGATAATGGGGCTATCTGCGGCGCAGGCCAGACCTGCCTTGGAGGGCAATGCATCTCATGCACTATTGATTCAGAATGCACAAACCCACCTAATGACTTGTGCTATGATATTCCAGGCATATGCACGACAGGATCATGCTCATACAATCAAAAACCATCCGGAACAAGCTGTGAAACAAACAAAGAATGCAATCCATCCGGGGACTGTGTCTGCATGGCAGGATACACTGATTGCTCAGTTGGCTGTTATGATATCAATAATGATGGATCGAACTGCGGAGGATGCGGGATTGCCTGCACTCCCGGCTATTTCTGCAGCTCAGGGACATGCGTATCATCTGCTCCAGCACAATGCTCAGACAGCCTTGACAACGACAACAACGGCTGCGCCGACTATCCTACAGATTCAGGATGCTACGGCCTTGATGATGCTACTGAAACAGGAGGGATATGCCCTGTCGGGCTCTCTGACACAAGCGATGCCGATTTCACGATCTGCCATTCAGGCGATACAGACCTTGACGGTGTCTGCGACACGCTTGATAATTGCCTAGCTAATCCGAATCCTGATCAGGCAGACTGCGACAGCGATGGGATAGGTGATGTATGTGATTATGACTGCACAAGCGCCGCATGCACAGGCGTCGTTTGCGGGCTATGCACCACACCTTACGATGACATGGAGATAATACATGACACAATATTATGTAAAGGAGAGTATTCTATACCTGATCAATACAGCGATGGCATAATAAAAATAATGGCTGGAGACCTGACATTGGACTGCGATGGAGCCACGATCAAGCCAGGCTACAGCTGCAACCTGCATGGTGATGCGAACTACAACGGATATTATGATTATGAGGATGTTTATCTGATATACTCAACATTATACGACCCTCTGCTTTCCGGAACTCCCCGTACGACATTCAATTTTGATCTGTGCGGCAATGATTACAATTCTGACGGAAAAGTGGATGATTCCGATTTTAGAGGAGTAGGTTTGGCAATATCAACCGGACAGAATTCAATCGACTGCACTGCTCCCGGATACATCAAGGGAGATTATAACACTAATGGGATTTTAGATAATCAGGATATATTGATCCTTTTCCACTTAAGGCCTAATAGGGCAGATGTCGCAGTGCTTCCTGCCTGCGGAGACATAGATAATTCGGGAAGTGTTGATTTTAGCAGTGATCTCCCTTCTTTTACATCCACGACTTCAGAAGTTGGGGGGAACATAGTATGTGTCAGAGACACACAGAATTATCCTCTTGGCGATCTGGATTATAGCGGGATAGTGAGCTACGCTGATCTGAACATAGGAAATTTTATAATGGTGGGCATAATGGAAGACCCTTGCGGGGACGTAGATCAGGATGGATCAGTATCGTATAGTGATAGTTCTACTTATTATGCACTAATAAACAGCCAATCATGCCCATCACCTGGTGATCTGAACAGGAATGGCAGATTGGATGGAGGGGATCTTTATCTTCTGCAGGCCATGGCAGATAATTCAATCTTACAAGACACAACATGCAGCAATCTTTATACCTCAGATGAATTGAGCGGTGTTGAGACGATAAACCAGAACGATGTTGATGCTTTGGTGAATCTCTTCATGAAAAGGACAGGCACAGGGATATCATTGTCAGGCTTCAGCAATGTCGAGATAAAGAACTGCAACATCTACAACTATTCATACGGCATAAAGGCGGCAAATTCAGACAATAACATGTTCCATGACAACCAGCTCTATAACCAGATCTACGACATCCACTTTGATACGGATTCAGAGGGCACGCAGCTCTACCTCAACCACATCTACAAGACTGGCGTGAAAGAGGAGAAAGCATGCGCAGATGTCACGAAGTCAAACTGCTACAATGATTACTGCAATGAGGCCCTCGGCACATCAGGGGAAGGCAATTATTACGGACAGGAAGTAGGGCAGATACAGAATCTTGTCGATGCCACAGGCAATATATTTGTCAGCAAGCCTTCAGGTGCAGGAGATGATGACTGCGGCGTGATCGCCATAGGCTCCCCATTCGCTTCATCTGTCCTCAACACGCCTGAATTTGACATAACCTTCACAAGACAGACTTCAAAGAACATCCCATTAACATATCATCTGGAATATATGGACAGCAGCGGATTGTGGAAGAAGATAGCATCCGTGGCTGATGATGGCCAGCAATCCTATGCTTACCATTGGGTGACCGAATTCACGAACCAGCTCCTTGACCTGAAGATAACCCCATTTGATGATTTCCTGAACGGAACACCTTCAATAGTCCACTTCGGGATAGATACGACCGGCGAAGCATCAGGAAGAGTGGAATGCTGCGAAGATGGGATCTGCGAACCTGTTGCAGGCGCAAAGGTCTGCTATTATGAGATATGCTCCCAGCCGACAGGATCAGACGGCAGCTATTTCCTGGAAGGGGTCCCGAGCGGATTCCAGAGGCTTGTGGCTTCAGCAGAGGAGAGGAAGAGCCAGAGAAAAGATGATGTGGAGATAAAGCCGCAGGAGACTATCACGGACGTGAATTTTGACCAGGTATGCCCGATTGTCATAGACTGCAATCCTGACTGCACTGTCAAAGGCACAGAGACACAAGCCTACCCTGTCTGCGACCCGAGATGCGACGGCGTCAATGGCTGCGTCCTTTTCAAGGAAGATGAGGCATCATGCGAATACTCTTCAAGTGGATCGAAGATAACATATACTGACAGTTCAGACAATAAGAAATATTCTGTGGTCTGCTGTTCAGGAACTCCTGTAGAGGTAACAGTAAGCGAACAGAAGAGCAAGCTCGTAGTCGACGCAGAGAACATAGCAAGGACAACAAGGATAGTCTATTACAATGGAAAACCCGTGAAGATGGTTGTTGTGACATGGGATTAAGGTAAGTTGAACTCTACCTCTTCCATCATGCTTAACTCGGGATTAAAATCGGATCCACAATGGAAAGTTTTGATATCTACAATGAAAAAAAGAGGTTATTTTTTTACAGTTGATGTCTCCATCGCCATGGTCATATTAGTCATAGGATTCGTGCTCATATGGTCTTTCTATCTTGATGAGACGAGGAAAGAGCAGCCTTATTTCTATGCTCAGGATGTTATCGATTTCCTTGCGCATACCACTGTCGCTTCAGTCTCAGGGACGATCCCTTATGTCCAGGCGCTTGTGCTCAATGGAAATATAACCAATCTTGATAACACACTTCTTGAGCAGATCGCCCTCTCTTATATGGAAGACACAGCCAAAGGTGAGCAGCCCTGTGAAGGCGCAGATTGCAAGACCTATTCTGCGCATAACCTCACCAGGTTTGTGATGAAAGATGTGATCCCGGAGTATTATGGGATACGCCTGCTGATAAATGGCACAGACATCTACCTAAAGAATTCCACTTTCGGGGGGATGGAGAACGAGTCCGATATCACGATCTCTGCAAAAAAGATGGCAGTAGTTGTTTTCAACAAGGTCAATCTTTCAGACCCTTTCATCGTCGAGGTGAGAGTTTGGAGATGAGACTGATGCCCCGCAGCAAGAAAGCGATATTCTTCACCTTGATATCTGTGCTAATAGTCACCATGTTCGTGCTGTATTTCAAGCTCCAGGCGGACATACCCATGAAATCAAAGCTTCCTATCGCAGAATCGAGGATAAGCTCAATGAATGATTTTGTGAGATCATTTGAGGAGGTCTATGCCCAGAGGGCATTGTACGGCATGAGCCACAATGCGCTGAATTTCATGTTCTTGTACCTCAACCAGACGAACAGCGGCCCTTTGATAACCAAGAAGTTTTTTTTCAGGAATGCCTCAGAGGCATTCCAGATGGCAGTGAACGAGAGTTACCTCCCTATCATAACTGATGAGGGCCAGCTGGTAAAGATGCAGATCTATGGGATGGAGAACATGCAGTTCTGGATGGGTAAGCTTGCTAATACGACGCGAAAAGAGCTCGGAGCAGATTTCAATTTCACAATATATGATATCCATCTTGAGCAGGATTATGAGACCGGGCCGTGGAAAGTCAGGGCAGTCATGAGGATAGGGTATATGATAAACAGCTCAGGAATAGCGAAATGGGAGAGATATCCTCCCCCGATAACTGCTGAGTTTGATGTATCTGATTTCATGGACCCATATATCGCTGTTATGTCCCACGGCTATCTGAACAGGAAGATAAACATAAGCAGGGTGAACACAAGGCTGATAGATGATGCCCAATTCGTCAAACTTGTTGAAAGCGGCAGTTACATATTCGAGAACTACTCTGCACCGAGCTTCCTTTTCAGGTTTGAAGGCAATACATCGCCTTCTTATTGCTGCGGTATGGAGTCTTTTGTATATCCGGGCATCGTTTATGAGGATCCGGATACCGCAGATGATGTATACCCCGACAGCTATCTTGACTTCCAGTTCTGGAGAGGAAGATGCTACAGGGAGATGGATGACCCGGAGGCTTACATACTCAATTATGAGAGGGCATTGTGGGTCCCGGAGAACATATACCCTGGCTTCGATTACATAAAGCTGGATTCATACCATAGGTTCAATGTCTATCCCAACATCATGCCCTTGGGGAACAGCTATCTCCTCTTGGAGGAGTATGAGAGAAAATACCCCCTGCAGCCTACAGGAGACAGGACATTCAATATAAAGACGACAGAGGAGTGCAGCCCCGTCGCAGGGTACGATAATCCTGATGGCGTTGTTTGATCCGTTCTGAGAATTTAATCCTGAGATATTATCATGGGATATAATCTTACTCTATCTCCCTAAAATTTCAACAGAATTCTTTCAATGCCTCTTCTTCCATGAAATGCATCTCAGCAGGCATGATGAGGCAGTGGGGCGGTTTTCCGAAATCAACCTCCAGCAGGTCTTTCGCTTTCCCTGCCTTGATGAATTGGTCATCTGAGCCGAGCCTTGCGCAGCCTATCATACTTGTTTCATCAGTTATCATATCTTTCTTCTTGTTCTTCTCGATCCCAAGCAATATCCTTATCGCCTCATCCACCTTCATGAACTTATTTTTCTCGACATCAATATCAAGCAATACAAGGGTGTGCATATTGTTTTTCCTGTTCATCTCAATGACATTATATGGCGTCTCTGCTTTCACGTTCTCAGGGAAAGGTATGCTTGTCGTCTTTCCGAATTTGTATAGCTGCAGCCCCGTTATCCCTACTGCAGTGAGGATCGATGCATTATGGATCACTCTGACATCGATATCCTTCTCCTTCGCCCTGAGCATGAGGTCGATGTGGGTAGTGGCAGACATAGGATCCCCCACGACAAGGAAAGCAACATCCTTTGTTTTTGCTTTCTCCAGGATCTCATCAGCTCTCTTCTCGACCATGTCCCTATCTGTAAGGATTATCCTCTTGCCGTAAAGTTTTTCCAGATGAGAGATAGGACACTGAAGTATAGAAGTATAATTCTCAAGATAGACGAAATCCGCCTTTTTCACGATCTCAAGGCCTTTTACTGTTATGTCTTTCTCATCAGAAAGGCCTATGCCGATGATGTAGAGCGCCATAAGAAACATTTCTCAGTCATTTATTTAAATCTTTTCATTTAAATCACTAAATAGTGATAAACCAAAACACCCAACCAATATACAAAAAACCATACTAATATATACTGCAATATACACATTTGAAGCCAGAAATATATTTATATAATATATGTTTTCTATAAAAATAAGAAAATCGAGTTTTTTGGCGAAAACTCGTTTCGAGATATATGATTGATATACGATAATACTTGTTGGCGCAAGTAAAATCTGACTTCTGAAGAGGATATAGTACAATGTAGTATATAAAGATTTGTATACTCTGGGCTATATTTTCAATTAACCGATAATAAAATAAAAACAAAAAACAAAAAAAAACAAGGGGGTTAAACCATGGATTTCGTTGTGCAAGAAGCGTTAAAAAGCCAAGAACAAGACCAGCCTGAATTCGAAGTGACACAGGCATCGATAAAAGTCATAGGTGTAGGCGGAGCAGGCAACAATATGGTGAGTTGGCTTCACAGGAAAGGCATAAGCGGTGCAGAGATACTCGCAGTGAACACAGATGCACAACACCTCAGTATCACAAAAGCAGACAAAAGGTTCATGATCGGCAAAGATCTCACAAGAGGCCTTGGCTGCGGAGGATTCCCGCAGAAAGGAGCAGAGGCGGCAAAAGAGAGCATGCAGGCCCTGAGGGAATCACTGAAGGAAGCAGACATGGTCTTCGTATGCGCAGGACTCGGAGGAGGAACAGGGACAGGAGCCGCTCCAGTCGTCGCCAAGATCGCAAAAGACATGGGCGCAATAGTCATCGGCACAGTGACGATGCCATTCAAGATAGAGAGGGCAAGGATAGACAAGGCTGAGTTCGGACTCACCCAGCTGAGGGAAGTATCAGACACAGTCATCGTCATAGACAATAACAGGCTTGTCAATATCGCAGGCAATCTGCCTGTACAGCAGGCATTCGCTGTCGCTAACGAGCTGATCTCAACAATGATCAAAGGGATAGTGGAGACGATCGCAATACCAAGCCTGGTCAACCTGGATTATGCAGACGTCAAGGCGATCATGACTGATGGCGGAGTAGCTGCTATCGGCGTAGGCGCTTCAGACACATCAAACAAGGTGGAAGAGGCAGTCAGGGGAGCATTGACGAATCCGCTATTGGACATAAGCTACCAGGGAGCGACAGGAGCCATCATCCACGTTGCAGGCGGCCCGGACATGACACTCGATGAGATCTCAAGGATAGGAGAATTGATCACAGAAGCTATGGACCCTGATGCAAACGTCATCTGGGGAGCAAGAGTTGACGAGAAGATGAAAGGAAAGATCACAGTGATGACCATAATCACAGGCGTCAAATCTCCATGGATCCTCGGCAAGAGGGACTATTCAAGGCCAAGCCCGCAGTCGATGCACTTGAGCGAGGAGCTCGGCATAGAGATGGTCAAATAAGGCCATCAATTTTTTTATTTTCATTTAATTTGTTTTCATTGAAGAAATGTTTGGGAAACATTTTCACATAGGCTCATAGGCAGATCACAATCAACTGTTTTCTGCCTTCACCCTTTAACCACCCCCAAACCAATTAATCGGTGAAGGCGAAAAATTAAGACCCCCTCACGGGGGTTTTATTTTTTTATTCTGATCATATTTAATGACTATCATGACTGATCCTTGACTAATACAGAAAACCAGATTAAACCCGTACGATTAAGAATATCAGAAGCTTACTCATCCATGTCTTCCTTGAACCTGTCCTTTATCTTCTTGACATGGTGTTTTATCCTCTCATGCAGCTTGCTTGCGCCCCTTTCCACGATCTCTTTTCCCTCTCTAGCCTTCTTCTCTATCTCAAGGCTCACATCCCACAACACCATGTTCACGTTCCTTATCCTGCATGCATAGGTCTGGAGGAACACAAGGCCTTCAAGGACCATCTTCGGGGGGACAGGCACCTTCTCGCCAGGATAGCCGAATGTAAGCACCAATATCGGTCTTGCTCTCGTCGGGATATTAAGGGCTTCACACATCATGCTTTCGTCAAAAGCCCCCACCAAGCAGCTTCCCAATCCCAGCTCAGTTGCTGTTATCAGCATATTCTCTGCCGCTGCTGCGCAATTTATGTAAGTGTACACATTCCTACCTCTCTCGCCGTAGAACTGCTCCTGCTTCTCGACCATCGAGCAGATGACGATGATCGCAGGCGCTGCCTCGACCCAATACTGCTTCAGGCAGGCCTCTGCGACCTTCCTTTTTATGGTCTTGTCGCTTACGACTACAAATTTCCATTCCTGGATATTTCCGGAAGAAGGAGCGTATCTGCCTGCCTCAAGCAGCTGGACAATCTTGTCCCATTCGACAGGTACATCAAGGTATCTCCTGATGCTGCGCCTCTTTTTTATGATGTCTAAGACACTCATTAGGGCATTTTAAAGGGTTTGTATATATAAAGATTTTGATAGACGGTTTTAGTTTTTGAATTTTTTTCTTTTGAAACTAGTAGTATACCTCATCAGTATTTGCGGGGAAACCTAAGGTTTCCAGCC
>PCXZ01000028.1:0-1029 GCA_002762985.1 Candidatus Woesearchaeota archaeon CG10_big_fil_rev_8_21_14_0_10_44_13 | reverse complement strand
GACCATTGAGCGCAGCGAAATGGTCCTAGCTGTCGGTGTCAATGGACGAAACCACTGCTCTCGTCCCCATCCTGCAACGATCTGGAGCAGCGGAGCAGTTACAGCTAGGAGTTACGCAAAAAAATGAAGGTGCCATGAGCCGTATCAGGAAGTTCTGCGGTGGAGGCGAATGGATTGAGGAGTCTGATGCAAAAAAATCATAATTTAAAACAATCAAAAACGAAACAATCAGTTGCGATATAGAACTACAAATTAAATTCACCATAAACACATCTCAGACCTGCTCCAATATCAACATCACCTAATGGAGCCACTATAACCTTTAATCCTCTTGATTCAAGATACTCCTTTTCTTCTGAATGGATTGCACCTGTTAATAACGTCCCATTATTAATTATAGAGTTTATGCCGTTGGTATGTTTTGCTCTTTCCTTGAAAAAAACATCAAATCCAGCATCTTTATCTATCTTACCTATTTCTTCCTCGCAATTCTTATACAACCTTAAATCAAAATTGTGCCTTTCAGCTATTTTTTCTAATTTTTCTTTTGTGCCATATTCCTCATGAAAAGCATTAGGGCTTGTGTATATAACTCTTAATGAATCAATAATAGAGTAATCACAGTCAATATGGTCGCCGTTCGTACTGGTTAGAGATGGTACTATATAAACCTCTTTACCTAGTGACATATCTTTGATCCTTTGAACATAATTCAGCAAAATCTTATCATGTTTTTCTATGTCCAGTCTCGGACCTCCCAAAGGGCCAGGTTCTTCTGAGGGTATATCCAAAATACCTCCTTTCATTGGCTTGAAAAAATTAGATATAAGGACAAATTCATTCCCAATAACATATTTCCCTCCTTCGGAAAGTAATATACAGGGAGCAACTCTCTTCATGTAACCCAGCTTCTTCAGCATTTTCTGGAAAGGGGATTTATAGCATAAGACTTTAATTATCGTAAGTTTTATATATCAGTGCTGCTTCTCAGTTCTCAGAGGTGATAATATGTACGTAAAAAAAGGGAAC
>PCXZ01000016.1 GCA_002762985.1 Candidatus Woesearchaeota archaeon CG10_big_fil_rev_8_21_14_0_10_44_13 | reverse complement strand
GAAGATGCAGAAAACGCTCTTCAACTTTTCATGCTAGGCACGAGACGCCACGGGTTGAGCGAAGCGAAACCCGTGGTAGTTCACGATAAACTGATTGTTCTGTATTTTGATGTTTTGAATCATTCTTTTTTGCATCTTCATCTATCCATTCGCCTCCACAGCACAACTGCCGGATATGGCTCATGGCCGCACAACTTTGATCTGATTAACTGACTCGTCAAATGCTCCCCTGCCCAGCAATGCTGCAGGAAGGGGACGAGAGCAGTGGTTTCGTCCATTGACACCGACAGCTAGGACCATTTCGCTGCGCTCAATGGTCCGAACTGAATGAATTATTCGGACCACTCCGAACGAAGTGAGGATGTGGTCCTTGCTGTTGCGTATCAAATGCGCGTAACCATTTGGGGCTGGAAACCTTGGTTTCCCCGTAAATATTGTTGATTTAAATTAATATCAAATACACCCACATAAACAGCCAAAAAACTAATAAACCACCTTATACAATCCACACCCCATGTCATTCGATAACGACAAAAAGGTATTCCTGGGCAAGCAGGACAAGTCAAGGAAAGGGGGCATAGATAAAAACATAAAAGGGCTTGTCGACCTGATAAACAAGAACCCCTGCTATTACACCACAAGCTCGTGCGCAGGCAGGATCGTCCTCTTGAAGCCCGCAGAGCACAACAGGAAGGACAAGGCAGAATGGCTTTTTGTCAGCCACGAGAAGATAGGAAAAAAACAGCATGATCAGCTGAAAGATTCCCTGAGAAATCCACCAAATGAGACAGTCTGGTTCAAGCAGGAAGGCGCAATCCTCCATGTCAGATGCAGGGCTTTTGACGATGCTGTGAGGCTTGTGAAGGCCTCAAAGGAAGCGGCATTCAAGCATGCCGGAATAAGCTCTTTCGGCCGGAAGATAATGGTGGAAGTGATCGACACAGAGAGGATAGATGCGCCTGTCTCCAGGGAGGGGAAGCTGATTGTGGATGATGATTACCTGAGATTTCTTTTTGAAGAGTGCAACAGCAAGCTTAGCAGGACAATAAAAAAGATAAGAAGAATGGAAAAATATATAAAAAAATTATAAAAAAATCAAAAGCTGTCCTTCTTGCTCCCTGAATTGCCGACAAGATACATGACCGCTATGATCACAAGCAGCACAAGCAAGAGATTGCCGAGGATAAGGACCGCTGTACCCAATGTTGAGTCTGTCCATGACCCCTTCTTTGCTCTTGATATCGAGCTTGCTGCAGATACTGCAGGCACTGTGACTGCTCCTGTCATCCCTGAAGGGCTGCCGCCATAGACAACATCTATATTGCTTGTTGTCCCTGTTGTAGTGGGCGTTGTCGGAGTTGTCGGTGTGCTTGGCGTTGTCGGAGTTGTTATGGATGAGCAATCCTGTATATTCACTGAGATCGTCTCGTCCCCGAGCTTGTCGCCATCATCATTCTCTGCGATTATCGTGACAGGGTAAGTCCCTGTAGGAGTTGATGTGAAATCAAGCTGATATGACTTCTCGACATCGAACTCGTCATCGTCATAATCTGAGCTCATGTCAAAATTATCCTGCATCCTTATGCCGAGCTGGTCGTTCTTTATCGTAAGTATGACTGTCTCGTCATTTGCGCCTATGTCCTTCAATCCTACATTGATATAGGTTGTCCTCGAGCAGCTCAAAGTGGATGACTCAAGTTCAGCATTGTATATATCGACCTTATGGTCATCTCTTGTGACATCTATGGTCTGGCTTGTGTCTATATACTCGAACTTCTGTTTTGTGTTATCGTCATTCTTTCCCCTTGCGACAGCCTTTATGGTGTATGAGTCCCCGTCTTCTGTGTTGTAAGGCATTGTGAACCTTAATGTCACCTTCTCCTCGTCTCCATTATTGAAGTCGCCTACGTCGGCTGTGTCTTTCAGATCATCGTCATCATCGTCCTGCAGGATGCTGTTGCCGTCCATGATGAACACTTCAACCTCTACATCCCTCAGATCCATCTCGTCTGCCATGTTCTCTATCGTCACTTCGACGTCAAATTCCTCTCCTGGCATCAATTCGTCAGGATCGACTACGACATCAGTTATCTGCAGCAATGAGTTGACCTGGACATTTGCTGTGAACGTCTTTGTTGCCATCCCGTTTACTGTGACCTGCTGGCTGTATGTGCCTGAAGCGAAGCTGCCTGATACATCTGCTGATGCAGTTATTGCAGCGCTTGAGCCTACGGGTATGTTGATTCCCTGGCCCGGGCTGAATGTAAGGTTTATCTTGTTGCCGCTTGCATCAATCAAGGTGTAGTTTGATATTGAAAGCGATGTGAGATCAAGGTTTCCTGTGTTCTGCAGGCTGAAGCTTACGCTTGCCATGCTGCCCGGATCAACGCTGCTTATCGTGAAGTCTGAAGCTCCGACCTTGTATGTCGGAAGGACGCTTATCGCAAGGTTTGCTGTCCTTGTGTTCGTCCCGTCAGTAGCATTTATCCTTGCAGTATACATGCCTGTTGCCTTGTTTGCAGGCACCACTACATTTGCTGCGACATCCAATGTCCCGAAAGCAGGGATTGCCTGTGAGCCTATCCTGTCAGCATTGAATATCATTCCGTCATAGCCTTCTTTTGCTATGACAAGGTTTATGTCCTTGTTTGCATTGTTCTGCACTTTGACTGTCTGGTAGACAGTCGTGTCAGCATAAGATGCATTTGTAGAAGGCGAGATCACGATAAAGCTCTGGCCATTGTCTGTCACATTGACGCTGACTACAAGGAAGTCTGATGCAGAGCTGTCCTGTACCTGCGCCTGTAGAAGACCAGTGTACTGGCCCATGACTGCATTGTCAAGATTGACTACGAATTGTCCAGTAGCTATATTATTAGGGTTTATTGTGCCGGGCGTGATATTGAGGTCTGTCATTGTTATTGTCTTGCCCTGAGGCCCTATGAGCTGGTTTACGATAATAAGGCTTACATTCACCTGTTCGTCCCCTATGTTTTTGACAGTGAATATGCCTGCCTGAGAGCCGCTGCTGCCCGTTATGCTTAGGCTTTCAGCTGTTATATTGATGTTTTTAACAGCCAAAACAGAATAGCTGCCTAAAACCATGGCAATTAACAAAACTACGCTCAAAATAACCTTATTTTTCATTTTACAGACCTCCATAGTCTTTAAATAATCTTGTATCTATCATTAATGCTTAAAATGCATTTAAAAGGTCAAAACAGCCTATTTTCTAGGTGAATAACCCTCAAGTACCCCTCTTTTGAGCTTTTTTGCCATTTTTGAATAGTCACACTTTATATATAAACATTTATATACTGGAGTATATACATACTATAAGTGACAACAAGCGGCAATCGGGCCAAAAACCGCCATTCCCTTAATTCCTAATACTTTAATCTGCGCAGCCATTTATATAAATCTAGCTATGACTTCAATTCAATCAAAACCTATATGCCCGCTGTTGTTTATGCAAGGTTTGCCTGCTATCGCCTGTTCACTTCGGCGGCCCGGAATAAAAGAACTTCTCTATGGAAACATCCTCTGACGCATATGCGCCCACCCTTGGATGCGGTTCGTCTTTCTTTACCTCTTCTTTCTTCAGGTGGACCTGCTCCTCGAATGGCTGCTTGATCATGACTGGCTGATGGGTCTTCATCGCCTTGAGCTTCCCCATCTCATCCTTGACGCCGTCAAGCTGCTCTTTCAGGGATTTTATTGTCCTTGACTGTTCGCCCAGCTGGGTGGCCAGTTTCCTGAGCTCCATGATGACAGCGCCTTCATTGTCGCTTCTTTCCTCTCTCTGCTGGACCTGCTGCCTCTCCTCGGGCCTTTTTGTGCTATTAGGCCTTATGACTTCAGAAATGCTATTGTCCCCCTTGTTTATCATAAGCTCAGCCTGCTTTGTCGCCTCTTCCATATCAGGGGCGATGCCATGCTGCATAAGCTCTCTTGCGAGCTTGTTTATCTTCTGCATCTGTTCGACATCCATTGTAGCACCTTTTTTGTTGGGTTGAAATCGGTTGAAACTGCTCAATCCTTCTGTCGGGGTTTATCTTTTTGTTTTTAAAGTTTGTTGTTGTAAATGATATACCTAAAGGATGTACGCTTGCTTCCTAACTTTTTATGGGGTCGCCGTATTTCTAACCAAATGCAACAATTTTATCAGATTCTTCAACTAACTTTAACATATCTTCCATTGCAGAAACAGGGCATATATTGCTCTCTTCTTTTCCCCTCATTTTCAAGCAAGTTCCACAAGCAAGAATAACACCGCTATTTTTTACGAATTTCTTAATTGAGCCTTCAAGCAGCGGAAATTTTGTATCTTTTACGTTTTCAACCTCAACCCCCTTCCCAAGAAGAAATACCTTCACAGAATGATTTTTGCTAAGAGCTTCATTTCCAAATCGAAAACAATTCCAACAGGTTTCTGCATCGTTTGTGTTTAAAATTATGCCTATTTTCATGATTTTTACCTCGCATTATCAACCATCTCAATTACATCCTTCTCAACTTGTTCAGCTTCCTTTTTGCTTACCTCCGGGAAGAATTGAGAAATCATCGTCGGCTTCATTCCAACAATTTTTACTTTTTCGTTTTCCTCCAGAACGTTGATTTTACATGGCATGCAGAGGGATATTAATCTATTTTTATTTAAGAACTGATTTGCATATCTACCTGAACAGATTTCGATTATTTTTAGCGGCCTTTGCTCAAACCCCTTGGCAGCCAATCTCTCCTTTACATCATAAATCTGAAATAATGCCCAGCCTTTTTGCTCGACAGCCTTCAAAACGGAAACAACAGCATCATCAAAACTTTTTTTCGTTTCAACAATGTATGCGAAATCATCAGTTTTCATTCTTTTACCTCCTTAGGAAATCATTTTCTAGCTATAACTAATTTAAACACATCTAATAATGCCAGATTTCTGTCTTCCACAACCCTCAAACCTGATTTAATAATATTTTGTTTAGTGTTTCTATTAACATTTACCCCCATGAAAAATTTTGTTATTGGATTATGTACATGTTCAATTAATGCAATTACCGGGTTTTTGCTTAACACATGTTCAATCATGATTAATTTACCCGTTGGCTTTAGAACTCTTCTTATTTCTTTTAATCCTTTTATCGGGTTGGGAACTGAACAAAAAACGCAGGTTGTCACAACATAATCAAATGAATTATCTTTGAATTCAAGATTCTCAGCATCCATCTGTTTTAAGGTAATATTCCTCTTACCTGATTTAACTAACTTTTCTTCGGCTATCTGCAGCATCTTTTCTGAGAAATCAATTCCTACAACTTCAGCTTCTTTATTATAATACCCAATATTTTTTCCTGTTCCGATCCCTACTTCGAGAATTTTTCCTTTTAACGGTAAAATAAACTGTTTTCTCCATTTTGTAAACCATATCTTTTCAGCAAGTTTGCTGTGTAAATCATAGAATCTCGCGATACAGTTATACTTTTTTTTGCTTTTAATGGTTGTGTTCATTTTAAAAGTTCTTTTTTCATTTCCTCATATTGCTTTTTGGATATTTCCCCAGAAGCATACCTTTTTTTAAGTATGTTTGATGGATCTTCCTCTTTCTTGCCTGACTGGGCTGCATTGATAAGAGTAACAACCAGCCATATTAACACCCCCCAGAAAAGCAGCATAAAGAGGAATCCGAATCCCATTCCAAAGCCCATCATGCCGTAGCCTCCCATTCCAAAACTGCCGAACAGGAAAAGCAATGCTGCAGCTGCAAGAACCCAGACCCAGACATTTTTGTTTTCTTCCATGAGTATCACCCCACCAACTCCTTTTTCATGCCTTCAAACTCTTTTTTTGTTATCTCTCCTTTAGCAAATCTCTTTCTCAAAATATTGAGGGGTGTCTCGGAGGCAGTATTTTTTATTCCGAATCTATGAATAATCCACACTATTAAAAAAATGACTCCTGCAAAAAGCAATATCCGGAAAATGTTCCAATAGCTATAATTGCTATAATCGTAACTCGCTGGATAACTGCCCATCATTCCTCTGCCCATCATGTTCATCATGCCCCCAGAACCCATCATCCCATAGTCGATATAAACATTCTCATTGCAGTAAAGCCTTTTTGCCATATTGATATGCACCTGTTTCAAAGATTCAGAGCCTTCTCCACCCATCATGTTGTCCATAATTTCATGGGCTTCTCCAGGATGCATTTGTTCCATGTAATAATCCCCGATAGCTTCGAGCTGTTCATTACTCAGCTTGTCGCAGCTTATCTTGCTTTCCACAAGCTTCTTGCCTTCTTCAATTTCAGTATCATGGCTTTCTTGCGCCAAAACAGCAGCAATACCCAACAAAAATATTGCCAAAATCAATATTGTCTTTTTCATGGTTTCACCTTACAGCACCCTGCTTCTTAATCTTTCGCTTAAAACCTCCCTTATTATATCAAAAGCTTTGATGATTTTTGGATTTGTAAGTTTGTAATAGACATTCTTGCCTTTTCTGTTTGATATAACAATACCTTTGGACTTCATAATTGACAAATGCTGGGAAATATTGGACTGGCTCAATTTTGTTTTTTCAATAAGTCCTGTTACTGACATTTCTTTATCCCTCAAAAGATTCAATATTTCTAATCTTGTGGGGTTTGAGAATACCTTACACAATTCAGCATGTATTTTGTATAATTCCTTCATAATAACATATTAGAATATCCTAATATTTAAATATCTTTCGGTATCGACCCAGACGGCGACCTTAATTTTGTCTGCTGCGGCAGTAAGTTTTATGGTGAAGTAAGAAAATACTGCTATGCCCTCCTCGTCCCACCAGCTCCATCTAAACCCTCACAAACCTGTCCCCGCTGACATGAAACAATCTTTTCCCTTCCTTCTTCTCCCGCATATAGACTACTTTTGCTATGAAAACAACATGATCCCCTGCATCGATCTCCTCGACGACCTCACACTCGAGCCATCCAAGCGCTTCCTTTATCCTCGGGCAGTGTATCTTCTCGCATTCCTCTTCTGTAAGCCCGGATTCCCTGAACTTGTCTGTGCTCTGGCCGGTTGTCCTGCCGCAGAGCAAAACTTCCTTCTCCTTTTCTGCAGGCATGAAGTTGACTGCAAAGCATCTTGATTTCTTTATGAGATTCAATGAGAACCTTGTCTTTCCGACGCTTATCGCATACCTCGGAGGTTCCATCGAGACAGGCATGTGCCAGGCCAGCGTTATTATATCCTTCTTCTCCATCCTTCTGCCCAGAAGCACTATCTCTGCTTCAGAGCTTACAAGAACGACCTGTCTCGGATTGGCCAGCTCGCTTATCCTCATGATGATTCCCTGGATCGCCCGGCCTCATTCCTCATACGTGCTTCTCTTGAACTTCTTAGGCCTCACGACACTCTCGAAATCCCCCACCCTTCCGATCCCTATTATGAAGAACAGCAGGAAAAGCCCATACTGCACGAAGTATATTGTCGGCAGGAACGGTTTTGTGAGCAGGTCAGCGATCACCATCACAGTCGATGCGAACAATGCGACTTTGGATGTCTCAGCGAATGTTATGCCGAACCTTGCGATCCTTGCCACTAAGAATCCGATAAGCAATGCAAGCAGTATCACTATCGCATATTTAATGAGATGGAAGAGGAAGCATGCGACCAGTATCATCGGGAGCATCGCCACGATCAGCACCATGATGAAAGTCGCGATCTGGTCCTTGTTCTCTAGGAAACTCCCTTCCCTGACTATCATCTGCGGAGTCGTGAACGGCAGGAACTTGTAGAGTATCGCCCCTTCTGTTATTATTATGTTGCCATTCTCGACATCGTTGTATTCTTTTGATGTGTCTATGGTTATCTTGGTCCCGCTCGCAGGTATGTAGATGGGGCCTTTCATGCTCTGGTTTATCCTTATGTCAAGGGTTTTGAAATTGCCCAGCGCATCCTCTATGCTGCCTGGCATCATCACCAATGCAGGTATGAACAGGAGGCACATCACTATGAATACCGCTGCGACCATCGAGATGAAATAGTTTATCGCAGTTGTCATCTTTGTCTCTGCAAGCTTCTCATATGCTGCAGGGTTCAGGCTCATCAATACAGTCTTGAAGAAATCTTTAAGTCCCATGATACCACCTTTTTTGTTTTAAAATCGACAGTCAGCTGATAACCAGCCGATAACTGGCCCATATTATATGTTTATATGGCATATTGTTTATATTTTTTGCGGTTTAAGCCGGTTAAAACCCAAAAATTATATAAATGACCGCCGCATGAACGCATATATGAAGGATTCCATGAAAAAGGGGTTCAGCTTCGGCCTTACTTCAGGAGTCATAACCACCTTGGGGATGATCGTAGGCCTTCATTCAGGCACCCATTCCAGGAATGTCGTTCTCGGGGGCATATTCCTTATCGCGATCGCAGACGCGCTTTCTGACGCCCTTGGCATGCATATCTCTGAGGAATCGGAATATAAGCATACTACAAAAGAGATATGGACATCGACAATCTCCACATTCATAGCAAAGCTCGTGGTCGCATTGACATTTGCGATTCCAGTGCTATTCTTCGGGCTTTCCACAGCAATAATCATAAGCATAATATGGGGCCTTTCGCTCATAACAATATTCAGCTACCACATGGCCAAGATGCAGAAGATAAAAGCATGGCACGCCATAGCAGAGCATCTTATCACGGCAATCGTAGTCATAATAATAACCCATTATATAGGGGACTGGGTGGGCAGCTGGATCTGACCAAAAACCTTATAAATCCCCCCTAAAACCTTCCCTCTACAAAGCTGAGGCATCCAATAAGGACAGCCGGAAATGGCCTAAGCCTCGGGAGGCATAAAATGGTAGAATTTAAGATTGTGATTTCTGACCCGAAGAGCGGGAAGACAGTGCAGAAGGAAGTCAAGGACGAGCAGGCTAAGAACCTTGTCGGACTGAAGATAGGCGACACATTCAAAGGCGAGATGCTTGACCTTACAGGCTATGAGTTCACAATAACAGGCGGCTCAGACTATTGCGGATTCCCGATGAGAAAAGACATCGAGGGCTCGGCAAGGAAAAAGATCCTTGCAGTCAAAGGCGTCGGAGTCTCCAACAAGAAGAAGGCCCGCGGAAAAGACATGAAATACATGAGGACTATGAAAGGGATGAGGCAGAGGGTCAGCGTCGCAGGGAACACAGTGTTCGACAAGACTGCGCAGATCAATGTCAAGATCACAAAGCACGGGAAGGCCGACCTTTTCCCCAAGAAAGAGGAAGCTGCACAGCCCGCTGAAGGTGCTGCTGCGCCGGCGGAAAAACCTGCTGAGAAGAAATGATCTATTAGATGACTGATTATGAGATTGATCCTCACTCGCCACGGAGAGACAATTGAGAATGTCCAGCATATAATCCAGGGCCATCTCCCTGGCAGGCTTTCTGAGAAAGGCCTCGATCAGGCAAGAAAAGTCGCTGAACGCCTTAAGGACGAGCAGATTGATGTCATCTACTCTTCTGATCTTGCAAGGACTGCTGACACGACAAAAGAGATCTTTAAGTTTCATCCGAAAACGCCTGTCCATTTTGTAAGGGAACTGAGGGAGAGGTATCTGGCAGAATTCCAGGGCAGGACAAGAGAAGAGCTGGGATTGAAAAAAGACGAGAGCAAAGAGAAGCTGCAGTCAAAAACTATTGAAAGCTTTGATCAGATGTACGAACGTTCAAAAAAATTCCTCGATTCTGTCCTGCACAAGCACAAGGACGGCACAGTCTTATTTGCTGGCCATAACGGCATAAACAAGGCAATCATGTGCGTGATAAAAGGGAAAACGCCGCAGGACATACTTAAGACAGAGAATTTCGGCAACACAAGCATAACAATCTTCGAGATAGACGAAGAGAAGAACCATACTATACATCTATATAACTGCATGAAGCATCTGGCTTAACTTAGCTTAACTGATCTTCCACCTGTCCAGATTGAAGAACTTGTCTTTTGTGATCTTCATCTGCTTCTTCAGTATCCTCCTGAATTCACCCCTGTAAACCCCTGTGATGGATTTTTTCATGGGATACGATGCGAGCTCCATGAATCCATTCCCTTTCACTCTCTTCCCGCCCATCTTCCCTTCGATGAGCACAGGGCCTTCCCAGTAATTTATCATGTTGGAGAACATCTCCTGCTCCCTTATCATATGCCTTGTCTTCAATTCAATGCCCCACGATGGGACTTCTATCTTCCACGAAAGAGGATATCTTGCCCCTGTCTTAGGGCTTTCCCAGGGCTTCCCCAGCGGAGTCATCCTGATATCATCAGTGTGCTTCTGCCTGCCATGCCCGTCTATCATGCTCATCAGGCAAGTCTTCTTCTTCAGGTCATCATATTCGAAGCAGACCATCTCTATGTTGTTGTCAAGCTGTATAGAGAACCATGACCATTTGTCCCTAGAGTAGGCCACATCTGCCCACTGGTGGTCCATCCATGATTTGCCTTTGACCCTTATCTTCTTCCCTTTCACTGCCACCCATCCTTCTGTCTGGAGGTTAGTCAGCGAGTAATAATAGGTCTGCTTGCCGTTCAGGTCCAGGAACCCTTTTCCGCCCTCGAGCAATGGCCGCTTTCTGGACCTCATGACAAGGTCGAAGAACCTCGATTTCACCCTGAATGATGACCCGCTGGTCTGCTCCATCTCATAATTGAAATAACCCTTGAATGTAGGCATTGTATAATTGACATAAAACAGGGGTTTTGAGAAGCTGTCCTCAGACACTGCGAGCAGGGGGTTGATGTCTGAATGGAATTCTTTTGTCCTTGAGTCTGTGAGGAGGGAATGCGAGAAGTATATGTATTTCCATGGCACCCTTTTTATGAAAGGTATCTTCACTTTTTTCGAGTCTGCCCTGAACAGGCAGTCCATGAAAGCATAATGATTGCCGTTCTTGTCATGCAGATGGCCGTTGAAATACCACCACTCTATTATATGGTCGTGGGGAAGAGAATCCTTGGGAAAAGAGATCTTCTTGTATTGCATCATCTTACATTTCCCCTGTCAAGGGCGCATGTTATATCATCTTTTCCTGCCTTGAGAGCCTGTCCTTTGTAGACCGCCTTGCCTTCATTGACCTCAATCTTCACATTGAGGAAATCTTCCAGCCTTATCTCTGTTATGCCTTCATCAGGCAATGATGATATGCCATCAACAGCCACTCTTGTCCCTGGCTTCGCATCCTTTGCCTCAAGGATCCTGTGGATATCGGCTTTCTCATCCCCGCCTGCAAGCAGCATGCCTGCTGAGACTTCTCCTCTCAGTTTTGCCGGCTTTAAGTTCTTGATTATCACTATCTTTTTCCCCACCAATTCTTCCGGCTTGTAGTGCTGCTTCAATCCAGCGACAAGCTGCCTCCTGTCTGAGCCGACATCGATCTGCAGTATCAAAAGCTTGTCAGAGTTAGGATGCTCTTTCGCTTCGAGGACTTTGGCGACCCTCAGGTCAAGCATCGAGAACGCATCTTTCACAGAAAGCTTGTCTATATCCTCCTGCTCTATCTTCCTGATCAGTATCTTCGCTTCGTTTATCCTGCAGTCCTTAAGGCCAAATCCCAAGTCTTCCCATATCTGCTCGCCAATCCCAAGCTGCTTCTCGAGCTCTGCAGAGAACTGGGGCAGTATGGGCTTCATGAGTATGGATATGTTCTTCGCTATGTTCGCGCAGAATGTCGATACCTGCATGGCTTTCTTCTCGCTTTCTTTTCCTGCCTTCATCATCTCCCATGGCTTGTTCTCCTGGAAATGCTTGTTTCCTATCGAGCCCACTTCAAGGATCAGCTTTACGGCTTCCCTGAAATTGCATCTCAGATACGCATTTTTTATAGCCTCAAATTTCCCTTTGAGATCGTCCATTATGGGCTTTGCCTCTTTCTCGTCGAAATCAGAGAGCTTTGAGTCGAAATTCTTGTTTATGAAGCTGAGGACCCTGTAGGCGAAATTGCCTAGGTCAGCGACAAGCTCATTGTTCGTCCTGTTCTTCAGGTCATTGAAATCAAGATTGATGTCCGACATGGTCTTCGACAGGTTTGCAGCATAATAGAACCTGAGGTACTGCGGGTCAAGCACATTCAGGTAATCCCTTGCAGTGAAGAACGTGCCTCTGGACTTCGACATCTTCTCGCCATTGACAGTGAGATAGCCGTGCACGATTATGTCCTCTGGCAGCGCAAAGCCGGAATTCATGAGCATGGCCGGCCAGAAAAGGAAATGGAAGTAGATTATGTCCTTGCCCATGAAATGGAATATCCTTCCTTCTTTCCAGTATTCCTCATACCTCTCCTTGCCTTTCATTATGTTCCTGCAGTAGTTCTCAGTAGAAGCGATATACCCCACTGGCGCATCAAGCCACACATAATAATACTTGTCCTTCTCCCCAGGGATATTGAATCCGAAGTATGGGCCGTCCCTTGTTATGTCCCAGTCCTTGAGCCCCTCTTTTATCCAGTTCAATACATAATTCTTGACTTCCTGCTGGAGGTTCTTGTTCTTGTCAAGCCAGCTCTTGAGCTGGTCTGCGCATTGGCTCAGCTTGAAGAAGTAATGCGTGGATTTCCTTTTTGCGGGCGTCCCTCCGCATATCGCGCAGAAAGGCTCGACAAGGTCTACTGTCGAATAAGCGGCATTGCATCTCTCGCAGACATCGCCATACTGGTCGTCTGCTCCGCACTTCGGGCATTTCCCTTTGACATATCTGTCCGGCAGGAACCTCCTGCACCTCTCGCAGTATGTCAGCTCGACTTCCTTCTGGTAGATGAGCTTTTTCTTGTCGAGCTCATTGAATATGAAATCGCTGAAGAACTTGTTTTCCTTCGAGTTCGTCGAATGATAGCTGTCGAACCTTATCTGGAAATCCATGAAATCCCTGAGGTGCTCCTTGTGCATCACTGAGATCAGCTCTTCAGGAAGGACGCCTTTCTTCATAGCCGCAATCTCGATGGGTGTCCCGTGAGTGTCATCAGCGCAGCAGAATATCGCGTGCTCGCCTATCAGCTTCATGAACCTTGCGAATATGTCTGTCTCTATATACTCGACCATGTGGCCCATATGAATGGGGCCGTTTGCATACGGCAGTGCCGCCGTTATCACTATTTTCTTCGGCATGGGAATAAGGTAGGCAGGGGGGTTTTTAAAGGTTTTTGAAGCTAAGAGTGTAAAAATTTAATCTTTACTTAATAGTAGTTAAAGTAGAAACATTTATAAATCCTCCCATAATAAAAGCCCAGAAAGCCTAGTTTGGGGTGTTTTGATGAATAACATGGAAGCAAGTGATCCTGTCGATGATTCTATAAACAAGATTGTTGAGATTGCAAGAAGTTATGATATTGTGCTTTTTGATCCGACTTCCTTAGGGGGTGTCCTTGAGATCCTGGGCCTGAGAGAGAAGAGGAATTTTGATTATGATAATCTAAGGGTGACAGATGTCCATGAAAGCGAGGCTTTTCTCCAGTCTTTTATAGAGCTAGTAAGGTTTAGGGGACCTAACAGAGAAAAATATGGCATATGCACAACAGATATAATCCTCTCTGAATTAAAAGGGACCGCAATTGAAAAATTCAAGAATAAAGGGAAAGCCGTTGACAAATGCATGCGCAATAAGATCCCCCATGAAGCAGTAGAGAGGCTGATAAGGGCAGAAAACCGCCTTGTATCAATACTCCAGAACGAAGGCAAAGTTCTTTCGTTTTCAGCAGAAGAGAAAGCGACTTATAATGTATGCAAACGGGCTTATACTGGCCTGCAAACAGTGTACAGGCTCAATTACCCTGATATCAATTTCCTGAGCTCAGGTCTTGCGATCGTATTAGAAGGGAATAAATCATGCGCTTTGCTGTCAAATGACATCGGTGTTATTGAGGCCGGAAGATACATTGCAAGAAATGAGGTGCTTGCTCCTGCCCAGTTAGGGATGTATGGAAGTTTCCTGCCGAAAGGGATACCTATGAGAGAGCATATCCCTGAATGCATAACCAAAGATGAAAAAAAAAGGCCTAGCTCAATAGTATCCTTCTGATTCTTTCAGCAGATCATCTGCTGCATGCTCCTTATGCTGCCTTATCTTGTCGGATTTCCCGCAGAAAGGGCACCTGAGATTGGTCTTTCCCTTAGAATCATGCTTGAACCTGTACTTGCATCTCTCGCAGTAATAATCAGGCCTGTTCACGGGCGTTTTAGCTTCCCTGCCCTCTTCCACCTTCTTCATCACATGCACTTTTGTCCTTGTCTTTGACCTGCATTCTGAGCAGAGGGGCACCGCAGTGTCTTTTTCCGCCAGGACAAACCTTAGGTCAGAGACAGGCACCATCTTATTGCACTGGTAGCATACTGCGCTTTTTGTATCCTGGACTGCGGTCATGGTCTGGATGGATGTATGAGCTTATATTTATAGATTTCGAATGGAGAAAGGGGCAAGGGCGTTGGGAATGTGTTTATCTATGTTAAAAGATACTGTCTCTCTTTCTTCTAACTTAGTTCTAAAATTACCCCTCCCTCATCCATCAACCCATCGATATCCCTCCCTATCACCTCAAGGTGCTCGACCAACTAACTGAAGGCATAGAAATTTAGTATGGCGCTCCGCCTAGCGCAGGCGAGGGAGGATTGCCACTTCAAAAACAAGAATAATCTTCTGCGCAACCTTTAAAAACCCGCAAAGAATACCCTGCTTATGATCAAGCTATCTGCAAAGATAAAGTATATGATATATTTCACCATGTTTGTGATATCCCTTATCGCCTTAACAAGCGGCCTTCTCAAGAGTGGGCCTATAGAGAAGCTCAACATCCCAAAGGACAAATTCTGCGGCAAGGACTCAGACTGCGCCTGCGGCATAAGCCTGGACACAGGAGACTGCTTCTATGGCAACAGGGAATATGTCGATCCCAGCCAGCAGTGCCCTGATTTCTGCACAGGCATAGCAGCGATGTTCGAGATAAGATGCGTAAATAATACATGCGTGCAGGTGAAGGTGAGGTAGTGGTTTGGATTTCTATGAAAATATGTCTTTAAGATGATGCTCTTTTTATGATTTGCAGCAGTATTTCTTTTTTAATCAAAAAATACCCCGCCCAAAATTGCTGCAAACTCGCTTTCCCACCCTTCCACCCCAAGGTGCTCAGAGTTCTATCTTAAGGCACAGCGTTTTAATAGCGGGGGAGTTGGCTAGTGCTCAATTGTGAGGGCATGAGCCGTATCCGGCAGTTGTGCTGTGGAGGCGAATGGATTGTTGGTTATACAATAAACAACTAAGAAAACCAAAAGTTTTCTGTTGTTGATTTTGAAACAAATCAACTAAGAAAATCCGCAGATTTTCTGTTGAGGGTCGTCATGGTCGTGTTGCAAAAAGTTATAGTTTAAGACAACAAAATTAAAACAAACAGCTTGCCTTAAATTTCCCTACACAACGCCCTGCGACAGTGTTATCACGAAGAACGCGATCGTCATCAGTATCAATGAATGCTTCAGTCCAGGAGCCATCTGGCCTTCTGCAAGTTTTCCTATGACGATCCCAGTGAAGAATCCCTGGATCAGGGCTATCATGAGGAACACGCCCCTGAGGCTCGTGAACCATGCCCTCATGGAATTCAAAAAGCCGTCAATCGAGCTGAAATCGAAATTCACCTTCTCGACAACACCACCCAAAGGCGCGATTATGCCTGTATCGCTGCCCCTTGATTCTGTCTCGCCTATTGCAGTGACATAAGGCACTACCATGTTCTGGACGACTATCATGACGACCAAGAACACTATGAAGATGACATAGTTCTGGATTATCTGGCCTTGGATGCTGGCCCTCCTCCTCTGCTTCATCTTCTTTATCTCGATGACGGAGTTCGTCACGCTCTCAAGGACATCCTCGAGATTTCCTCCTGCCCTCTCTGCCTCGACAACAGTGGCGATGGCCCTCCTGATCACGGCATTCTTCGTCTCGTTCGCAAAGGTGTTCAGAGCCTTGTGGACAGGTATGCTCCATTCGACCTGGTTTGCGAGCTTCTTCACATAAGGCGTGAGGTCGCCGAAATCCGTCTTCGACACATAGATTATCGCCCTTGAGACCGGCATGCCAGATTTTATTGCTCCTGCGAGATACCTCACGAAATCAGGGAACCTCGCTTCGATGTTCTTCTGCCTCTGGATATTCATGAAGAAATCTATCCAGTACTGGCTCCATCCTATTGTGAGAGCCACTACTATGAGCGGGATGAACCACAAGGTATGATAGAACATGGCGATATCAAGTATGAGTATCACAATGCCCATCCCGAATGTCAGTATGTAGTTCTTATTGAATGCCATTCTATCATACCTCTGGCTGCGTCAGCTCAAGTATTATTATGAACAGGATATTGAGCACTGGTATCACGACATAAGCTCCCCCTACAATCACTACATTGACCTCCAATCCCCCGATTGTGCCCCCGAGCATGCTGACAAGCGAGAGGGCCACTATGAAGAACAATGGCGCTGCGATAAGGATGCCAGTGTATATATCTGAGTATGTGGACAATGTCTCTGTGTATTTCTGCCTCTCAAGCTCGTATGAGAGCATCGCCTCTGAGGTCTTCTCCTTGAGATAGACGTTCAGGTCTCCGCCTGACTCTATTGTCGAGACCATGCCTTCAAGGAATTCCTTGAATGCGCTGGAAGGGGTCGTGAATGCTACAGACCTCACTGCAGTGAGGAGATCGTAGCCGAACAGCTCTACATATTCCACTATCTTCTCTATCTCTACAGCCATCTCCCCATATTCCTCTGATTCCATTATCAGCTTGAACATCTTAGTCGGCGGGACGCCTGATCCTGCGACAGCAGAGATGTGGTTTATTGCGAATGGAAGGTTGGTGTTTATGCTATGCTCCCTGTTCTTCGCCTGCATCTGGGGGTAAGAATAGAACAGCATGAAAGTGACGCCGCCGCAAAGGACCGCCATCATTATCGCCTTGGGAAATATCATGAGGATAGGGTTATTCGTGAAAAGGAAGAACGCAAAGAAGAACACTGAAGAGATCGCAGAGATTATTATCGTTGTTAGGAGCATTATATTCACATAGGTATTCGAAAGGAGCTTGATGTTCGCAAGCCTTAAGTTGTCATATAATGTCTTGAAGAATGACGGGTACTGCTCGATGAGGTAAAAGGTGAATTTCCTTATTGTCGCATTTGCAAAAGAGCCTATGAAAGACGGCTGATAGACCTTGTACTTCTTCTTCTCTGAGATTATCTTCTGTATGCTCTCTACTTCCTCCCTGAGCAGTTTAGGGGTTATCTGCTCCTCCTCTGATATCTCCCTCACTTTCTCTTTCAGGGCCTGCATCTGCAATGAAGGTGTCACTTCCATCTTCTTTGAGACGAAGATCTTCTCCCTTTCCATCATCTTGTTGTAGGATTCCTTGATCTGGCTCCAGCTGAACCTGAACCTTACATGCTCAGGCCTGGCTTCTTCTGCCGCTTCCCTTGATACGCGCGCTGCCTCTGCTGCTGCGCCAGGGGAAGGCTTAGGAGAAGGCTTCTCTGCTTTGAAAAGATTAGCAACATAAGTGCGCAGCCTCTCAGCAAGCGATATTTTCTCAGCTGCCTGTGCAGAAGGCATCTTCTGCTCAGGAACAGCCTTCTTCTTCTCGGCTCTTGCCGGCACTGGCTTCTCATAAGGCACGAACAGGAAGGATTTTATCCTTGATGCTGCTTCGCTTATCCTGCTGAATATGGATATCTTCCTCTCTTTGGCTGCAGGAACAGGTGTTTTCACCTCTCTTGCCTCTGGCAGCTTGAGCATTATCTCAGCTGGCCTCTCCTCTTCGGTCTCTGCTCCGGCTTTCCCTGACCCGCGGGCTCTTCCAGCGATCACGAGCTTCTTGTATTTCAATGCAGCATGCAGCCTTATGAAGAAAAGGTCCATCCTCATCCCCAGGCTCTTTTTTGCAGTGCCTTTCGGAGTTATCTTAAGCTCTGAGCCCCCTTTCTTTATGGTATCAAGCTGCGAGAAGAGCTTGTCGAGGGCTTCGTCTTTCCGGATAGAAGATATCCCCGCAGGCAGCTTCTTTATCTTGAGCGGTTCAGGCTTTCTGATTTCAATCTCGGTCTTTTGAGAATCCCCGCTCAATCCAAGTATGTATTTGAGACGTGACAAGAGAGATATAGTGAGATGTTCTCTTTCCTGCGCTGTAGGCCTTATTACGGGCTTCTTTACTGCCTCTTTCAGCTCTAGCTTTTTCCTCGGCGAAAGCATGGATCTTATGCCATCGGCCAGCCTCACGAAGACTGATGGTTTTCTGACCTTGACAGGTCTTGGCTTCGCCTCTGGCCTGAGCCCTGCCGCTTTCCTCATGATGATGCTGAACAACGAGGGTTTCCTGGCCTTCTCAAGCTCTTTGTTTATGTACTCCTTCTTCCTGCGCGCCTCTCTTTTCTCAATATTGGCCTTTATGTCTAACAGGGCCTTCTGTAAAAAAGATATCTTCCCGCCCTTTATCTCAGGGGTCTTTATCTCTATCTTCTCCTGGGCCGTCTTCTCTCTTCCATGCCTTATCCTGCTTATCTCCTCTGTGTATTTCTCTTTTAGTGGGGAAGGCTGGGCGCCAAGGATCGGCTCTCTCTCGAATTCCACGAACTCCTTGGCTTTCTCATCCTTCTGCTTTATCTTCCTGAGCTCGTGCTTCTTGTCCTCCTCTATGGAAGGCGCAGGGAAACGGCGGTCTTCAGCGCGCACTTTCACTTCCCTTCCGCTTATCGAAAGCCTCCTGATCGAATCATCATTATAGACATAATAGATCACCTGGGATATCAGGGGGTCTATCTGCTTGAGTATGGAATAGATATAAGCGTCATAATACTCTATCCACTCTTTTTTTGTCCTTCTTTTCAGGATATCATGCAGGAGCTTGTTGTATTCGGCATGATTGTACTTCCCTTCCTGGTATTCCCTGAAGAGAGTGTCAACTGATCTTATCAGGTTCTGCTTGTGGAACTCGTACGATTCTGCCTCCTCAAGCAGGGACAATACCTGGTTTATTACCTTCTTGACATTTTTTCTCATGGAAACCCGCCCGATCCTGGAAGATGCCGACTAATCACATTGGATATGCTCATGGAATCATCTTATGAACCCCCCTAACATCAGCTTGAGATATCTGATTCCTTCTCTTTCGTGGCCTTCTTTATCTCAAGGCATGCCCTCAATATCTGCTTCTGTGTGAACTCCATCTTCGATCTTGTCTCCCTGAGCTCTTCCTCGCTGGATATCTGCCTGTCGGCAAGATTGTTGTAATAATCTACCAAAGCGAGGGCCTTCTTCATGCCTCTCTTCAATTTCACTACTTCGTCTATCTTCTGTCTCTTTGTCATTTTTTATTTGGCGCCTTGTTCTTTGCATTTTTCTTCTTTGAAGATTGCCCGGATGCAGGAGATGGCTGTTGGGATGGCGGCGAGGTTTGTGATTTTGACGGTTTTTGGGATGGCGGCTGGGACGATGACTTGGGTGCGGGTTTCTCTTTGCCCTCTTTCTTATCCTCATTTCCCGATTTCACCTTCTTCTCGTTTGCAATGCCCTCTTCAGTTATGCCGAATCTCTTCAGGGTCTCTGTCTTGTTCTTGACATACGAGTTCACTATCTCGTTCACCTCTTTGAAATCAGTTATCTTCATCTCTGCTATCTTTTTCAGGAGCTTTGTCCTCGTGTTCAGCTCGTCCATCAGAGTCCGTATAGGCGTTCCTGTCCTGTCGAATATCTTCTTGAACACGTGGGAATTGCCGTTGAACTGGAAGACATCCTTGACAGGATCCCATAAGAAGAGCTTGTTCATCACCACCTTTCCTACCTCTCCTTTGACCTCTATTATCTCGTCCATCTCCATCATCCTTCTTATGTTGGTCTCCCTCCCTTTGATATGGCTTGTGACGCAGACTACATCAAGGGATTCTACAAGGGTCGGCGGCAGGCTTATGGGCGGCGTCTCAAGCCTCCTTGTCAGGGTTTCCATCGAATTCGCGTGGAACGTCGAGAATGAAGGGTGGCCTGATGCCATGCCTTGGAAAAGGACATAAGTCTCTATGCCCCTCACTTCTCCCACAACGACATAATCAGGATTCTGCCTGAAAGTCTCCTTGAGAAGATCGAAAAGGTTTATCTCGCCGTACTGCACTCCGCTGATATTGGGTATCCCGAATCCTGTCCTGACGACAGCAGGCAGCCAGTTGTCGTGGGCTATGTTTATTTCCCTCGTATCCTCTATAGAGCATATCCTCGCCTCTGACGATACGAAGTGGAGTATGCTGTTCATGAATGTGGTCTTTCCTGATGCGGTCTCCCCTATCACCATTATGTTGAACTTGTTCTCTATCACCAGCCAGAGGAACGCGAACACTTCAGCAGAAGCTGTGTTCATGTTTATCAGGTGTATTGGCGTCCATGGCTCCTTTGTGAATTTCCTTATCGTGAAAGTGGGTCCTCTCGTAGTGACATCGCTTGTGTATGTTGCGTTCACCCTCGATCCGTCAGGAAGCGTGCCGTCAAGGATGGGCCTTGCGTATGACACATATCTCCCTGCCTTCTGGGCTAGCTTCTCGACAAAATCAGTTATCCTCTGGGGGTCATTGAATTGTATATTGGACCTCAGGTTCTGGTATTTCCTATGCACTATATAGATGGGGAAGTTCTGCCCATTGCACTCGATATCCTCTATGAAATAATCATTGAGCATGGGCTCAATCTCATTGAGGCCGACAGAATCCCTGTACACATAATACATTATCTTGAAGTAGGTCTCTTTTGTCACCTTTGTGCCCAGCTCTATGAGTATGGACTGGACGTTCTTCTCAAGGTACTGCATTATGAGGTTGGAGTTTGTCGCCCTGACAAAGCTCACATTGATCATCTCCTCCAATCCGAGCTGTATCAGCCTGAGGAGGTTCTTCTCGACCTTCGAAAGCTCGGGCTCTTCTATCTCGTAAAGGAGCTCGCTGTTCTTCTTGTCCCAATAGATGTGGGCGTATGCATAAGGGGGCATTACTGGATATTTTACGTTAATGCTAGAAACATCCTTGAAGGGGGGGAGCTCTATTATCTTAGGCCTCAGGTCTATGGAAAAAGATATGCCTTCTATCTTTGTCTTGACGCCTTCAGCCAATGACTGGATAGGCGCGCCTTCAAGCGTCTTAGCGGTCTCTTCCTCCTTCTTGGCATCGTGCTTCGCCAATCCGGACGGCGTTTTCATCATCACGGGGCCTCCTCCTACAGCAAAGGCCTCTTCAGGACTGATCTCGTCCATACTTTTCAGTATGTCTTTTCCCCTATCCTCCTCTTTTTTTGTTATGAGATATTTCACATCGCCAAGGGTCTTTATCCCCTTGAGCTTATCCATGAATGAAGGCATCTAACACCTCTTTTTTTATACATTGCGTAATTGCAGTACATTGCCCTTGAAATCAATATGAATCGCTTTGAAATATTTTTGAAACACTCTGCTTTGGAAGTTATTTGAAGGTGTTTTGATACCGGATTGGAACAGATTTGGATCATTCTATGTTTACTGTCATGAAATCCGTATCCCCATACATAGTGAATGTTACCGTGTAATTTGCGCCTGATGTCGTGTTTATGAACGCCCTCACAACTGCCCTGTCCTTGTCATATCCTTCCTCATCGATCTTTGTGTAGCCGTTCCCTTCAAATGACGTCCCGTCTATCTGCAGCGTGAATGTGCCGTTTGCCACAGACCCTGTGCCCTTGAACTTCATATAATCAAGTATGTTCGTCGAGGTGATGTTGCCGAATGACGACTCATTGCCTATCTTGTTGAACCCTGCCTGGGCATAAAAATTCTCGATTATGAGGTAATTGCCTGATTCATACGCATCCACGTCCGAATCGGATGCCATCTTGACATTGCCTGTGCTTATCTTTGACATCGGCTCGATCACGTCTGCTTTTGTGTCCATATACCATTTTATCTTCTCATTATCGATCTTGAGATAGCCCTTCTTTATCTGGATTGGGACAAGCCTCTGCGAGCCCGGGCCTGCATTGCTGACATCCTCTATGTGCTGGTTAAGGCTTATGAAATTATCCCTTGTCTGTATGAATACTGCCTTGTCCCTCATCTCCTGCAGTATGGGGACGCCGGCTTCAAGCACGATCACCATGATTATCGCTGTCATCAGCACATATAGGACTGCTGATTCCCATATCTGCGATTTTTTGTTATGTTCTGGCATTTTAGACCTTCTTTGCATATTCTCCCGGATTTACGGTCAGTTGCATCTTCCTTCTGATATAAGGCATGTCTTGTTGTTCTGTCCTTCACACCCTTCAGGATAGACCAAGAAGCTGTCACCCATCGGTATCTGCTCCACTCTCACGCCCTGCCTGAAATTTATATAAGTGCCGAGCGCTATCTCCTTCGGGCCATCGTGCCCCACGACAATTATCTTTTTGAATAGCTCCTCGTCTGTCGTCTTGAGGTCGAACCTCAGGACGCCGTCTGAATATTCCATATTCGAAAGCGAGTATGAGAATGCGCACTGCATAGTCGATTTCATCGTGCTCTCTGTTTCCGTCTTCGATCCCGTGAAAAGATTATAGGTCCTCGCGCCCAAAACCATCGCAAGGGTTATAAAAAGAGCAAATAAGAATACATAAAGTGTGATGTTCTTTGATTGTCCTGCCATTTTTTGGTTGACATTTCTTTTATGCCTGCGTCAGTCGGCTTAATTTGATAAAAATGAAATCAATAAAATATATTGATAAAAATAAAATCAATGTCTATGTGCATATGTCCACATCCTCTTTCACGAGGGCGTTCTGCGCGCAAAGCATCTTCACTCCTTCCACCTTTATCATCGGCGTGAACCTTATCTGCTTAAGGGATCCATTGCCCGACAATGAATAGTTGATGTAATCCTTGAGTATGCTTGCGATTGGGATGGACCTATTCACATCCTGATCGACTATTGACGAATTGCCGATCGCCTGGACCTTGACTCCCTCGATGCCTACTGTCCCTGTGTTCTGGAGAGTGAAATTTATGGAGTTGGTGCCGTTGTCAAGGCAGATCTGCTTTATATCGTTGAACTCTATGAATTTTAGGTTGATGTCCATGCTGCACCTTATCTCCTTGTTGGATTTCTCTGTCGCGAATGCTGTGGTGTCATCAACATATCCCCTTCCCCAGTTCATGACGACTGCGCCCAATGCGACAGCGAATGCTATGAGGAGAACTGTAGCGATGAGCGGCGAAACGGCCTTCTTGCTCAGTATCACCTTTGTCCCTGTAAACCTGATTAGTCTTTTCCCTGAATGGGCCTCTTTTTTTGTATTTGACATTTTAGCCACCTCTCTTCGACTTAAGATCATCAATCAGAGAACTGAGCCTCTTCTCTTCCTTGTGCATCGTCTTTATATAAGGCAGAGTAGCTATTATTATTATGCAAAGGCTCATTATGATCAGTATGTTCAGGAGATCTTTTGTCAGGAAGCCGTTGATGAATCCCATGACTGCCACGAAAAGGAAGCAGAAATACAGGAAAAGGCCCTTGTTCAGGACAAGCATTGATTTTTCCCTGTCTATCCTTGATTTCTCAAGCTCGAGCTCAATTATCTCTTTTTCGATAGGAGATAATCCCTTTATTTTGCCCATTTTGGCACCCCTTTTGTTTTAGTAATAATCTCTTTTGTTTTGATCCTATGTTGACCGTATGATAATGATCTTATTGATTCCTTGCGATACTATTGATCCATTGATTCTTGGCCCAGGCATCCAGCCTGATCGGGCCGGCCCGATCAGGATCAGCTCGTGACATTGATCTCGACTTTCCTTTCCATGCAGTATATCTGCTTGCCTGCATCTATTATGACAGGTATGGCTTCAAGCCTTGCTGTTGCAATGCTGCTGTTCTGCTCAAACTCAATTTCCTTTGTTGAATTGGGCCTTAAGGTCGTATTGCTCAGGTTTGACAGGATAAACCTGTTCTTGCTGTCATATAAGCTTATTACTATCTGGTCTATTCTTAAATTATACCTATTTGTGACCTTCATATTTAAAGTTTGCGCATTTTTTGATGTGACATCAGAGACCTGTATACTCACTAAATCGCAGTCTTCGGTCGTTTTAACCCTGTTCGCAAGGTCTGCCATTGCAGTCGTAGAATAGTCCTTCATCCAATAGAATATCGTTGTGCCTATGAAAATGACGAAAGTTACAAGAAGGACCCAGGAGATCCATGTTGAAACTGCCTTCTTGGACCTTAATGCAGGCCTTAATGACGCCGATGAAGGCGCTGATGATGCCTTTTTAAAGCCTGTCTGGAAGCTATTTTTGACGCTATTTTTGAAATCCTTTTTAATGCTCGTTTTAACGCTCTTTTCAGCCATATCTCCTTACCTCTGTCTTGTTCTCCTGGGACATCTTCATGACGAGCTTTATCTCAGTGACATTCATCGATGTGTTGAAAAAGTAGCTTGTGCCGCCGATGTCCGCATTAAGCCAGTTTTTCTTCGTTATTGTGCTTTGGTTGCCTGAGGTCAATATAAAGTTAGCGGTGCCTCCTGCATTCCCTGAAGTTATATTGACGTTCTCGTTCAGCTTGTTTGCAAAATACACCTTGTCGTCATAGACTATGCCGTAAAACATATAGGCATTTATGCCTTTGCTCTCTGCATAGCCGATATAATCATCAGCGAACCTGCTGAAATCGTCCGAAACATTCCTGTTGAGGTATATTGCGCTATTGACGGCATATTTCGCCTCATTCACGAAATTATTGTATGTTGACACGAATTCCGTCGTGCTCTCCTCGATCCTTTCTACCCTTGAATTAAGCAGGAAAACAAGCGAGCAGAGGAACAATGCAGTTATTATATACAGCTGGGATTTCCTGTTCTTCTTCAGCCTGAGCATGTTTTTTTTCATTTTATCTTTCATCTTATTTTCATATCCAATCATATCCATCATTATCTTTGTTCATATTACTCCAGCCGCATCATGCCTGTTGCTTATATGCCCGGGAATATTCTGCGCTATATGATCGTCACGCTCACTTTCGTCTTCCCTGTCGTCTGGTTGACGCCTTCGTTCTTTATTATCAATGTATATCTTCCTTCCTGGACCTTATTGCTGCCTATTATCGAGATGTCCTTGTACTCAAGCATTGCTGACAATACGTGCTCTTCCTGTGATGTAGGATATCCGAAAGCTGCGTTCTGGAGGTCGAGGAAAATGCCGCCGTCTATATATCTGGAAACAGAACCTGGCTCTCCTGTGGATCTTGTTATGAACAGGTAAAGGTTGTTGTTTATGGCCGGGCCGGCAATCTGCAGGTTTGACGAGGTAGAACCCGATGTCGTTGCAGTGGGTGCGTCCCCTGCAACACCTATTATATAGGATGATCCTACGATGCTGTACGCCATCCTTGTCTTTATGTTCGCATTCGCAAGATCGCTTGAGGAATATTTTATCGTTACGGAATATGATGCTATATTGAACGTCTGGGTGTCTGATACTCCTCTTACTGCCACTGTCAGCGTGTAAGCGCCCGCCTTTGGAGGCGCAGTGAAAGTGATGATGTACTTGCCATTGCCCATATCCTTGACAGTCGAACTTATCCTATAAGTGTCTGTGGAGTTGGTCACGTTGATGGTGAAATATCCTGCAAGCTCCCCTAACCCATAAACTATCCCGCTATAGGTCTTTGTAGCATTCACGTCTATGCTCATCGTTTTCCCTGCAGTGTAATTGCCCATTGAATATATGGAGACCGTGTCAGGGGCGGCATTCATGTCGACAATGAATGTCGTATCATTATATCCTGAGTTGCCTGCGCGGTCTGTGCAGTTGAAACTGTAGGTGTATGTCGCTGATGAGAGTCCCGTTAGTTTGGATTCGTGGTGCAGGCCGTCATATGAAGTCATCTCTGTATAGGTCGTATTTGTCGTGTTGTACAGGCATGCGGTATATTCGTTCGTCTCTACTACTAGTGTCGGCTCTGTCGTGGCTATGTAGCCTACAGGAGTCACTGTCGTGTACAATGGCGTCCCATTCACAGAGTCTATCATGACCTTGAAATGCCCTGGTTCGCTCCAGCTGCCTGCCACATCCCTTGACCTCACATGGAACCAGTGCTCACCGTTCGCAAGATTTGAGTATGTCTTGCTCCAGACAGTGCTGTTGTCTTTTTTCTTCACCTCTATCGCGTAATCGAATGAGGTGGTTATGTTAGTGCAGCTTGTGCCTTCCTCGCATATCAATGATGATGTTGAATTGTCCAGGTCCGTGCTTGTGCCCAGTATGCTTATGTTGTGGGTGTTGTTGTCGTCATGAAGATTTGATGCGATAACTATATAGAATGAGTCCGACGAGGCTGATGTGGCCACAAGGTTGAATGAGTAATAATCCGATTCCGTGAGCGCCTTGCTGCTCAGGTCAAGAACTTTTGTGTCTATATTGCTTATCTTGTACGGGTTGAGCTCATAGGTAGTTATGGAAGTGTCTTTCGGGATGAGGTAAGCTTCTATGGTCATCGGATCGGATGTATCTGAGACATCCTCTCTAAGCGCGACCCTTATCGTGAGATTATCCCCTGTTGTCAGATTGGAGTTTATCTTTGTTATTGCCGCGAATGCCGATCCTGTGGAATTCGCCCTCAATACCTTGGATTGGCCATTGTTCTTAGCGCTCTGCAGGAGCAGGTCTGCCCTTGTGTCCTCAACGAAGTCAGGCCCTGTCCCTGAATTCCCGTCGAGCATGAAGCTGTATCCCGATATGCCTGAGAGGGAGTCATTGCCGTAGAATGTGAATGTTGCATTGGGGCTAGAGTACCATTGCGATGAATTCATGTGTGTTGTGCTGTTCACTGTGACATTCGGCTGCGTAAGGTCCACTATTGCTCCGTCAGAGAATATGAAGGGCGAATAATAGTATGAGCTGTCCCTTGCCCTGACGCTCAATGTGTAGTTATAGCCCTCCCTCAAAGTCAAGCCGTCTATCTGGACCTGTGTCGCCTGCTCAACCTCTGTCGGAGCGCATTTCCCGGGCAGGCATGTCCCGTTCTCAAATATCCTGTAGCCATAGAATATGAGGTGCCTGTCAGTGGAGTTGCTCCATGAGCCGAAAAGAGTCGATGCGTTGTTCGTCCAGTCATAATCCACATAATCGTAGCCGTCATAAACTATCGGCGATGTAGGCGGCGATATGTCTGTTATGCCCCCAAAGAGGTTTATTGTTACATTAATCTCCTTGTTCTCGGTCATATTGACCATAGAGACATTCGACATGTATCCTGCCTTTGTCGCATTCCATGTGTAATTGCTGTAATAGGACTTCACTCCGCCAGTTGTCACATATTCGGTTAGATTGAGCCTTGCCCTTGCATTCGTCCCTGTTGCTGCATCATATTCCTGTGCGAGCGTGTCATTCATCCATATGCTTGCGCCTTCGACAGGTATGCTCTCATTGTCCTGCACATAGAAATCAAGATGCCATTGCACGGAGAGGTTCGAGTTGCCAGAATCTGCTATGTTCGACTGATTGAAGCTCGTGTTCACCATGTAATTCCATGAGTTCGTCGTAGAGTAGACATCATTGCCCGATACATTGTTTATGATTGTAGAATCGGCTATGTTGTTGTCAGTCGATGAATAGAAATATATCTCATGAGAGGTGCTGTTTATAGAGTATGAGTTAGTGAGGGTGCAGTTGTATGATGCATTGAATATGAACCCCTTATCATTCAATTTCGACCATAGGTTAGAGAGTGTCAGGTCGTGCGAAGAATATATCTCAAATCCAGTCCTGTTGTTCTGCGTTGTGTTGAGGTTAGTGACAAGGGCATTGTTGCATCCTGCAAATATGTATCCTGCTCCTGTGTTGTTCTCTACTATGTTGCCGGTCTCATTTATGACCGTTCCGCTCAGGCAATTGATGAATACCACCCCTGCCAAAGAGTTGTTGATCGCGGTATTGTTTGCGAATGTCTCGTTCGTTATGTTCATGAAGAAACCATAAGTGCAGTTATAGGCGAGGTTGTCAGTTATCGTATTATTGAATGTGTTCTCGAAATAGAACCCTTTTTGCCTCTCTGTTATGCTTGTCTCGAAGGATGTTGCGGCGCCGTCCCTCGCGGTATTATTGACTATCCTGTTCAGCCACGAGTTGATGAACAGGTACGCTGAAAGCCCGCTTTGGTCCGCTGTATTGTTTATGAAGCTTGATATGTTTGTCGAATTTATGTAAAAGCCAGTGCCTAAGCTCATCGATGCGCTGTTATTGATGAAAGTGAGGTTGTATGAATTCTTGGTGTAATAGCCGAAATAGTTCTCAGAAGCATTGTTGTCTGTTAGGTTTATGTCGTGGGATCTCATTATGGCGTATCCTGCACCCATTACAAATCTTGGGACGCCTAAAAGGCTTGCGAACAGGGGTTCCCTGTTGTTGAATGCCCTGTTGTTTGACAATAGTATGTGGTGGCTCTCGAATACCTGTATGCCATAATAGTTCCCTGAGACATTGTTGTTCGTGATGTTGATATAGCTGCAGTTCACAATAGTTATCTTGCCTGTGAACATGCTTGTGTTCCCCGCAGTGAGGTTGAGATCGCTTACCTGGACATAGTTTGTCTCATTCCCATGCACATCATAATAATAATAGAACTTCTCCCCTTTTATCAGGTTGTTCTGGTCGAAATAGTTGTGATAATCCGCATCGTAAGGATAAAGCAGGCCTATGCCCTCGACAAGCACATTGGTGATTATGTTCGAGCTGAAATTATTGCCCTGCCCTGATTCGCCATACGAGCTCTGGCCGAAGAAACTCCCGACATCGACCATGCCTATGCCCATGTAAAAATTATTTATGGTGTTGTTCCTTATTGTATTCATGTTTGCGCTTTTTGTCAGGCCCAGGGCGCCTACATTGGTGCATACAGTGCCGCAGGCCTTGTCAGATGACCCATTCGCAAGGTTATAAGCAATCAAGTTCTCATCAGCGCCTTCAAGCGCATAAGCCAGGAGAGACGAGTTCACTACGGTGTTGTTCACGACAGTGTTGTTCCTGCTGTCGCCAGCCAGCCCGAACCCGACATAGAAGGGATAGTTTATGTAATTATCCCTTATCACGCTGTTGTTTGACCTGTCGCACGCAATCCCCATATAGCTCTTCTCGACTGTGTTGTTAAATATGAGCAGGTCCTTGCTGTAGTTCCATCCTATGCCGACGCTGTACCTGCTGAGGTTGCAGTTCTTCACAGTCACATTCTGCGTATGATTAAGGCCTATCGCTATGCCTGCCCCCTGGTTGCGCTGAGGGTTATCGTCTCCGCCGCTGTCTATGGACGACCTTCTGCAGTCAAAGACAAGGTTCTGGCCGAGGATCTCGATTATCTTGCCGTCACCGTCAGAATCGGCGACTGTGAAGGCTGAATTTGCGCAAAGCTGCGTGTTCTCGTATATCTTAAGGCCGTCCACAGGGACTATGCATTTTCCGATGATAACCCTAACAAAATCAGTGTAAAGGCTGTTGTGCTTCCTGCCATCTGCCTGCTGGCCTGAACTGCTTCTTGCTTCGTTGAGCTTCTTGTCCAGATACATGTCCAGCATATGCTCCTCTGCATAAGCAGGGTCATAGATCATCCTTGCATATGTTGTGCCGTTCTTGACTTTTGAGATTGCGCTTATCGCATCAAGCATATTCCCTATCTTAGGCATACTGTTGTCCGGCATGTTTTCGTCATTTGCCTCGTCTTCTATGCCTTCTTTTTCTTTCATATTGTTTTCTGTTATCTCTATCCCTCTTTCAAGCGGATGATAATATCCTTCTGTCATCAGGAAATAGCTCCTCTTGGTCTTTCTGCTGCCGCCTTTCTCAGGTTCCCTGAATGAGATCTCATAGAAATCGCCGGTATGCAGGATCTTCCTTGAGTCATCTGATTCCCTAAGCAGAGGGTCTTCTGACCTTATCCTGTTGACGGCAACATCCTCGTCTGCTGAATAATCCACGCCGACATAATCTATCATATAGGAATAGGCCATCATGTTGATCCTTATCCTGCTGGACCTTATTATGGACCTGTCCAAAGGGAAGACAAGCGTCCTGTAGCTTCCGAACACTGCATTCCTGAAATCCCCAGGATAATCCACCCATCTCCCCCCATCATCAAGGAACTGTATCTTAAGGGGGACTGCCTTGAATATGCCATCTGCGCCGAGCTCGCCTATCTTTGTGTCATCCATAAGGCTATAAAGGTAAGGCAGTGTGTCTCCTGCAAGGCTGAACAAGCCTGATTCTGATTCCCAAAGTAACCCTGTGTCGCTTCCGCTTATTATGATCTTTATCTTGTCATTTCCGTCTGCGTCTGCTGCAGCATGATCCTCATCCTGCTTAGGCAGCTCGATCCCTATATAATCCCTTGTGCCTTTTTCGCCGATGTTGAGCGCTGAGAGGTCGCTGACCCAGTAATTACCTTCAGGACCGTTCATGAGAGGCATATCATCCATCGATCTCGACCCTACAAGGCCGTTCTTCATGCTTGACGATGCTCCTTTGGGCTTCTCATCCTGGGCTTCGACAAGGGCCGTGCAATCATTGCCCATCATATCAGTGCATATCACTTTCTCTGGGTCCATAATCGTGTGCGGGATCCCATTGAGATCCAGCAGCACATCTGCATCTGTGCCATGGTCCACTGTGATCAGCTCAGCAGAATCCATATATGTCGTCTCATCGACAACTTCTGCTATGGCCAGCCTTATTGTGCCATTTACAGGCTTGATATTGTTCAGCTTGTCGTATGTCGGGAACTCAGAACGCCTGTCAAATATCGCGAGTATGCCCTCTGTCTCAAACTGGTAATCCGTACCGTTCCACGAAAGATATGCAGGACAGCCGCCAAAAGGGAGATACATCGTCATACCGCACACCTCGCTATAATATTCGTCTGTCGTGACAAGGATATACATGAAATTGTCCGTCGGGTCAAGATAGCTGCTGAAACCGCTTGTAAGGGAAGAGGAAAGGTCGCTTCTCTCTGAATAGACAAAATTCTTGTTTGCAAGGGATTCCCAGGAAGACGTGTCAAAATTCCATATGCTGAGGTTTGTGTAATAGCCGTTTTTGACATACCCATACCCCTGCCACTGGATCCGCATATTGAGGATGTCTGAAGGGGTCTCATCAATGTAGAATTTGAACATTATAGAGTTTGTAAGATTATAAATCCCGCAGCCAAGATTGTTTGAGACAACATAGTAATCGCCATCAGAAACAGAGACATTAGCCTTCGCAAGATCAGTGATGTCATTGCCGAAAGTGCTCTCATTAGTCGGATCAGGGATGTTGAATTGTTCAGTATCTTTAGTCCAGCTCTTGTTGTATATCACATTCGACCCAGCATCATTGCCCGTAAGGTTGAAATTGTACATGTTGACAGAAGCAGAGCTGTCAACATACATGTAATTGGACATGCTCCAGTTCCTGCCGCCGTCATTGCTTGTCGTTATCGCTTTGACCTTGTAAAAATCCTCAGATGTGAGGCCTATTGTCCATGTGCACGAATAAGGAGAGCTTGTTGCAGTGCAGATCAGGTTGCCCGAAAGCCCATCATCAGTAGTATAGTAGAAAGAGACATTGCTTATTGTCGAATCAGGGTCTTCTGATGTCGCCTCTACATCGAGATTGCTGGTTATGACCTCGCCCCCTGTGGGCGAAGTGAGCTGGACTTTAGGGGTCGTGCTGTTAGAAAATTCCCTGTAGAGGATATGGAGGTTTGTCCCTCCCATCCTGATGGTATCCTCCCATAAGATATCTATCTTTCCCGGACTTGATGCCTTTATTTCAGGGGCATAAGCCTCTTTCGGGCTCTCATCATTTATCACTTCAACCCCTTTCCATGATGTTGTGTTCCTTATGTTCATGGCAGCCTTGAAAAAAGCCCCATGATAATAGTTGTTAGTGTAATATTCATATGAGCTGTCAGCCCCGACCCACGCAAGATAAACATTGCCGTCTTTTGGTGCGATAGAAGGAAGTATTGACATTTCTGTGCTCAATTCGCTCGCTAATTCATAATTCTGCCATCCTGATTCATTCCTCTGCCTGTAGGCTATGTCCAGGTCCCTCTTCCTGCAGGAATCGATCTCTGACTCATCAAGTATCCTGTCAAATATCATGACCTCATCTATCGAGCCATTGAACGCGTAAGGATAATCTGCTGTCGACTCATTGAATAGGTTGCCTATTACGATCTCAGTGGGCGTGTCATTGAAATACATGGCAGAATTGTTGTCAGGGAAATGAGCCGCTGGAACATTATCTCCGTCTATATACATCTTTGTCGCATTGTTCCCTGCTGTAAGGTTCCATGTAAAGGCTACATGGTGCCACGCAGAACTCTCCCAGGAAGATATGTTGTAATACATGACATTATTTTCAGTCTTATTGTCGTAGATATGGAAATAAAGCAATGATGTTGTTGCATCCCCTAGGCATATTAAAGTTATGGTATCATCACATTGTTTGATATAAGAGGTGATGTACTCGCTCTTGTCTGTAAGGCTTGCATTGCTTGAGTAATATGCGAATATGCTGTTTACGTGCATGGGCTCCTGGACTCCAGGATCCCAAAGAGGGTATACCCACATCATTATTGTGCCGTAATTGGGATTGATGTTGTTCTGCGAAGAGTAGTTTATGTAGCCTGTTGCATTCACACGTGCTGCATAGCCTGTGTATATGGCATTGCTGGTGTCGGACCTGCCGGCCACATGGAAATATGATTCGTTCTGTCCGCTCAACTTGCTCCCGTTCGCATATGTCACATTGCCGTCCAGATCATCGAATGAGAGGTAGAACAGTAGATCCTTGTCAGGGAAACCCGCCTGTGTAGACCATGCGACGTGCGTTATGTTGTCAGCAGAAACAGCCACCCTTGGCGTCGAAAAGAAATAGGATAATTTAAATGTTGTTGGAGACACCCCAAAGGCATCAGAGGTCCTATTGCTTATGTTCTCTATGGGCGCCCAGCTTGTGAGGTTTTTTTTGCTGTACCTGATCGTGCTGAAATAGGAGAAATTACCGGAGGATAAATCGACATCCTGCCAGACTATGTGGCTGTAATTAAGGTGGTCCACTGCTATATCGGGGAAATGAGTCGCTGTCTCTGAACCGCTCACCACTTCAGAGCTTGACCATGCTGAGCCATGCTTCTTTTCCCTGTATTTCACGATGCTGAATGTGTCATTATGGAAGCTTTCCCAGACAAGATGGAGCGTATCGTTCTTGTCTACATCCATCCTCGGGAAATATGAGTTGTTGTCATCGTCGGATGTTATTATCGAAACCCCTGCCCATGTGGTTCCGTTCATGGAGTTGTAGAACAGGTCCCTCTGTCCTGCATCTGCCCTTATCTCGGCATCTGTCCTAATCGAATTGGACAGCCTCAGTTCATCTATCTGGCCTCGCGCACTATACGAAGGGGCTGTTGCAATGCTACCGACAGCAATGCTTTCAGGATTGAATGAAAAGGAATCGCAGGAATTGTTCATAAGAGCAAGATAGCCGTCCAGATAGAATCTGCAGATGCCTGCTGAAGGATCTGAGAAGTCATAGGCAAAAGCTATATGGTGCCACTCATTCTTTTTGAGCTCGTAAGGAGGGTAATAACTCATTCTTATATTACTTGAGTTGTATTCCATAAATATATAGAAATAGGGATTTGTTGATTCCCCCGATGGATCTTCCACTTCATCCAATCCGATGTAGAAATGATTGTTGCTGGAATTCCATGCGGAAAAAAGAATATATAATTCATAGTTCCTTGACCTGTGCTGGGGATTATACCATATCTCTATCGTCCCCTTTGTCATGTTTATGTTGTTCCCTGCATCATAACTGAGGTAATCTGTGCCTTCGAGATACACGCTCTTGTTATAGATGGAGTTGTTGTCTGAGAATTCGACTCCTGTGGAAGACAGGGCTGAAGGCAGCTCAGCTGCAGAGTAATCAGCATCAAAAGAAGGGCCGTCAAAATGCGCAAGGAAGAGCGTGTTAGAATCTGCTGTCAATGCTTCTGGCTTTGTTATGCCCTGCCATACTACATGGGTTATGTTGTTATATCCTGTTGTTATGTCCGGGTTCTGGGAGCTTGTCATGCTCGTATTGTCGCTGACTATATAGATGCTGCTAGTCCCTATGCCTTTGGAAAGCCAGACAGTATCATCCTTGTTTGTATATACTATGTCTTTTTCAGGGCCATTATTTATCTCCCTTGTTATGGTGGATCCTGCAAAATCAGAATCATCCTCCCAGACCATGTGCATGAGAGTGGGATCGTTAGGATTCATGGCCATGGCGGGGTTTGTTGAATCTCCTGTGCTGCTTGAGCTTGCGACTTCGGTCAGCAAAGTGGTCACAGCAGAGGCATGATTGACAGCAATGGATAATGCAAAAAGAACAAGCAGGAATATTACTGCCTTCTTAAGTCTCTTTTCACTGATCAATTTACCACTCTCTTTTTTGGGTTTTCGGGGAAAAGACAGGCTAATCTGCCTATTCCTATTTCTGACTCTACGCCATTTACCTGTGCACAAGGCATTCAACCCTTTTTTATTTGCAAAAAGGAGCTTATAACCCTTAATAAGCCCCCTTCCATAAGCCAAAAAGCCTTGTTTTATATATAAAGTTTTTGTAATGGGATATATGGGTAAGTGGTTTGATTGAGAATGAGGAGTTTTTTATTGGTGGGTAATCTAGTGAGCAATAATCTCCTCTAAAATTAGCCCGCCCAGATCTATAAACACATCGCCATCCCTCCCTATCACCCCAAGGTGCTTGAAGAACAGCAGGAGGGCAATTGGGTTTTAAATCAGTATAGTTGTGCTGGGGAAAGAAGAGGGCATGAGCGATATCGTAAAGTTGATGTTGTCATCGCTAATGGATTGTTGTCTTAAAAAAATAGAAAAGCTCGGCCGAAATAAAAAAATAGGAATAAAATCAAAAAATATCAAAGACCTATCCCAATCTCTGCTCTGACAGCTCCAGATGGTCCGTCTCGACCTCGACAAGGGCAGTGAATATCTGCTTTATCCTTGCATTCTCGGCCTCTTTTGCGGCCTTGCTGTAGAAGCCGATGGCCTTTGTCTCCCTTGCATGCGAATCCTCGAGGTTCTCTTTGTTCCTGGTATGGCAGGATTCATTCCCCTGCGGGACGGCATCAAGCTTCAGGATCTTCTTCCAGATGGACGCATGCTCTGCCTCGACTTTGCCCAAGGCCTTGAACAGCAGTTTTCCTTCTTCATCATCCGTGGTCTTCGCTGCGCAGAAATAGAATGCTGCATTGCTGACTTCGACCTCGAGCGCGTGCTCTGCATTCGCCTTGTCCTTCGCATTGAGCTTCACGTCGAAGCTCACCTTCGCCTTCTTCGCCTCGAGTATGTATTTCTTATGTGCGCCGCAGAAAGGGCAGTTTGCAGGAGGCTCATCGCCTATGTAGGGGTCTCCGCATATGAAACATCTCCATAGTTTTATCATTTTCAATCACCTCTTCACGAACAACCCGCACCAGCATCTCTGCTGCTTCTGCCAGACATCCTGGGCCTTGAAATTGCACGGACATAACAAGCCTAGATCGGTCTCTTTTGTGCCGTCCCTGAGCCTGCATGGGCAGAATTTCAATCCGTATTTTTTCTCGTTTGCCATAAGGCCGTTCAGTATCATGTCGACGTGCTTTGCGTCAGGATTCAGCCTGAAATCGTTCTTCTCTGTGAATGTTCCAAAAACATCCAGCATCTCTTCCTTTCCCATGTTCATATTCCCTGCAGCTGCATCGCCTTGACAGCCTCATTCCTGTCGATCTCTGCATAAGCGTTCTTTGTCTGGCATGTAGGGCATATATCAGGGCCAGCCATGCCATAATGTATATCATTGCAGACGTTGCATCTCCAGAATTTTTTTACTGGCATTTTTTCACCTCTATCATTTACCTAAAAGAAAGGATTGCCAAAAGACAATATCGCTGTTGTGGCATGCATCAAGACCGAGATTATGAAGAACCACCAGTAATAGCAATGGTAACTATAGAATCTCATGTATGCGGCAGAATTGCCTGCAGACGGCCTCATCCCAAGCATGCACCTGCAGGACGAGAGGACCAATGCCAGGCCGATCACGTTTGTGATGCCGAGTATGTAAACGATCTTAACTCCGATTGAAGGGTCTATTAATGGCATCTTAAGATTGGATTTGGACTGGCTTATTTATATTTTGCGGTTCTGGAATTTGAAAAGATTTAAATAATCAGGCATATACCCTCCTCAGGGGTTGGTATGTTCGTCAAAAAAGGTGAGGAGAAGGCGTGCTGGCTGCAGTGCAGCAGAACTGAGCTGTTTCATGAATTTCTTTTCCAGCTGACTGCGGTCTTCGAGGGGATAGGTGATGATGCGAATCTGCTTGTTTATGACGTCGCTGTTGAATTAAGGGAGATTGCGCTGCCTATAATCTCAAAAACAGAGCGCCCAAAGAGGGTGATTTATTCATTGTATTATTCATTATATCTTTCATTCAAAAATGTTCCAAGGCTTTCTGCAGCATTATACAATCTTATTCTTCTCAAATAGTCGCTTGCAAATCCCAAAACTATTTAAATATCCTATTTATAAAGTATATAATCTTAGGGAGTTGTATAGTCTTAGGACATAATAAATGAGAAAGGGGCTAATGGGGAAAATAACAAAATGACCGATAAATCCTTCAATTTCAAATCCACAAAGGATATCAAGGTACCTGAAAGGATAGTCGACCAGGTGATAGGCCAGGCAGCTGCTGTCGAGGTCATAAAGAAAGCAAGCAGCCAGAGGAGGCACGTCCTCCTGATAGGCGAGCCAGGCACAGGAAAATCCATGCTGGGCCTTGCATTGGCAGAGCTGCTGCCAAAGGAAAAGCTTGTGGACATACTGGCATTCAGCAATCCCAATGATGAGAACCAGCCCCTTATAAGGACAGTGCCTGCAGGCCAGGGCCGCGATCTGGTCAACAGGTCAAAACTGCAGGACGTCAATGTATTCAAGAACCAGAACATCCTCATGTTCGCTCTTGTCATACTTGCGATGATAGCCCCTTGGTGGGTGCTGTCGAAGTACAAGGCGGAATTCGGGACAACAGGCGCATCAATAATGTTCGCTGCATTTTTCCTTGGCGCGATGATCTTTCTCGGCGCTTTCGTGATTTTCCTGAACCTGGGAAAGAAGATGGGTGTCAAGGTGATTTCGCCGAGGCTTATAGTTGATAATTTCAAGAAGAAACAGGCTCCGTTCATGGACGCGACAGGAGCTCATGCGGGAGCATTGCTCGGCGATGTGCTTCATGATCCTTTTCAGACTGGAGGATTGGGAACGCCTGCAAATGAGAGAGTGGTCGCAGGCATGATACATAAAGCACATATGGGCGTCTTGTTCATAGATGAGATAGCCACATTGCAGCCCCATACCCAGCAGGAGCTTCTGACATCATTGCAGGAAGGGAAATATCCCATAACCGGGCAGAGTGAGAGGAGCGCAGGGGCGATGGTGAGGACAGAGCCAGTGCCGTGCAATTTCATACTCATTGCCGCAGGAAACTATGAGACATTGAAGAACATGCATCCTGCATTGAGATCAAGGATAAGAGGGTATGGCTATGAGGTCTATATGGACGAAACTATGCCTGACACTCCTGAGAACAGGATGAAGCTGGCAATCTTTGTTGCGCAGGAAGTTGTGAAAGACAAGAAAATCCCGCATTTCTCCAAAGAGGCCGTTGATGAGATAATCGAGGAAGCAAAGAAAAGGGCAAACAGGAAAGGCCATCTTACGCTCAGATTGAGAGAACTTGGAGGCCTGATAAGGGCAGCAGGAGACATCGCTCTCGAAGATAAATCAGACCTTGTCTATAAGAAACATTTTGCCAATGCGAAGAAAATAGCAAGGACTCTTGAGCAGCAGATCGCTGATAAATATATCGACAGGAAGAAAGAGTACAGGGTCATATTGACAGAAGGCAAGAAAGTCGGCAGGGTCAATGGCCTTGCTGTGATGGGCGGAGAGACCGCAATATTCTCGGGGATAATACTTCCTATCGAGAGCCAGGTCACTCCTGGCGGTAAAGAGAAAGAGATCATTGCGACTGGAAAGCTGGGCGAGATCGCAAAAGAGGCAGTGAAGAATGTCTCTGCGATAATCAAGAAATATTTCGGCGAGGACATCAAGAAATATGACATTTACGTGCAGTTCATGCAGACTTATGAAGGAGTTGAAGGAGATTCTGCTTCCATCGCTGTCGCTACATCGATAATATCAGCATTGAAAGGATTGCCAGTAAGGCAGGACACTGCGATGACTGGAAGCCTTTCTGTGAGGGGCAGCGTGCTTCCTATCGGCGGAGTCTCTGCAAAAGTGGAAGCGGCGATAGAGGCAGGATTGAAGAGGGTGATTGTGCCTGAATCGAACATGAAGGATATTGTGATAGATCCCGTATTGCTGAAGAAGATCGAGATAATACCTGTGAATGACATCTCTGAGGTGCTTAAGGAAGCATTGGACTGGAAAGGGAAAGAGGCTATATTGAAGAAGATAGGGAAGGGAGAATAAGGGAATTTGTTTTGAAAATTGAGGGTCTTTCTATTTTTTAGGCAATTAATGTTTTTATTCATACTTTTTTGCACCTAACTCTTCAATCCATTCGCCTCCACAGCACAACCACTTGATATGGCTCATGCCCTCACAACTGAGCTCTGGTCAACTCCCCGCTATTAAAAACGCTGTGCCCACAGATGAAACTTCTGAGCACATTTGGCGCAAAGGGTGGGATTGCGAGTCTGCATAAATTTTGGGAGGGGTATTTTTTGATGAAAAAACAAAACAAATTATAAAAACAAAAAAAGCACAAAATCAAAATTTCTCCTTCAACTTATCAATCGTCCTCACCATCTCATCAAGGCCCCAGCATGTCCTCCAGTCCCATCTTTCAGGCTTCCCGAGCTTCACTGCTATGAGCTGCCGGATATATTGGGAAGGGAAGACTTCCGGCACATCGAAGACATATCTCTCGCCTGAACCTGTCTCAAGGAAAAGATATGACATCCCTCTAGCATAATTTTCTTTCAGTTCACTAAGTGAGCTTATCCTCCTGCATTCAAAATGCTGCTTAATATCATCCAATATATCTATCCTGACAGGCACAGCATGCATGTGCGCATGCTCGATGCAGCAGCCGCCTTTTCTTGTTTCTGAGGTCGGGCCGTGCTCGAAGAACAATGGGGCAGAGTAGTTTTCTGTGAGAACGTTTTTTACTGTTTTCTGGACTTCTTCAAGCTCTGGATAAAATCCAGAAGGCACTTCCCCTATCCCGATATAATGTTTTTTAGATGCAATAAGGAGATAGCCTTCAACAATCTGGCCCAATGTAGGGAAAACAAGGAAATTCTCTGATTCAAGAAGCATCCTGCTCCCAAAATCCCCGCCATTAAGCTGAAAAGTTCCTTTCTCAAATTCCCCGCAATAAGGACAGTCCCCCATAAAGTCTTTAAGAGAGAGCATAATATAACCTTCTGTTACTCCAAAAGGGACAAAAAGTACGGTTTTAGGAAAGGTTTTTATAGTTAAGCGGATTGCTGCCTGCTATGGACCCGCTTAAGCTATTGAGGAGGATAGGGCTCACTGAGTACGAAGCAAGGGCTTATCTGTCACTGGCAAGACTGGGCCCGAGCACAGTGAAGGAAGTTGTGATGGAAAGCAAGCTGCCGAGGAACAAGGCGTATGAAACCTTGCAAAAATTGGAAGAGAAGAACAAGGTTGCATCGCTGCCTGTCTCGCCGAGAAAATACAAGATAACCAATCCTGAGTTGATAAAAGAAGACGTCCTTGAGCTGAGCAATTCAGTCAATTCCCTGATAAAGCTCATCGAACAGCCAAGGGTGAAGGAATTCAGGGACCTGTTCTGGGTGATGAAGGGAAAAAAGGCAATAGTGGAAAAGCTTGCTGCAGAGAACGCAAAGGTGCAGAAGGAGATAATCGGCTGCAACAAGCTTTCAAGGGTTATGTACAGGAACATAAGGTCCATGAAAGCTGCTGTTGACAGGGGCATCAAGATAAGATTGATATGCACTTTTGAGAAGAAGAAAATAAGCTCATACAATGCATGGCTGAAGACAGGCGCAGAGATAAGGGTTTTCAATCAGAAGATGTTCGGTCCTTTATTGCCGAGGATCGCTGTTTTCGACGGCACAAGCGCAAGGCTCACGATAGGCAGGCCAGAGGTGCAGAAAGATGAGGATTACATAACCTTATGGACAGAGAGCAAGGCATTCAGCCAGATGCTGAGGAATCATTTCATGAATATGTGGAAGAACTCTGAGCCTATTGAAAAATATATCCGAACTGTAAAATGACGTTCTTTTAAGTGGTCTTGCTGAGTGTCCAGCTCTTGGCAAAATCATTCATGTATGTCCCGTCTTTATCCCTGACTTCTGATGGGAATGATGATGGTCCGTCAGTAGACAAGACAGAATAAGAATATCCTTGTATCGATGGATCAAGGCTGTTTGATAATACCTGCCCGCCCATGCTGACATACAATGCGCCTGGTTGACCATTTGTAAACAGTTGATAGCCATTCGGGAAAGCGATAAAAAGCCCCATAGCTGAGGCAGAAGACGCGCCAGGAGATGTGCCTTCAAGCGGCAAAAAAGCATTGCTTGGAGGATTCTGCAAAGGAGTGCATCCTCCGACCTGGCATCCGAAATCAGGATGGCTGGCGATAACATGGGTCACCTTAAGCAATACCCCTTCTTCATAAACCAGGTCGCATTCAAGGGTGACTGAAAGGCGCACGCCTGATGTTTCAACCTTATAATCTATGGTGCGTCCGTTTGCATCCTTGATAGGAGTCTTATAATTGTAAGTGAATATCCCCTGATAAGTGCCGTCATACTGAGAAGGGCATTGTTCTGAAACTGTAGGGGGCCTTCCTTGATCTGAAGGAGCGCTCTGAGCGGCATTTTGAGGCGATTGCTGTGTGCAGCCGGCTATAAAAACAATGCCAAGAACCATAAGTGCCGATACCAAAAAGCCGATTTTTGACTTCATTGATTATGGCTTAGATTCTTTTGTTTAAGAATATTTCTTTTGTGTATCCCGCACAAATAGCAAGCTTTATATATTTTCCCGCTATACATTCTGCCATGGCAAAAGCAAAAAAATCAAAAAAGAAGGTCGTGAAAAAAGCAGGCAAAGCGGGAAAACCGAAGAAAGTGAAGCATGCGGCAAAGGCCAGTTCCAAAAGATCAGGCAAATCGGCAGTAAAAGATCTTTCTCATATCAGGAAATGCCCTGCATGCGGCTCTGACAATGTGGTCTATGTCCCGAAGGATGACAACATAGTCTGCAATGACTGCGGCGAGATATTCGCAAGGCTCACTCCTGAGGAAGAGAAGAAATACGAGAAAGTGAGTGATGTGATCTGATCTCTTTTTTTATGAGGTTATTTTTTTGTCATGCCAGGTCTATTGCTAGGTCATAATCCTAAAGTTATAACCACTAAATAATAGTAAAATTTATAAATCAAAAGCTGTTTCTTTCATATATGAACAATGCAGACTCGTCCCGGATCCAAGTCATAAAGATCGGCTCTAAATGCATCTTTGGCATGAGCGGCCTGGATTATGAGACAATAAGGAAGCGCGCAAGAGAGATCCAGGAGATGGGTGAAGAAGGGACAAGGACCATACTTGTGGTATCCGGCGCCATAGCCCTAGGCAAGCATAAGTGCTTTGAAACACGGGCAAATGATGATATCGAGTCCATTGCGCTGCAGAGGTATGCATGCATAGGCCAGCCAGAGCTCGTGAGATTCTATACTGATGCATTTGAGGGGATATACACTGTCTCGCAGCTTCTTGTCACAAAGAAAGATGTAGAGCAGGAACATCATGTGAGGGAAAGGATACTGGATGACGTGCAGCAGAGCATTGTCACGCTCATCAACTATAATGATGGGGTTGATTTTGAAGAATTAAGGAAAGACAATGACACGCTTGCATCGACCATTGCAAGATACATATCTGCGCAAAGGCTTGTGATACTCGGAAAATATGACGGGATGAAGGACAAGAAAGGTGGATTGATAACTGAGATAAATGAAGTCAATGATGAGCTTTACAGGATGTGCAATGGGGTATCCAACGACGGAACAGGGGGGTTTCAGACAAAGCTTGATGCGGCGAAGATGCTCATGCAGTCCGGAATCGAGATGGTGATAAGCAATATAGGCTATTCCCTGCATGATGTTGTTTCGGGAAAGGTCCAAAGGACGCATTTCAGGAGATAGTAAACTTAAGTGAGAAAGCCGCTACTGCCTAGCGGAGTCCAAGTTCTAAACAGAGAATTACAAATATGTCAGAAATCCGCAAGGCGATTTCTGATTTTGACAAATCTGACGAAGAAGCGGTTAAACATAATTACGGAGGTTCCAAAAACGCAGTTTTTGGAACTAGGAAAATCAGCAGATTTTCCGTTTGCAGTAGCGGCTTTCGGGTAAGGCCAGCACCACGCTCCGTACCGATATGATAACTTAATGGGCGTCAGATTTATTTGCTTATCAAAGAGAATTGTATACTGCGCTGGGTGGTGCTTGCCGAGCTTGTCGAGGCAAGTCTGATAATTTCGACTTTAGTCGGAATTATCTTTACCGGCCTTAATACAATAGTTGACTGACCCCATTTCAGCAAAATTTAAAAAGAAATCCTGCTTTAAGTTTCTCTAAGGAGGTGTTTGATGGCAGGAATGATGGATGGCGGAGTTCTGGCATTGATAGGTGCGTTCTTTCTTTTGTTCATGTTGGTAGGATTAGCGCTCTATATCTATGCTGCATTGGCATTGATGGCCATAGCTAAGAAGACAAAGACTAAAGAAGGGTGGTATGCATTCATACCCATATTGAACGTGTATCTGATGCTGAAGATCGTGAATCTTCCGGCCGTTTGGCTTCTGATCCTGATTGCAGGACTGATACCAGTGATAGGCGGGATAGCAATGATGGCATTCTTCATATATATATGGTGGATGATTGCAGAGAAACTAGGCAAGCCAGGATGGTGGGCGATATTGCTCATAGTCCCGATAGTGAACCTGGTCATCATGGGCATATTGGCCTGGGGCAAATGAATTGATTCTTTCATTTTTTTTATTATTTTTTATTATTCTTTTTTTAGCGATTGTGCATATTAAGCCGCATATCCATTTCACAAACTATATAAACTCTTATGGCTAAAACTTCTTCAGATGCCATATAAGGACAAGAGCCTGGCAGGTTATGCAGGCCTTGAGGAAAAAGAGGTAATGGAAGAGCTCGGCAGCAGCCTGCAGGGCCTTTCGACAGGGGAAGCAGAGAGAAGGCTTTCCCTATACGGCCAAAACCAGATAGCAGAGAGAAAAGAACTCCACATAATCCTCGAATTCCTCTCTCATTTCAAGAGCCCGCTTATCCTGATCCTCCTGATAGCTTCCATAGTGTCTGCTTTCTTTGATGAGATAGTCGATGCCGCGATAATAGGGGTCATAATAATCCTCAGCGTCATGATGGATTTCTTCCTGGAACATACTGCTCACAAAGCAGCTGAAAAGCTGAAAGAAGGGGTAAAGACAAGGGTCAATGTGATGAGGGATGGTGCCAAGAAAGAGATAGGCTATGCAGAGCTTTGCGAAGGAGATATCATCTTCCTGAGCGCAGGAAGCCTTGTCCCTGCAGATGCGCGCATAATCTCTGAAAAGGATTTCTTCGTCAACCAGTCTGCGCTTACGGGCGAATCTTTCCCTAGCGAGAAGACGAATGCAAGGATTGCCGCTGAAAACATGTCAGTGACCGAGCTGAGGAACATCGTCTTCATGGGGACGAACGTAGTAAGCGGCTCTGCTACAGCAGTTGTGGTAAAAACAGGCAAGCACACCCAGTTCGGGGGCATAGCTGCAAAGCTCTCTGCCGCCCCTGAACAGACAGAATTCGACAGGGGGATAGCGAGCTTCGGCAGCCTGATAATGAAAGCGATAATATTCCTCGTCCTTTTCATATTCCTCTTCAATTCCATAGTCAAGCACAATGTCCTGCAGTCATTCATGTTCGCCCTTGCTGTCGCAGTGGGGTTGACTCCAGAGCTCCTTCCCATGATAATGTCCGTAACGATGGCCAAGGGCTCGATGAACATGGCCAAGAAAGGGGTCATCGTAAAAAAACTTTCTTCGATCAACAATTTCGGCAGCATGGACATATTATGCACTGATAAGACGGGAACCCTGACAGAGGACAGGATAAAGCTTGTGAGATACACTGATATCTCGGGCAGGCAGTCCGAAGAGGTCCTCTCTTTCGCTTACCTTAACAGCTCAAACCAGACAGGGATAAAGAATCCCCTTGATGAAGCAGTGATGGAATTCAAGCACATAAGCGCAGAAGGCTACAGGAAGATCGACGAGATCCCTTTCGATTTCGTAAGGAAGAAGATGAGTGTTGTCGTGGAAAAGGCAGGCAGGCCCAATAAGAGGTATCTCATCACAAAAGGCGCGCCAGAGAGCATATTCCTCTCCTGCAGATACTATAAGCTGAAGGGCAAGAAGGTGTCTCTCACACAAAAATCCAAAGAGGAGATAACAAGACTTTACCATGATCTTAGCATGCAGGGTTACAGGGTGCTGGGCGTTGCTGTGAAAGAAGTCGCCCACGAGAGATCATATACAAAATATGATGAGAAGGACATGATGATGCTCGGGTTCATGTCCTTCCTTGATCCGCCGAAAGAGGATGCAGGAGAGATGATCCAATACCTTAAGAGCATAGGCGTCGATGTGAAGATAATAACGGGGGACAATGAGCTTGTAACAAAGAAGATATGCGATGACCTGAGGATACCAATCAAGGGGATCCTCCTCGGGAATGAGATCTCGCATATCACTGATGACGCGCTCAAGGTGAAGGTCGAGAATACGACGATCTTCGCGAGATTCTCCCCTGATGAGAAGAACAGGATCATACATGCCCTGAAATCAAACGGCCACGTTGTCGGATTCTTGGGCGACGGAATAAACGATGCTCCCTCTATGAGGACAGCGGACATAGGCATATCTGTGAACAGCGGCGTTGATGTCGCAAAAGAATCTGCGCACATAGTCCTGACGCAAAAAAGCCTGAAAGTCCTGGGAGAAGGGATACTTGAGGGGAGAAAGACTTTCGGCAATACGATGAAATATGTGATGATGGGGCTGAGCTCGAATTTCGGCAACATGTTCAGCGTAGCAGGGGCGATATTGGTGCTTCCTTTCCTGCCGATGCTGCCTGCCCAGATACTGCTGAATAATTTCATCTATGATTTCTCGCAGATAACCATCCCTAATGACAATGTGGATGATGAATTCATAAGAAAGCCCAAGAGATGGAACATGAAGTTCATAAAGAGATTCATGATATTCCTCGGGCCTGTGAGCTCGATATTCGATTTCCTGACTTTTTTCGCGTTGTTCTGGCTGTTCCACCTTCCTGCAGGGGCATTCCAGACAGGATGGTTCATAGAATCATTGGCGACGCAGACATTGGTGATCCAGGTCATAAGGACCAAGAAGATGCCTTTTTTCCAGAGCACAGCAAGCAAGTCCCTTATCATAAGCAGCATATTGTGCGTTGCATTGGGGTGGGTATTGCCTTACACTCCCTTTGGAAAATTCTTCGGTTTTGTCCCGCTCCCAGCTTATGTGCTCCTGAGCATAGCGGGCATTGTGGCAGTATACCTTATCTGTGTAGAGGCAGCTAAGAGATTGTTCTATAAGAGATATGATTTTTAAGCTATGACCAGGCCATGGCTTCTGATATCCGACAGAGATATCTGGCAGTAATGCCTGGCAGACCTAAGAATTGACAGAAGAACAGACGGGCGGCAGCATCACAGGTATCCCTTCCTTGATAGGGTATCTATTGCCGCATTTGACGCATATCAGGGCTGTTTTTGCCTCGTTATACCTTACATCTGACTTGCACATAGGACATGCCAGAACGTCGTATAATTCCTTAGGTATAGGCTCTTTTCGTGCGCTTGTCTTTTTTTGTGTCATATTAAACTGATATATAAGCCTCTATCAAAAGCAGATAGAACCCATTTATAAAGCTTTTCAAAAAACGAAAGCTTTATATATATCCTCTTATTTTTATTTATAAATTTATTGTAACTATCATATATAGATTATAAAAGGGGGGTTTAAGGCCTTATTAAGGCGTTTTAAGCTGATAATAGCGGTGGTACTATGACATCTGAATTCGTGAAAAAATGCCCTGAATGCGGCAGCATAAACCTTTTCTTCAATAGGGAGAAGGGTGAAGTGATCTGCAAAGACTGCGGACTGGTCGTCGAGGAGAAGATGATCGATTTCGACCAGGAATGGAGGGATTTCAACGGCGACGAAGGGGAGAGCAAGAGAAGGACAGGGGCCCCTATGACCTATACCCAGTATGATATGGGCCTTGGCACAGAAGTCGGGCAGAAGGCTGATCTTTACAAGCTTGAAGGCAAGGACAAGAACAAGTTCTTCAGGCTCAGGAAATGGCAGTACAGGATCTCAACAGCGATCGAAAGGAATCTTAAGCTCGCTCTTGCAGAGCTCAAGAGGGTATCTTCTTATCTTAAATTGCCAAAAGTAGTGGAAGAGGAAGCAGCAAGGATATACACCTTGGCTGTCCAGAGAGGCCTTGTCAGGGGAAGGTCTATGGAATCTGTCGTAGCAGGCTCATTATATGCAGCATGCAGAAGGCATGATGTCCCGAGGACACTGGATGAGCTGAGCGATGCTTCTGGCATAGAGAAGAAGGAAGTGGGAAGGACTTACAGGTTCATAACAAGGGAGCTTGGGATCTCTATATTGCCAAGCAATCCTGCAGATTATATCGCAAGATTCGCATCCTCATTGAAGCTTACGGCTGAGACGCAGTCAAAGGCCATTGAGATACTTGAGATGGCCCAGAAATCAGAATTGACATCCGGCAGGGGGCCTACAGGCATTGCTGCTGCTGCTCTTTATGTCTCTGCATTGATACACGGCGAGAAGAGGACGCAGAGAGAGGTAGCTGATGTCGCCGGGGTCACAGAGGTCACAATCAGGAACAGGTACAAAGAGCTTCTTGACAAGCTGAAGCTTGAGAAGGAGATCAAGAAGACGAAGAAAAGGAAGAAGGATTAGATAAGATTATGTCATCGAATAAAAATAAGTTGAATAGGTATAACCCAGATATTATAACCAAGGATTTTACAATAAGTTTTTTAGCGGGAATAGCGGCAGGAGTAACATTTTGGGTTTTTACTTCAATCATACCTCATCTTACACAGAAGGAATATCCTAGTTTTTTTATTGATTTCATAATTTATCTAGTTGCTGGACTGAGTTATTGGTTTATTTGTAAATGTGCTCTTATTAAAATGTTTGGAAAAGTAAAAAATTAAAACTTATATAATTTTTTTCTGAAATCAATTATCTTATTATTTTTTATCTTTATCCCCTCTGATTTCAGCATCTCAACCTTCTTCCTTGTTCCCCTCGCAAACCCCCCAACACAACCATCTGACTTCACGACCCTGTGGCACGGCACTTCAGGGGAATAGGGATTCTTGTTGAGAGCATTGCCTACTGCCCTGTATGCCTTTGTCCCTAGTTTCCTGGCTATCTCTTTGTATGTGGAAACCTTGCCTTTCGGGACCCTTTTTGTCAATTTCCAGACTCTTTGATTGAAGTTCATTTTTTGTATTTTTAAGTTAGGTATTATTCTTTTTTGCACGCCGCCCCATTGGCGGCAGACGGTCAAATCTCGCTTCGCTCGATTTGCCCTACTCGACACCCAGTAGGGGGCAACCCCCGTCGCATCTGCGCCAGGGCGGCGTGTTTGATAAACGGACGCCGCCACCGCGCTCGGCGAGGCTGGGGTTGGGCCCTCCGGGCTGCCGAGTAGGGCTGCAAACGCAGTGAGCAGACCGTCGAGCCGCGGTGATGGCGGCGTTCTCGGTAAAAATCCCCTTCCGCCACTAGCGGCGCATAACCCTTCTTGTTATCATAATCTCTTTTCAATCATTAAATTTATATATTAACAGCCCATTTTCGTCCTTATGGACGAAAAAGCTGACCTCTACCCTGGGTTGAAATTGAGGTATGCAGTATATATAATTTTTGCAGTCATCGTCCTTGCAACGCTATTCTTCCTCCTGGATTATGCGAAGATGCCTACGACATATGCGGTCTATGATCCCACGAAGACGGACCAATATCTCAGCGACCTTGACAGCATGAAAGATATGTACAATTCCAATCTTGACAAAGTGCCTGCTATCCTCAGACGGGTCTTCGGCAATGAGAGGCTGAATGTCACGCTGATAAGGATGGATAATAGCAGGACTCTTCTCGCAATAAAGACCAAGAGGGGGAAGGTAGACAGCATAAATCTTGGCGAGATGCAGGATCCAACAATGCAGCTTGAGATAAGGGAATCCACCATGAAGAGGATCTCGGAGTCAGATGACCCTGCAGAAGAGCTCAACAATGCCCTTGACAGCGGCGAGATAAAATATAAGGGCGAGAAGATCACATCTTCTGTGAAGACGAGCATACTTGAGGCTGTTGTGAGCGTCATCTCCTGGTTTTAGGATGGAGTTCTGTTTTTTGTTGTGAAGCGTGTAATTTTTAATGAGGATTTTTTGTGAACTAAACAACAATATCTACGGGGGCACCAAGGTGCCCCCCGTCCCCCTCCTGCATTGTGCTGGGCTGGTGCACATTTGAGAGATTGGTTGAGCGGGAAGAAGAAGAGGGCATGAGCTATATCGGAAAGTTCAGCTGTGGAAGCGAATGGATTGGGGAGTTTTGATTATTAAATTAATCAATTTCATAAAATTAATGCTACTGTTAGAGACTCCCTACCCAACCACAAACCCGTCTATCTGCCCCATCACTTCGACGGCAAACTTCAGGTTCTGCTTGCTCTCTGAATAGATCGTGAAAAGCACATCCCCTTTCTTCACCTTGTCGAACTTCTTCTTCCAGAGGTATATCCCTGCGCCCTTGTCATTCGGGCTTCCTGCAAGCCTTGAGATCTTCGCCATCGCCTTGTTGCTTATATGCTTCACAACTCCATTTCTTTTCGACCTGAGATTGAACTTGTATTCGCCAAGCTTTATCTTCCTCTCATCTGTTATCTTCGCTCCCTGGGCATTTATGATCTCCATGAATTTATGGCATGCTTCCCCTGAATTGATTATCCCCTCGGCCATCTTCCTGCCCTGGCCTTTCCTGGCCTTGCCTGTCATCTCAAATATAACCCCTGCCATCATGAGCGATTTTTTCCTGAGGTCCTGCGGCGCATCGGGGGAATTCTTAAGGACCTTGATTATATCGATGGCCTCAAGCGCAGGCCCCATCCCGTTCCCTATCGGCTGTGAGCCGTCTGTTATCACAACTTCCATCTTCATCTTCAGGAACTTCGCGATCTTCCGGAATTCCCTGCCAAGATGCATGGCCTCTTTCCTTGACTCAATCTTTGCGTCTCTGCCAACAGGGATATCTATGATCACGTGTGTTGCTGAAACAGACCCTTTCTTCGCCATTATGGAAGAGAGCAATTGGCCTTCAGCATCTATGCTCAATGGATGCTCTACGTTGATTATCGTGTCGTCTGCAGGAGCCAGATCGACTGCTCCTCCCCAGACCATGCACCCTCCGACCTTATTGACAACATTCTTTATCTGCTTCATTGAAAGTGAGACGTCTGTAAGGACTTCCATGGTGTCTGCTGTACCTGCCGGACTGGTTATCGACCTTGAGCTTGTCTTCGGGACAGTCAGCCCTGCTGCAACAAGTATCGGAACGACAACAGGTGTTGTCCTGTTCCCGCATACGCCCCCTATGCAGTGCTTGTCTACGACATACCTTCTCTTCAGGTCAAGCTTCTCGCCTGTGTCTATCATCGCCCTTGTCAATGCGACAGTCTCCTTCAGGCTCATCCCTCGCGTATAGTTTGCCGCAACATAATAAGTGAGCTCGACTTCTGTGAGATTATTGCAGATCGCGTCATTGAGTATCGCCCTTATCTCGTCATAATTCAGCTCTTTCCCGTCAAGCTTCTTCTTTATGTAACCGAGCGATTTCGGCTTCTCCTCGAAATGGATCGACACCTCATCCCTGTTCCTTGCATTCAGCTTGTCGAGAACTTCCTCAAAAAGGCCTATCGCCCCCCTGGGAACAGCCTTCTCTGACTTTGCATAATCAACAACAACGACAGCTTCCCTTTTGCCTCTCCTTATCTTTATCCTGTCAAGCAGGTGCAGGTCCAGCTTTACGGCATCCTTCTCATTCAGGACAGCGATCATCGGGCCGCCTGTCGCAACATCCATATCCTTAACTGATAATCTCATTTTTCTCCTTCTTATACAGCCTTACCAATGTCACAAGTATGGCTATTATCAGCGGCCCTAATATGAACCCTATGAAACCGAAGAAATTTATCCCTCCGAGAACCCCAAGGAGCACGAGCAGGGGATGTATCATCGCCCTTCTGCCTATCATCCTCGGCTTTATCACATTGTCTATGGTAGATATTATGAAAAGCCCGACAAGCATCATGCCTGCACCTCTCCATATTATGCTGTTAGAGCCCTGGAGGACGCCGTTTATGACCTGCATAGTGCCCAATGGCAGCCATACAAGGGCTGTCCCTACAAAAGGCACCAATCCGGCTATCATGGTGATGACCCCCCAGAATATGGGCGCTTTGGTCGTGTCGAAGACAAAAAAAGCCACTGCAGCTATCGCTCCCTGCATCATAACTACAACTATATTGCCGTAGATTGTGGCATGGATTATATCCCTTATCTGCTTTGCAAATGCCTTTTTCATGTCCTCCCTGAACGGAAGCACGAAATCTATCTCTTTCAGTATCATCTCCCAGTCAAGGAAAAGGTAGAATATGACAAAGACCACTATGAGCACATATAATATCATCGCCGGTATCGAGAGCAGGAGAGAAGGCGCAGAGCCTATCAGCTTCATGTAGATATCGGATATGAATTCCCTGAAGCTTACCTGCATATACCCGTCAGAGATCAGGCTTACGATGTGCTGGTTTACCCTGCACCTGATCGTGTCATGGCCATCCATGCATTTCTCAGTGAGAATAGTGCTTATGTCCTTGATCTCTTTTGCGTGCATGTTTTCGCCGGTCTTTATGTAGAAATCTGAGATCTCGCCTATCATCGAATTCAATATGAAGACCAGAGGCAGCGTGAAGATGAGCGTGATTATAAGGAGGGTCAGGACGGCGCTTATCTGGGGATTTTTTATTCCTTTCTTGACCCATAGGAAGACGGGATAGAATACATATGCGATCACTGCGCCCAGGATGACTGCTGCAAGGAAAGGCTTGACTATAAGAAAAGACAGTATGGCGATTGCAAGAAAAGAAACAAGGAAAATCTCTTTCTGATATTTCTTGAAAGGGATGATGTTCACCTCTGGTTTTTACTGGTCTTTTATGGTTAATAGGGTATTTGTATATATTTATTTATAAAGCTATTGATGGATATGTGGATATAGCTGGGTGTTTTAGATTTTTTTATTTCTAGGTTTAATAAAAAAGTTAAGTCATCAATATTTGCGGGGAAACCAAGGTTTCCAGCCCCAAATGGTTACGCGCATTTGATACGCAACAGCAAGGACCACATCCTCACTTCGTTCGGAGTGGTCCGAATAATTCATTCAGTTCGGACCATTGAGCGCAGCGAAATGGTCCTAGCTGTCGGTGTCAATGGACGAAACCACTGCTCTCGTCCCCTTCCTACAGCGTTGCTGGGCAGGGGAGCATTTGGCAAGTCAGTTAATCAGATCAAAGTTGTGTGGCCATGAGCCGTATCCGGCAGTTGTGCTGTGGAGGCGAATGGATTGTTGTTTATACAATAAACAACTAAGAAAACCAAAAGTTTCTGTTGTTGATTTTGAAACAAATCAACTAAGAAAATCCGCAGATTTTCTGTTGAGGGTCATGGTGCAAAAAGTATGGAAATAAAACATACAAATTAAAAGAATTCAAAACCAAAAATAAAATCTATGGGCCCGGCCGGACTTCCGCTGCTCAAGGCCTGATGTTCTCAAGCATATTCGAACCGGCGACCTCTGCCATGTCGAGGCAGTGTCATAGCCGCTAGACTACGAGCCCATGAGATGGAAAATAAGATAGTTTATTTAAAAAGGTTATGGAAATCCCCACGGGATTTCCAGAACACCAAAAAGCTTCGCTTTTTGCTTGTGACGAAAACATATGGGGTGTTTTCTAACCTCAAAAATGCAGGGCGTTTTTATGGGTTTTGATGGATTTTGGGCTAAAAACAAGAATGATCAAGAGGGAGATAGATATAATAATAAAAGTGAGAATATAATAAAGGTAAAAAATAATAAAGGAAACAAAAATGGAAGTTTAATCGAAGTCTTCCTCGTCATCGCTGCCTTTCCTTGTGATGAAGTATATCAGCAATCCTGCAACGACTATCGCCAATGCTATCAATGACCCCACGACAGGCGATGCCTTCTGGTTCGGCACAACTTCGCTCGCTATCTTAAGGATCCCCTCCTTAACATTGCTTGCGACCTCTGTGACCTGCTCGATTATGGTCTCTTTCTTCTCTTCTACAGGAGCGCCTATCTCTGTCGATTTTCTGCATGTGACAGTGGCTTTTCCCAGCTTCACATCATCTACCCTGATAGTGAAGTCATTCCTGTTGTTCCTGTCAAGGTCCATCTCCTTGTTCTTGCCTTCCTCTATTGTGAAGTCCCTGCTCGGGATAGGGTAAAGCTTCACCTGTATTGCGCTTGCCAATACATCATTCACGAAAAACGTGTAGTTCACCCGGTTATATTCGATTATAATCTTGTCGCTCTTTCCGACGCTGATATTGCCTTTAGTGCAGTCATAATTTAGTGTGCTTAGGAAACCGCCTGCTGTCCTTCCGCCGCCTCCGCTATGGCCGCCGCCTCCGCTTGAAGGGGGTGATGACGGGCATGATTCATCTCCGTTTGAGCAGTCATCATCCAGCCCGTTGCCGCAGACCTCTGTTGCGCCGGGATGGACATCCTGGTTTGTATCATCGCAGTCTGCTCCCGGAGGGTAACTGTCTCCATCGACATCCACTGTGCCGTTGTTTGTCGTGTTTATGATCGTTGAATTAGGAGGGACAGTTGAGTTGTCTGTCAGGTTGCCACTGAAGGTTATCGGGCCTGCGCCGAGTATCTTGAATCCTACGAGCTTGTTGAACCAGCAGACATTGTCAGCGTCACATCCTCCTGATGTGCCTGTGACATTCGAGATATATATGGAAGTGATGTTCGCCACTCCGCCGCTCAGCGTTATGCTGAATGTGAATGGAGTAGGGCCGTTGCTTGAAACCACGTGCACTGACAGATAAGCCGTGTCATTTATAGTGAAATTCTTCTCGGGCTTTATGTAAAGTGTTGAAGATGAAGCGTCAATGGGTCCTGCAAGCACAACAGCTGAAGCTATTGAAAGCACGAACATTAATGCCAGTCCGAAAAATATGTTTTTCTTCATCTTATATCACTTGTATGCTGTTTGTCTTGACTACTCCTGCAGTATTGGTGTTTATTGCATAAGTGTTTGCTGTCATAGGTGCAGTCACTCTCCAGTTTATCGTTATCGATCCCATTGGATCGAGGTTCCTTGATATTGTCGCGCTTGTCGTGCCGTCGCTGTTGCTTGTTATGTTGAAGCCAGCAGGAAGCGTTATTGTCGAGGATACTCCTGTCAATGTGCTGTCTATCATGTTATCTATTGTCAGCCTTATATCGAATGTGCTTCCCATAGGCGTTGTCGTTATTGTCGCTCCTCCAGGGACGCTCTTGAATATCGGGCCTGTTATCAGCACTGAGTCTGTCACAGTGTAGACATTGATTGTGACGAGATCAGAGGCATAATACTGCCCGTCATAGACTGTCATGTTGAACACTAATGCTGATGTCGCTGAAGGCGATGTGAAAGTTGGAGCCGCTGTGTTTGATCCTGTTATCACGACGCTCGTGCCTGATACCTGGCTCCAGCTGTATGTCAATGAAGCGGGCGGGTTGGGCAAGCCGTCATCTGTGCTGGCTGCTCCGTTCAATGCCACAGGCGTGTTCACAAGGACACTCTGGTCTGCGCCTGCGTTTGCTGTTGGTGGGACGTTTGGAGGTAATGATGCAGATACATTTACTCTGAATATATCATCTGCAAATAAGCCCCCAGTATCTGTCACCCTTACTGTTACATCTGAAAATCCTGTTCCTGCCGGTGTAGTGCAGTCAATGTACCTGTTCGAATCAACAACACAGTTTACAAGTCCTGAGTTTGTCTGAGAGATTATTGTGTAGGCCATTGTACCTGAGGTATCCTGTAAATCATTTGCATAAGTCCACAAGTCCATCACATTGTCATACAGTCCTGAACCCTGCAGATAGCTCTGGTCAGGCAGTCCTGTCAGTGTTGGAGGTGTGTTTGCTACAGCCGATATAGTCAATGTGAACAATCCTGGTGTGCATGCGTTCACGAAAGTGGAATTATCGCAGACAGTTATCATTATTGAATATACTCCTTCCTGTCCTGCTGTAGGCGTGAAGCTTATCATGCCAGTTGCAAGGTTTATGTCGAAAAGAGCCGAATTGTCAGTATAGTTCAACACTTGCCCTGCATCGACATCAGTCGCATTTATGTCGTATGTGAATGGCACTCCCACGACTGCATTCTGGTTTGCAAGAGCAGGATTGAATACAGGGGCATTGTTCACCGGTGCTGCTGATATCGTGACTGTTGTTGAAACTGTGCTTGATCCTCCTTCGCCATCGCTTACATTCAGCCCTATTGTGTGGAGCCCGACTGAAGCTGAGCATGGATAGAACGGTGTCTGTCCTACTGCATCATTGTAAACCCCATTATTGTCATAATCCCATGCGAAGAACAGCGTGTCTGCTGCTCCTGCAGGGTCTGTCGCGCTTCCGCTGAAGCTGATCGGAGTTCCCTGCGTGCATGCGTATGGCCCGCCTGCATTTGCAGTCGGAGCCACATTGTTCACAATGACTGCTGTCGAACCCAGTGCGATGCCGCCGTCCTTGTCTTTAACCCTGACATTGACTGTGTTGCCCGGGTTGTCATTGAAACTGCAGGCATAATTGTTCAGCGAGATGTTCTGCACCTCATAAGTGCCGTCGCCATTGCAGTCATAATCATACAATAATGTGCCCTGGTCTGCCGGGACATCTGTTGCTATGACTGTAATTGTCGAGCTGCTTCCCTCATCGACAGGGTTCGGTGATGGTGTGACTGAAAGTATTGCTGGATTTGCATTGCTTATCGTCACTGCTGCTGTGCAGATGCCGCTCAATGCTCCGCTGTTGTCCCTTACCCTCAGAGCGACAGTCCCTGCGAAGTTGTCAGTATATATCCATGATGGGTTCTGGAGTGAAGAGTCCAATGCGAATCCCGAGCCATTATAGCTCATGTCCCACTCATATGTGAATGTGTCGAATGCTCCTGGATCTGTCGCATTGCCATTGAATAAAGCTGCGATGCCCTCTGTTCCGGTGTATGGTCCGTAGCATACTGCAGTCGGAGGCAGGTTATTGACTGTTATCATGGTTGTGTTTATCACCGGTACAAGATCATCATCTGTCACCCTTATCTTTATAGTGAACGGGCTTCCTATGTTATTTGTTGCATTGAAAACTGCAGTTGAGCTTCCTGCGACAAATGTTCCTGTGCCAAGATCCCATTCATATGTGAATGTGTCGTTTGTTCCTGCATCAGAGACTGTGCTGCTCAATGAGACTGTCGAACCTTCATTCACTGTGACTCCGCCGCCGATTATTGAAGCAGCAGGCGCCACATTGAATATCGTGACTGTGCTTGTCGTCGAGTTTGACAGGCCGCCATTATCCGTCACAGTGAGGTTTACTGTGAAGATGCCGTTGTCTGTATAAGTGTGGTTTATCACCTGGCCTGCGCCTGTGTTGCCGTCGCCGAAGTTCCATGTGTAGGTTGTTATTGTCCCTACAGGGTCTGTTGAAGCAGAAGCATCGAATGTTATTATGCTTCCCTCATTCTGTGATGAAGGCGCAGCTATGAATGATGCTATCGGAGGAAGGTTTGTTATCCCTGCATAGATCACGAATGTGCCGTTCGTGCATGCGTTCGTGAACCCTGAATCATCGCAGATCGTCACATTGACTGTGTAGTTTGTTGCGTTTGTCGGCACGAATGTGAATAATCCTCCAAATATGCCTGATGGAACGATTGAATAAGGCGCATCGACTGTGAAGTTTATTGCATCTCCGTCAGGATCAGTCGCATTGATATCATACATCAGTGTGGCGTTCACATCCACGAACTGGCCCATCAATGCAGGCGTGAACTGCGGCGGATTGTTGATCGCTGATGTGGTGATATTCAGGATGGCTGTAGCCTGGCCCATGCCGCCGTCGCCGTCATATGCCCTTACTGCTAGAGCATAGATCCCCACAGGCATGTCGCATAATAGCGCAGGCAGCTGCAGTGTCGAGTTTGTATCAAAAGTGATATTATCATAATCGTAATCCCATGCATAAGTCAATGGATCATATGCTCCTGCCGGATCAGTTGCTGCTGAGACAGGATACAATGTGGTTCCCTGCATGCATGTGTAAGGCGCTCCGAGGATAGCCACTGTAGGCGCAACATTCAGGACATTGATAAGCATCGACTGGATAGTGCTTGAATCCTCGTCTGAAACGGTCACTGTGACATTATATGTGCCATTGTCAGCATATGTATGGACTGGATTAGTGAGCGCTGCTCCCATCTGTATGGCGCTTCCATCGCCGAAGTTCCATGCATAGTTTGCTATCCTGTCATAAGGGGCATTATCTGCTGCGATCACGCTGAAGCTCACCTGGCTGCTCTCATTTACCGGGTTAGGCGCTGCTGTGAATGATGTTATCACAGGATCAAGGTCATTCACGAATATTGTTATTGTCGCATTGTCTGTGCTTCCGTCGGTGTCATTGACGACAAGCGTCACTGTGAATGTCTGGTCTCCAGTTGTATTATAAGTGTGTGTTGTTGTGATGCCTGATGTGTTCGAACCGTCTCCGAAATACCATATATAGGTCAGAGGACCATCGCATGAATTGACTATGGTTGCAGATGCATCAAAGTTCACAAGCTGTCCTTCATTGACTATCTGTGATGAGCCTGCATTTGCTATAGGCTGTGTGTCAAGCACTGTAACTGTCAAGGTGTCTGAAGCTGCGCTAAGACCAAGGTCAGTCACTGTGAGATTCACAAGATAGGTTCCCTGTGTGGCGTATCCTGCATATAGAGGCGCTGCCCCTGAGCCGAAATCACCATTGCCGAAATCCCAGCCGTATGTCAAAGGCTGATCATAGCCTGTGCTTAGGCTTCCATTGAACTGCACTGCGCTGCACTCTGAAACCGTCTGGTCTGGGCCTGCATTTGCTGTAGGCACAGTGTCTGTGATTATGATAGTGTGGGTCACTGTTGTAGGAGAGCCGTCATTGTCTGTCACAGTAAGGCTCACTGTCCTGTTCGCCTGCTGTGCGAATACATGTCCGACTACATTTCCTGTCGCAACTCCTCCATCTCCGAAGTTCCATGAGTAATTGAGGGAAGGTGAATCATAAGCCAGCCCGAATCCTACGAATGTGACGTTTGTCCCTTCTACTGCTGTTGCGGGCGCTGTTATCCATGCCTGAGGAACAGTATCGAGCACATTGACTGTCTGCGTGAATGTGCTTATGGAGCCGTCAGAATCAACCACAGTCAATGTAACAGTGTATGAACCTATTGGCGCCCCTACTGGATTTTCCTGCGCATACCTGTGCGTCGGATTTGTAGGGACAGATGAGGTGGTGTTCGTTCCGTCTCCGAAGTCCCAGAACCATGACACTATGGGATCATTTGTCCACGTGCTCAGGTCTGTGAATGTGATTGTCTGGTTCTCGTATGCAGGTGAAGGCGTGAAATTGAAGTTTGCTGCAGGCAATGTGTCTCCTATCGTCACTGTCCCTGTCGCGAATCCTATATCACCATCCATATCAGTGATATTGCATGAGACTGTGTAAGTGCCGTTCTGCACATAGGTTATATTGAATATTGCAGAGGTTGTGTTCCCTGAAGGCAGCACATCGGTGACTCCATTGCCGAAGTTGAACGAGTATATGTAAGGCTTATTGCCTCCTGATACAGAGCATGTGAATACTGCATTGTAAGGCTCATTTCCGCTCTGGTTTGCAGGCGTCAATGTTACATTCGGCCTGTTGTTTGCTATGACAAGAGGTATTGAGTATGTTGTGCTCAATGGAGGCGTTGTTGTCCCATTGTCAACGACAGTCAGGCTCAGGTTGTATGTGCCGTTCGCCAGGGTCACTGGAGCCACGAATGTATCTGTCGCCGGCTGAGGATTCACTCCGTCGCCGTCTATGTCCCATATCCATGATATGATATTTCCGTCTGTGTCGAAAGCGTTTGCGAAGCAGTAGAAGTTCTCGAACTCCATGATCGGCGTGTTGTTCGTCATGTTATAGCATGTTATGCCACTGATCACAGGAGGCATGTTGACCAGCTCTGTTATGTTCAGCCATACGAATGTCGAGTTTGAATGGCCGTACTGGTCTGTCACGAAAACATTGACCTTGTGCCATCCTCTTGTGAGCGTGCTTGTAGTGAAGCTCTGCTGTGAGCCCATAGGATTGCCGTTCTCTGTCCATATCCATGAGAACTGCGATGCATTGCACCTGTCTGTCGCAGAAGCTGATGCCGTGAAATTGACAGGCGATCCCAACAGCCATGATGTGCCGTTCAGGGGCTGGACTATCGAGACGACAGGATTAGTATGCTCGATCACATTGAATGTGATGGAATCTGTGCCCATGCCAGGCGTTGTCCTGTTGTCGAATGCATATACATTTGCCGTGTGGTTGCCTATTGAGAATTCAATGGCCGGGACAGTGAAATAAGGTATTGTCCTTGTCTGCAGCCCAAGCATAGTCTCATAGTTCCACATCCATGCAGAGATGTCATCTCCGTCAGGATCGATTGCAGTGGCATTGAAAGGTATATTGTCGCAATGGTCTATATAATAGCCTGCTGCAGAATCGACCGGTGATGTTATTGTGACTATCGGGTCTGCGTTTGGCACTTCTGTTATGTTGATGTATATTGATGTCGAGTTTGAATGGCCGTACTGGTCTGTTATGAACAAGGTCACCTTATGCCATCCAAGTGATAATGCGTACGAGCTGAAATCCTGGCTTGTGCTCATTATGTTGCCGTCTTCTGTCCATATCCATGAGAATGTATTGGCATTGCACCTGTCTGTGGTTATCCCATTGCCGCTGAAATTTATCGGCGTCCCTATGAACCATTGCGTCCCGTTAAGAGGCGAGCTTATTGCCGCTAGGGGATTTGAGTGCTCCCTTATCTGGAAAGTTATCGAGTCAGATCCAAGTCCGGGAGGAGTCTGGTTGTCGAATGCATAAGCATAAGCTGTGTGGTTGCCTATTGAGAAATTCATCGCATTGACTGTGAATGAAGGCACTGTCATTGTCTGCACTCCTGCAAGAGTCTCATAATTCCACATCCATGCGTTTATGTTGTCTCCGTCAGGATCAATTGCAGTAGCATTGAACGGGACATTCTCGCAGTGGTCTATATAATAATCGACTGCAGCATCTGCAGGCTGTGAGATTGTGACAACAGGAGGATTGTTCGGCACTTCTGTCACATTCACTGTGATGGTGTCTATGTTTGAAGCGCCATAGCAGTCAGTCCCTGTGACAGTTATCCTGTGGATGCCTATTCCCGGCCTTATAAGATTGAATAATCTCTGTGTTGAGATCTGGGTCGTGACTCCGTTATACTCATCAAACCAGGCCCAGTTATAATCATTAAATGTGCAGCTGGAGCAGTCATCCTGGTCGCCATCCACGATATCTGCGCTGAATGATATGTTATTGCCTTCGCTTATATTGAATGTAGGCAATGTTATCGGCAGCATTATCTGGACTGTTGGAGGGATATTTGAAGTAGTGTTTATTGTAACGGTGTCTGTTCCTGTGGCTCCGTCATCATCTGTGACAGATACAGTGAACATATTGTATCCTGCTGGCAGCCTCCCCAGATATGTGAAATTATGGTTATCAGTTAGGTAAGCTGTCGTGCCGTTTGCCATAGCGATATTCCATGTGAATATCTCGTCCCATGGCTGGAGTATATAGCCGTCGATGTCTGATGCTGCTGCATCAAAGCTTATTGAGCAGAACTCCATGTTCTGCTGAGGATCGTTTGCAGGGGAACTTATCACGACAACAGGTGCGATGTTCGCAAATACCTGGATGTCTATGAAATCCGTTGCGCTAAGGACAGGCGTGCCGTTGTCGAGCACCATCAGGCTTACTGTATAATTGCCGTCGTTCAATCCTTCAAGTATTGTGAACTGGCTCGTTGATGAGTTCGGGCCTATGCTTGTCCCTGGGCCACTGACGCTCCATATCCAGCTTGTTATTATCCCGTCAGGATCATCTGCAACTGCATTGCATATTATGGGGTCCCATTCCTTTATCCTTGGGCCGCCTGTCGAATTGAGGCATACTATTGATGTTATGGCCGGAGGGATGTTAGGCACATCTGTTATGTTTATGAATATCCTGCTGTAATTTGACTGGCCGAACTGGTCATATGCATAAGCCCTTATCTCGTGCAGGCCTGCTGAAAGATTGCTCAATGTGAATGTCTGCTCTCCTGATATCCAGGGATTCTGGTTGTTGGTCCATATCCAGTCATAGTTTGCCTGGCATGCGTCTGTAGGGTTTGCCTGTGCAGAGAAAGTCACCGGCGAGCCTTCAATATAGACTGAGCCATTTCCTGGCGAGACGATTATTACTGCGGGCTGTGAATGCGCAACAACATTGAATGTCACAGAGTCTGATGCAGGAACGCCTTCATTGTCTGTCACTGTAAGAGTCACTGTATTATTGCCGAAGTTGAACGTGCTCGCATTGACCGTGAAGTCCTCCTGCTGGCTCAGCGTGATCCCGTTCCACTGCCATACCAGGCTGTTTATCGATCCGCCTGCGTTCTGGTCATATACATCTGATGTGAAAGTGATAAGCTCGCATTCCCTTACGAATAGCTGGTCATTGAAAGGAGTGAGTATTGTAGCTACAGGAGGAAGATTCGTGTCTGATATGTTTATCAATATGGTGTCGTAGCATTCTCCGCCGAAACCGTCTGTCGCATAGACAGTCATGTTGTGCGGTCCGAGGCTGAGGTTGTCCAATGTGAATGAGCTTGAGTCAGTCACTATAGGTATGCTGTTGTCCCTCCATATCCATGAGTAGGACTGCGGAACGCATGCATCATTTGCTGCTGCTGATGCAGTGAATGTGATCGGGGAATTTTCAGGGTATGTGAAGTATGTCGCGGGGTCAGGATCATTTATCGGCATTGTTATCGTGCATGTGGGGTTCTGATGCGGGGCTACATTGAATGATACGCTTGTATTTGCCGAGCAGCCGCTGTTGTCTGTTGCGCTGAAAGCGACAGTGTGCGTGCCGACTCCGAAATAGCTTGCCAATAATGAGAAATTTGACTGCGTGTTGATTATGCTGCTGCTGTATATCCATGATAATGAGTTTATGCTGCCGTCAGCATCTGCTGCGCTTGAGCTGAAGTTTATCTGCTGGCATGGATCAGCGAAGATGTCTGTGCTTGCTGGGGCCAATATCTGGACAGTCGGGCAGGTGTTCGGCTGCTGCGTTATGTTTATATTGATCGATGCTGAAGCCTCTCCCCCTATCCCGTCAGTCGCATATACAGTTATATTATGTGTGCCAAGAGTGAGATTGTTGAGGCTGAATGTCTGGTCATCTGATACTATGCTTACGCCGTTCTCTCTCCATATATATTGGAATCCCGCATAAGGCGAGCATGTGTCTGTGGGCGATGCCAATGCATCGAATGTCATCATTGTGCCCTGGGCAAAATTGTATAATATGAGAGGATCAGGCGTGTTTATGGGCTGTGTGATCGCAACTACTGGATTCGTATGCGTGAGGATTGTGAAATTGATGTTTAATGTTGTTGATCCGCCCACATTGTCTGTCACGACGACTGAACCGAGATGAGTCCCTACACCGAGGTCTACTGCCCTCAAGGTTATATTATTGCCATTATATATGATTCCGTCAATAGTCCAAACTATGCTCTGTATGCTGCCGTCATTGTCGCTTGCATTGACATAGAGGGTTATGTTCTCGCACAATGCGAACTGCTGATATGATATAGGTGATACGATGACCACTACAGGCAGCTGGTTCATAGGAGAAACAATGACGCTGAAGACATCTTCTGCAAAGGCTCCCTGAGGATCTGTTATCCTCACCCTCACATCAGAATATCCCACCATATTAGGCTGTACAGTGCAGTCAATATACCTGTTCTGGTCTATTGTGCAGTCAACAATGCCTGTGTTTGTTTCTGAGATTATCACATATGAAAGAAGATTGTCAGCTGACTGTGAATCTGTTACATATACCCAGAGATCAAGGACATCGTTATTGAATCCGGAATTTTCAGAAAGATTGACATTAGGGATGTTAGGCGAGATGACAGGAGCAGTGTTTGTCACAGGGTTTGCCTGTACAACTGTCGAATCCTGGCCTATGAAATTTCCGCTGCAGTAATCGAATGCCTGGCATGCCCATGTGTCGCCTGCTGCTGTGAGAGAAGCATCAATCACAGAAGCGGCATTAGTAAGAACTGATCCTGCGAAGTTTGAGTTCCTGTACCAGTAGATGTAGTGGTATCCTGCGCATCCGCCTGTTGCGTGGCAGACTATGTTGTCGCTGTCTAAAGTGGGTTTAGGCGTGATGTAGACAGAAGATGCGCTTGCAAAGATTGCGCTTGTAGCTGCAAAGACTAGCAAAGAAACTAACAAAACGGTGAAAAATGCACTTTTTCCTGACTTTTTATTCATCCTCATAACACCCCGATATCGGATTTCAATGGATATTTCCAATGTATTTCAATGATAATCTGCCTGATATTGGAATACACACCCACATGTACCCCGCATGAAATTATACTAATTTATACCAATAATGCCTTATTTATTAATACATTATTGATGGAACAATGATGTCTTAGTGCAGGATGGCCCCGCACAGCAATTTTCGCTGTTCCAAACCGTTCCATCTCTTTTTTTGAAGGAAAATAAGCCTTTTTAACAGCCTTTTCCCATAAATAAGCTCTTTTCACCACCCTTTTGCCGAAATAAGCACAATCAAAAATGACTGTAAGCCTTATTAAATTGTAAATTAAAATCGTTAAAATTGGACAAAAACACCTGCGCTGCCAAAGCTCTCTTCCTTCTTGCCCTGGCTATTGTTGAATGAGGTGTTTCTCTGGCCATATCCTGCCCTTACGCCTAATCCTCCCCATCTTGTAGGGACTCTTCCCATAAGGCCAAGATCGAATCCAGTGACGCTGCCTTCCAGGTCCCTTAGATTGCCTACGCCGCTCTCGCTGTAATCTCCTGAGATTATGTATGATCCGTCAAACCCTACAACTCTCCTCTTGCCGAACATCATCTGCAATCCTATCTGGTGCAGTGTGAGCTCTGTCTTGAAGCCGTCGTCTGCCTTGCTCGGGTCTTTGTCTGATGTCTCATCCCCTATCATCCTGAGCCTGTAATCTATCCCCATGGAGAAGAACTCGCTCCACTTTATGTCATAGACTCCTCCGTTTGTGACAAGCAATGAGTGCATGTCCTTGTCTCCCCCTGAGAAATAATGATAAGCCATCCCTAATCCTGGGATTGCCTGGAACTCTTTCTTCTCCAGCCTGAAAGCAAGCCTTGCCCCGGCTCCGCCGCCGAACATGTCTCTCTTGCTGTTGTATGTCCCATACTCATCTTCAGCTGTATCATCTGAGCCCATATATCCAAAGAAAAGGTCTCCTGCAAACATGAATTTGCCGGGCACATGATATATTCCTCTCCTCAATCCCATCTCTACGAATGTGTCTTTCTTCTTGTAGCTGCTCACATCTTCTCCATCGACCTTGAAATTGCCGTTCTCGGTCATGTTCGAGAAATTCAGGGAGATCAATGTCATGTCCCCTATCCTTGCAAAAGCATTCGCATAGAATCCTGAAACATCTGATTTGAGCACCTTATTGATGGAAACAGTGTCAAGGACTGCGCCTGTAACAGGGTCTGTTATAGTAAGAGTGTCATTGTCTGTCCTTGTCGCGACGCCGAACAATGGTCCTGCTTCGATCTCGAATCCGAACTTCTTGTTTTTTGCAGCGACATAATTGCCAAGGCCTATGTTGAATATTGCCGCAGGGTTCATACCTTCCCTGAGGTAATCGAATGGCCTGGGTTTCACATTGATGATGACATCGTCTGTTGCGATTCCGCCCCTGCCGTCGTTCACTTTCACAGAGAACTTGTACTGGCCAGGGATATTAGGAGTGAATGAGAGGGTTCCTGTAGAAACACCATCAAGCTTTGTTCCGGCTTCTGAAGGCTGGCTTACAAGGCTCCATTCATATTTCAGAGCATCATTATCTTCATCTTTTCCTGCTGCAGTGATCCTTATTGACTGGCCTACCATGCCTTCAAGGTCTTTCCCTGCTGAGACAGTAGGGAGATGGTTTACAGGGGCCGAAACACGAGCAGGAGGTATTGGTGCTTCTGCTGTTGCAGCGCCTGTCTCAGACGTCTCTGTCGGTCCTGCTCCTGCTTCAGCAGGTATCGGGCCTGCAGCTGCAAGCGCCATGAGTTCATCAGGTTTGCATCCTTCTATAGAAACGCACATTGGTATTGCGCATTCTTCGTCAAATTTTGATCTGCGGTTATATCTCATACCATCTGAAAATTGTGTTGCTTCTGTTATGAATATCCCCTGTTGTCCGGGTTTCTTGTATGTTGTAGCATAAGCATGGATTGCTTCATCTATCGACTCACCTTTCTTCACGACAAGGAGGAAAGAATATTTTTTTGATTCGAGAACCCTGTTCCTTATTGTTGCATCTGCGCCTGAAGGCATGTCGCATGTTACGACTTCTTCTGTGCCTGCTGCCATCGCATTTTCTGGTGATAGGAGGTAATCCAAAACAATAGCTCCTACTGTGGCTCCTGCTGCTACAGGGACCATCCCAAAAACAATCTTTGCTGCATTCGGCATATCAGACATTTTCATTTTTTTGTACCTTCCGGAATAGTTTTTTATCTTTATGATCACTTTATGATCATACCTCTGAACCTTCACAGGCCTCTGCCTGCTATCCCCCTTTTATAATACAAGACTTAGTATTTTGTAGGTAAATTATACCACCTATATAAATCTTTTGTTTTTTAGTATACCCCAGTGGTAAAAATTTTTATCCTCTCAAATACCCTCTTAAATACCAAATCCCTTGCTATAAAGGGGTTTTATGGATTTTAGGGTGTTTATATGATTTATATCCATACCATCCTATCCACCATATACTTATTTCTTATCCACCATATCTATTCCCTCTTTTTGATTATGGTTTGATCATGGAAATTGAGGCAAATAAAAATATATTACCTATGAAACCATATGCAATAGCCTGAAAATAAGGCTGAGAATCACGTCTTTTTGTTCCAGAAAGTTCCATTGCCTTCTGATTTTGTTTATGAGCATTAAGGCCTATCTTGGGGCTATTCTCCTGCCTTCTCCCGGACATGTCTGGGTGTTAGGGATTTTCCTGCCTTCGCAGCTAGGATTGTCTCTCCATCTTATGACATCCCTATACTCTACCTTAGGTTCGCATTTGAAATAATCTGAGCAGTTATCCTGGCAGCCTTTTTCAGTATATTCAGGCTCAAGCTGTACAGGCGGGCTTACAGGTTGGCTTGGCGCTTCGGCTGTTTGAGGACATGTGATTTGGGGAGGACAGGGAGGACATGGTTTAGGTTTTGGAGGATATTTGTGGCCGATACCAACCCCAATAAGCAATCCTACCAGACCGATGATAGCGTACTCAATCAGATCCTGTCTGCTCCATGCTACAAAAGCCTCCCTGAACAATCTCTTCTTCATTGTCTCTAAAACGCCATTATAATATTGGAGCTCTTCCCTGTTGTACCTTCCTGATTCAACTGCTTCCTTGAGCGTATTGTATCCGAGGAGCTCGAAAAGGCCGCCTTTTTTCGGATCTTTCGGAGTCAGGTTATAATCCTCTTTCATGCATGTAGTCAGCCTGTAGTCCATGACTTTTTTGGGTTTTTTACCATTATCTTCTCTCAGCTTGTTCTTGAGCATGTCTTTCCTGTATTTTTTCCCGGTTTTTTTCTCCATTGTTATGGCTTTCCTTATATAGCCAAGATCCCACCAGTCTGACCAGAATGTCTCGTTTTTGAATGATCTGTATTTCAGGGACTGTTTTGGGATGATGACGCTTGAAGGATTGATGGTATCCTGCGGATTCTGCTTTGGCCCGCCTTCATATGCTGATCCGTCAGCACCCTCTTTTGCCTGCATTGTCTTAAGCCTGACATAACCATCATGTTTTTCGAGGAGTTTGACAAGTCCTGGGCTCTTCCTTATGATATCTTTAACATCATCCTTGGGGATTCTCTTGAAATATGAAAAAAGGTTATTTGCCACTTCGACCTTAAGCATGAGCTGAACAGGCAATTGGTGCACGAAACCATCAGTTGAACCCATCTCCCTGAACATATCATTGTAAGCTTTCTTAAGTCCGTCCTCAAGATCTTCGGGTTTGAAATGCGCTGAGAAATATTTTTCAGGGGATCTTTTCATCTCATCTACTTTTTTTGCCAGTTTCACTGCATCTTCCCTTGTCATCCTCTCATTTTTTACGCCAGTCATGCTGTTGACGATCTTGTCAACAAGCCCATCAAGGTTTTCATCCCCTCTCCACTTTATTATCGCGTTATTGACGGCAAAAACAGCAAGAGCGTTAAGATTATCTTCGGTTACGTGAGGCGGTATCGCTTCGGGGTTTTCAAACAGTTCGTAGACATTGACCTTATCCCTTGGCACATATATAGAATCCAGCATGTCCCCTCCCACGATTGCAATAAGTTCGGATAAGAAGTTCAGGCTTTCTTCAGTGATTGGCATTCCTTTAGGATTATCTTTATCTCCAGGTTTATCTCCAGGCATTGTTTACCCCCGATATACCTTAAAAGAAACGCGCCAGATATATAAACTTTTCTATTTATTGAGTATAGTGAAGTGGTAACAAAAAGAAAGCACTGATGAAACAAGGGATAGGCCAAGATGGACCAAATATTGGCTTTTGACCTCAGTGACCTCGCTCAGTTACCTCAATATCACAAGATTCTTCTTCCCTCTTTTCTCCTTCTTTATGATGTTCCTCTGCTCCAATTCGACAAGAAGCCTGCTCAATGTGGCCTTAGAGAAGTTCCCGGCGATCCTGAGCGTAGACTGCGAGCATATGCCCCCTCTCTGCCTTAGTATATTGACGACAGCCCTTTCGTCCTCTTTCAGGTATTTGTCGACGTCCTCGTCTACTGAGAATGTCTTCTCTTCCTTCTCTATGTCCTCCCTGTTCTCCTTGTAATAATCGGCCTCGTCCTTGTCCATCACTTTGACTTTTTCCCTGAGCGCCCTTTTCTTCTTCTTCTCCAGAAGGAGATACCTCAAGAGGAAGAAAAAGATCGCAAGAAGCGCAAGCATGAGCGCAGCCATTATGATTATGCTTACGATGGAGGAATGGCTCTCTATCCTCTCGACGCTCACGCTTATGTTGCCCTCCTGCGCATACGCAAAGCAGGAAAAAAATGCAAAAAACAGTATTGTCGGGGTAAGTTTTCTCATTTGTTGGGTTTTTTGCCCAGGTCCTGCCTGGGCTCATTTTTATTATGTATATCTCATCTATAATATCCGCTATGATAATTTCTTTCAGCAGCTCTCTACGCTCGTGAAGACCTTCTCATCATTCGGGCAGTCTGTCACTGTCCCGTCGCTGTTCATCATGCCAGGGGTTATCGAGATGCTCTGCATCTCGCCTATGACCGAGGCTATGCTGCTGAGGTCAAGCGTCCATTTTCCCTTCTGGCCGTATTTCAGGAAAGGGAATTTGCCCCTGTATAGCAGGAGATAATTGTATAGGTTGCCTTTATTGTCGTTTGTCGTTATCTCGTAAACTCCTTCTGATTTCAGGCATACGTCGATATCAACATCAAGGCTGCACTGTGCTGAGCAATCCTTCCTGCAGATGTAATAGTTCTCTGTGCCTATCTTCTGGCCATCCACATCAATGGCGCATGAATCGAGCAATGACCTGCATTCGAGCATCTTTGTCGAGGAAAGATATTCCCTGTTATTGCAGACCCCGTCACCGCATGTTATCGAGGAAAGGCTTCCCATCTTTTCCAGCGGCACATTGCCGACCTTTGCAGGACTTGTGTCATCTGATCTTGCTGCGGATGGAGCAGCGCCTGTGCCTGTTGCTGTGGCATCCTGTTTTTCAACTTCTTTCCCCTTGCAGCCTGCCAGAGCCAGCAAAAGAACCAGCATAAATATAGCGATTATCTTTTTCATATATTGCACCCCCTTAAAGCGTAATTTTGGTTAGGTGTTTATATAGTTTTTGATGAAATGTTTTTATTGATAAGTTATTTCAAAAATATTAGTGGGGGAACTACGTTCCGGACCAGAGATGGTTACGCCCATCTCGAGGGCAATGCTAAGTGGGGCGTTTACTTCGTAAAGCCCCACGACCTACATTTTATTCGGAGGGTTCCGAACGAAGTGAGGATACCCTCCTTGATGGCGGTGTCAATGGCCAAGAACACTGTGCGGGTACCACTTCCCCCCTACCCCCTCCTACACCGAGCTGGGCAAGAGAGCAGTCGTGAGAGGTCAGTTGAGCAAGTTAAGGTTGTGCCTCAGTGAGCCATATCAATATGTTGTGCGGTTATGGCGAACGGATTGTAGGGTATGGTGCACAAATTGTTAGAAAAACACATTCAAATCAAAATATCAAAAAAGCCTCCGGCGGGATTTGAACCCACGACCTCGTCCTCATTGCAATCGATTTTTCTTCCGATCATACCAAGGACGTGCACCACCGCTATGCTACGGAGGCATGAGGTTTCGGTTTTCTGGAGTGTTTATAAATATTTCTTAGAAAACGCTAATTTTCGTGGATGTAAAAAAGAATATGAATTAAGATGAGAAGTTCGGACAACTTCACGAAGTGAATGTTGTCCCAGCTCCCATCTTTGCCCATTTCTGGGACAGAAATGCGAGGGAAGGGATTCGAACCCTCGAACTCACTAAGAGACAGGATGTCCTAGTGGCTTAGACCTTTAAGCCGGTCTTAAGTTTCGCACTTCTGAGTCCTGCGCATTTGACCAGGCTTTGCTACCCTCGCATATATATTGCCTGGCAGGAGTTGAAGAAAAATTGCCATATATAAAATTTATGCTTTAAACCGGCTAAAATGCCAGCCAGTTATATGTGCAGCTAGCCATTAATGTATATGGTGGCGTTTATGGCCTGCTCGGGGGGGATGTTATTCTGTTTCCTGTAAGCTGCAAAAATCAGCCATTTCTCAACTAGTCTCTTGTTCTTGACCTTGTTCAATTCACTTATCGCATTCACATAATCTCCTGTCTGACAATAAGTGAGGCCCAGGACGTAATTGACTGCAAAATAATCGGGGAAAGTCCTGTTAAGCATTTTCATGGACTCTATCACGATATCGGGCCTTCCGTCCTGCTTGGCCTTGACTGCAAGCGATAGGTAGGGATCCATATTGTAAGGATTGAGCGCTATCGCTTTCCGCAGCCCATACTCATTAACAGGATATGAAGTGTATAAGTCAGAGAGCAGCACCCTTGAGCCCGCATAGACAAAGAAAGCAAGACCTAATATTATTGCTGAGACAAGCAGAACTCTCAGCCACTTTTTTTGATCAGGTTTATTCTTAAGTTTCTTCGCTCTTTCCCTTGCGGAATCTTCTGAAGCGAAGACCATCCCCAAGAACACCCAGAAAAAGATCGTGACAGAAGGATATCTCATGCTTACTGTGAAAATATTCTGGATCAATAAGGCTATTATGCCTGCAACAAGGGCTATGATCAGGCTTCTCTTTTCACTGTATCCATTTTCTTTTTTTCCTGCTTTTTTCCCAAGGCTTATCATCATGCTAAATGATGCATAGAAGAAGACAAGCATGACCCATAAGAAGGTTATCAGGCCAGGAAGCCCCATCTCAGCCATTATCTGCAGGAATTCATTATGCGTGTGGACCGTTTCAGGGGAATAATATATGTTAAGGGGAGTCTTAGAGGGCACATAATCCGGCAGCATGAATCCATAAGTGCCTATCCCTGTGCCGCTTACAAGATTATCAGAGAAGATGTCTAGGGCAGTGATATAATGCAGCTTTCTCGCGGGATCGAGATGTATGCTGAGGTAAGGGACAGACTCATTCAATCCCATCTCTCCTGCAAGGTCCTTTATCTGATAGTATTCAAAATCTTTCATAGTTGGGGTATAATATCTGTAGCTGGAATCATTCCCGTATGTAAAAGACTGCTCCGCTTTGGCCATTATTGCCTCGCTCGTTGCGCCTGAAGACGAGGGATACAAAGGACAAAGATTCACATTTTTTGCAAAGACAAGCGCTGAAAAAGAAGCGAGCAGTATGATCATCATGGCAAGTTTTGATCTCTGCGTCCAGATGTGCCTGTGGTCTGCAACAGCGATAAAAAATAATGAGATGATGCATCCTATCCATGCGCTCCTTGAAAAAGTGCAGAGCAGATTGTTCAATATCAAGGCTATGATCAGGAGGTATATGAGATATATCGATGAACGCACAGTCTTCTGCTTCCTGAAATACAGATGGAATGCGACAGGAAGGGCCATTATCAGGAATGCTGCAAAGAAATTTGAATTGGCAAATGTAGATGCAAGCCTGTTTTCCCTCCATGTAACAGTCCAGTCGAATCCTGCATAGATCATGAAGGAGTATATGCACGTTATGAAAGCGAGTATCATCATGGCTTTGAGCATGTTATCCCTCTTCTTTTTATCATCGGCAAAATTCACAACAAGGAAAAAAATGAGGATGTAGCTGGAAAGCTGGAGCAGGCTTATCAAAGACAGCTTGGGATAGCGTGAAAAGACTGTTGAGAGGGCTGCAGCAAGAAGGAACAAAAGCAGGGGGATATCCATAGGCGTTTTCCTTATTGGAGGATTTGGGGGATTTGAGAGATTTAAGGGATTTGAGGGATATGATAAGTATCTCCTTTCGATGCTCATGCACAGCCAGACAAGAAACAAACCTGCCACTATAACTTCTATGCACACGCTCTTTATCAGTTCAGGGTGTAAGGTCTTTAGGAATATCAGGGGAGGGATTAATATAAGGGCCATTAAGCCATATTCCATCATTTTGCCATATATGCCTGATATATACTGCTTTATGGAAACCACCCTTTGCTCTGGACAGGTAAACCCCAGGATATATTAATTTATGCCCGAACCTTGCCAGACAGAGGGTGCAGTCAAGTTAAGTGTCAAAGCCGCTACTGCCTAGCGGAGTTTAAGGTTAAAGAAGCAGGTACAAATAAATCTGACGAAGAAGCGATTTAAACATTGGCACGGAGCGCAGTAGCGGCTTTTGACTAAGGCCAATACCAAGCTCCGGGTCGATGTTTATCTCAACGGGCATCAGATTTATATGCAGATAGAGGTATCATTGTGGACTCCGCTAGGTGGCATTGGCCTTAAGGCACACACTACTTGACTGCACCCAGACAGAGAAATCTTTATAAACACCCTCCAAATCCAACATAAAATATGGCTAAACAGACCGTAGAAGCATTGGTTGAAGGCGGCAAGGCGACTGCAGCCCCGCCATTAGGGCCAGCCTTAGGCCCGATGGGAGTGAATATAGGCCAGGTAGTCGCAGAGATAAACAAGAAAACAGCCGAATTCAAGGGAATGCAGGTTCCTGTCAAGGTAATAATAGATTCTGAAACAAAGAAATTCGAGGTCACTGTGGGCACTCCGCCTGCATCAGCACTGATAAAGAAAGAGGCAGGAGTGGAGAAAGGATCAGGCAACCCATTGATGGATAAGATTGCGGACCTGAAGATCGAACAGATAATCAAGATATCGAAGATGAAGCAGGATTCCTTGCTGGGCAAGGATAATTTCTCAAGAGTCAAGGAGATAATAGGCACATGCGATTCCATGGGCGTCCTTGTCGAAGGCAAGCAGGCGAGGGAGACTATCGCTGATATAAACAAAGGGATGTTCAAAGATAAGATACAGGCAGGAAAGACCGAGCTCACAGCAGAGGAATTGAAGGCTCTCGAGGAAGAGAGGAAGAAGCTCGAGGAAGAGATGAAGGCAAGGAGAGCAGAGTTCGAAGCAAAAGCAAAGGAGATCATAAACTCCATGACTGGCAAGGAGCCAAGCGCAATCAGGTCGAAATTGAGAGAGGCAAAGATCCCGGAGAAGATGATCAAGGAGCTCATGCCTACTGAAGCTGCCGGAGCAGGAGCTGCTGCTGGCGGAGAGAAGAAGCCTGAAGCAGGAAAAGCCGCTGAAGCGCCTAAGAAAGAAGCTGCAAAGAAAGAGTGAGCATTTAAAAGATTTTATTCTCTTAGGTTTATTTTTATCTTAAGTTTTTTATGGCCCAAAGGTTTTTTAGGTTTTTTATTATGGCCCGTTATTATGGCCTGCAGGTTTTTATTATGGCCTAAAGAAAGATTATGTCCTGCTTATCTCTGGCTGCGCTTCTTTCATCAGATCATTTGCCTTGCCAAATTCCTGCTCTAGCTCATTATCATCAGGTGTCGTCTCATTGAGGCAGAAATGGCTTATCACATTCACATTCTTCAATGAGACCTCTGCAAGATTGTCAAAAGTCTTGTTGACTGATTTCAGCCAGAAAGGGGATACGTCCACAACATCTGCCTCTTTAGGGTATTTTTTCTGGAGAATATCAAGATTCTCTATCGCTATCCTCCCGTGCATGACAGATGTGTTCAGGTTCTTTGCAGTCTCGAGCACTTCATCGACCTCGCCGCAGCTGAAGCCGTCCTCTACATAGCCTTTGCTCGGGTATTTTTTAGCAAGCTTGTAGAATTTCTCAGACTCGAGAAGCCTTATCCTTCCATTGATAAGCAGACCAGATGCCTCATCCTCCAGGGCTTCTTTCTTCAGTTCTGAAAATTCGTCCACTATCGCAGGGATGTCTTCTGCATTTGTCGGTTTTGGGAACCTTGGATTCTCCCACAGGTAATCCATCCCGTACTTATAATCATCTATATCCATCCCATGGGCATTGTCTATCTCTTCTATGCCTTCCAGTGTCTTCTCATAGGCCGTCTTTTCCTTGCAGCCGGACAGTGCAGATATCGAGATGAGTGAAGCTATAAGAAGGAATGCTGCAAAGATCGATGTTAGCCCTTTTTTTGCCATTTTAAGAGTTTTATGAGATTATGATTTAAATTTTATGAATTTAGGGTCTGTGCAGGATCCGGCTTCCCTTATAAAAAAGATTATTCTTCCTTCGTCTCTTCGTTATCTCTCCTTATAACCTTGACAGCATCCATCTTCACTGTTATGGGGATAGGGACAGCCGCTTCAAGCAGTTCGACGACAACCTCTTCTTTCGCCTTGTCAATCCTTGTGATCTTGCATTTCTCCCTCTTGAACGGGCCTGATATGATCTCAGCGATATCATTCTTCCTTATGTCCACTTCGTGCTTGACCTGCTCAAGCATGTGCTCGATCTCGTTGTATTTCACGACAGCAGGCAGTATCCCCCTTGCGTAAGGTATGCCCTGTGCAGAAAGCTCTGCATCCTGCCTTGTCTCAGCCTCGACGAATATGTAGCCCCTCATCCCATGCGGCCTTATCACGGAATAGACCCTTATCTCTGTTTTCTTCACAAGGTTCCCTGTGATGAAATCCATGACCTGATCCTCCCTGTTGGCTGTCGTCCTCAAAGCGAATATGGGCGGTTCATTCTCGGAATTCTCCTTGCTTTCCTTTATCTCCTTGACTTTTTCCCGGTCTTCCTCGGACTTCTCTTCCATCTCTTCCTGGACTTTCTTTACGTGCTCGTCTATCTCTTCCTTCTTCCTTCCGCCGAGCATCGCTCTCTCCAGCCTTGACTCTGCGCTGTCCTGGGATCTCTCCTTGTTCTCTGATTTCTGGGGCTTTTTCTCTGAGACTTCAACCATGCTCCCGTCTGATTCCTCGAAATCCGTGTTTTCTTCTGCCATTTTTTACGATTTCACCACTGAATATTTATAAATCTTTCCACTTATAAGACATGGGTAAGATAAGGTATGGGTGAGGGAGTATATAAGATAAGGTGTATATTGGCAATATACAGCCCAATGTACGGCCCTCGCACAGTCTTATACTTCCTTTATATCATATCCGTCTTTTATAGCACGTTTACAAATTCTTCAACAGATTCTTTAAAATAGGATCTCCTTAAGGAAGAATATGATGAATCCTACCAGGCCGATTATGCCTATCCCCAGGCCAGAAACCTTGACTATTGTCTTGAATTCCGCCACATTGGGCTTTTTGGTCACCATCAATACCCTTCTGCACTCTACTATAAACTCCTTCAGTTTTGCCATTAAAGAAGATAAATCCATTTTGATTGCCTATTCGTCCCTGATATGGTAGGGTTTTGCCGGTTATTTAAAAAGTTAATTAAAATTCAGCATGTCCTGAGGTTCAGTCTACTTGGGTTCAGTCTGATTCAGTCTATGAACTCTATGCCCAGCTCGTTCTCTATCTCTTTCTTCTTGTGTGTCGAAGCGGTAGTATCCCTGCCGAATATCTGGCTTGACTTCACTCCGGTTATGATCAGCAATGCCCTCAATGTGTTCGAGAGGTCGTCGCTTATCTGGGCTCCCCAGATTATCTTCGCATCCTCATCAAGCTTCTCTGAGACTGCCTCGACGACTTTCCTGGCTTCATCAAGAGTCATGTCAGGTCCGCCGCATACGTTTATCAGGGCCCCTGATGCTCCGCTGATATCGACGTCAAGCAGAGGGTTGTTTATGGCTTTCTCGACAGCTTCTGTCGCCCTGTTGGCTGTGTCGCTTTCGCCTACTCCGATCAATGCGACTCCTCCGTTGCCCATGACTGTCCTTATGTCTGCAAAATCAAGGTTGACAAGGCCTGCTTTTGTCACAAGCTCTGCAATGCCTTTGACTGCATTCGTGAGTATCTCATCTGCGATCTTGAATGCCGTATGCAACGGCAGGTCAGGAGCGATCTCCAAAAGCTTGTCGTTCGGTATGACTATCAATGTATCGACGACATTCTCGAGTTTCTCGAGGCCTATGACGGCGTTCTCATATCTCCTGTTGCCCTCCATGGCGAAAGGCATCGTGACTACGCCAACTGTCAAAGCGCCCATCTTCTTCGAGATGTCCGCTATGACCGGAGCAGAACCTGTTCCTGTTCCCCCCCCTAGTCCGCATGTGACGAATATGAGGTCAGCGCCTTTAAGGACGGCTTTCAGCTCTGATTCGTTCTCCTTTGCAGCTTCCTCTCCCACTTTTGGGATAGAGCCTGCTCCAAGGCCTTTTGTCGTCTCTTTTCCTATCAGGACTTTCTTATCGGCATTTGTGTAGAGGAGATCCTGCGCATCAGTATTGACAGCGATTGTCTCAGCGCCTTTCACTCCTACCTCTGTTATCCTGTTGATCGTGTTGTTCCCTGCACCGCCTGTGCCTACAACCCTTATAGAAGCCTTTTGTTTGAGAAGGTATGACTCAAGCTCTGCATCAGCTATGTTCGCTTTTATGATGTCTTCGACAATAGGCGCTGAAACTCTTGAGCGTCCTGTATCTTCTGCTGAATGGTCTGTAAATTCCAATTTCCCACCTCAAAATTTTTTAAAATCGTCTAAGCCGTTTTTAACAGCTATAAACCCCAACAACCCTGCTTATACAGGGTGAATATTCATAGATGATAAACATCACTTATATTTAAATGTTATTGCTTCTCCCGGGTAGTTTATTTTATAAACTATTCCATCAGCATGGCATAAGCATGAACTAAGCTGTCTTGGCCTGCTCGTGGAATTCCAGTGTTTTCACAGATGGGATGAGCTCGTTTGCCTTTTTTGAGAGTATCTCTGTGATCTCTTTCGGCATGTTAAGCTTCTTTCTTGTCTTCACAGCCGCCTTGCCTTCTTTTATCTCGCTCACTTCAATGTCATTCTTCTTCATGCTGAGCTGTATCGCAAGCAATGATCTAAGCTTTTCCTTGTCATCATGCACGATCCTGTTGACCCTTATCTTGTATTTCAGCTCATGGCTCGATAGAGGGTGGTTGAAATCGACCAGTGTGCGCCCTCCGCTCACGCTCTTTATCGTTCCGAGATTTCCGTCGATATTGACCTGCAGGCCCGGCATCGGATTTATGTTCTGCTTGAGAAATTTTGAAGTGGAAACGAGCTGGATCAGCTTCGCGCTTTTTCTTCCGAAGCCCTCTTCGGGTGAGATGTCAATCAGATATTCTGTCTTTGTCTCCTTGCCCTCGAGCTCCTTGTCTATTCCTTTGACTATGTTGTGCTCGCCTACGCAGATTATCGCGGGGCCGTACTCCTGGCCCTCATTGTAGAATCCTTCCTTTTTTGAGACGCCCTTGTCTGTCGTGTCGAAGATCGTCCCGTCGGATTTCAAGGAACCTATGTAATCTATCTCTATGAAATCGCCTTTCTTTATCTTCTCTTTCTTGGGCGCTTCCTTGGGCTGCTCTTTCTGCCCTTCATTGCCCTTTTCTGCCTTTTGCTCTGCCATTTTATGCTATCTTTTGCCCTGTTTTTTAAAGGTTTTGGTGGTTTGGGCCTTTAATCCTGCTTCTGGAGTATAATCTCTTGAGGGGAGTATGAAATTAATTTATAGCCCAAGCCAGGCGCATATCTTCTGATATTAGGCGACAGTTGTTCTCCCTTGAATTCGACATCAGCAAAAAAGCCGCCTTTCCTCAGATTATGGTGGGCAATTTCAAGTATTTTGGATGTATTTGTTTCCCATGCTTCAATATATTGGCTGGGAGCCAAGAACAAATTAGATCCCCTGGATAGATTCATGATGGCAGTGACTGTGGCATCAATGCTCATGACGTGGTTTGCGATAACCATATCAAAAGGGATCTCTCCAAACAGCCCGTGGTAATTCTCTATGCTGCAAACCGCCAGATAACCTTCATTGATTCCTGTTTCTGACATGCCTTTTTCCTGCATATCAATACCGAATGCATTATAGTTTTCATCCCTGAGGAAAGTTACAAAATTGCCGTTGCCGCACCCAAACTCGAGTATATTGTAAATCTTATTCTTGGCGCTTAATTCCCTGACAATCTCCCACATTCTCTTATGGGATGAAGTGACCTTTTGGGGTCCTGAACATTCTAAAGGTGAGTGGGCTGGTTCCATGTCACTTTTTACCTTTTAATCTCCTTTACTATCTCATCGGCGACCTGCTCTGGATCAAGCCTTGTCGTGTCTATGATCATGTCATAACTCTCCAGGTCATAATGGTCTATGTTGTAATATTTCTTGTATCTTCTCCTTTCGGAGTCTATCCTCTTCTTTATCTCCTCTTTTGTCTTCAGTAGATCAGAGAACTTCTCATCGTCCCTTTTCTGGCTGAAGATCCTCATCGCCCCTACATCAGGATCCACGTCAAGGAACACCCTTATCGACCTGGGTATGAAATGGAATCCTATCCTGCTGTCTATGAGCATGTCGTCCCCTTTCCTGCCGAGCTCTTTCTGCATGTTGTCCACTTCGATGTCTATGGACCTGTCTTTCTCCTCGAGTTTGCCGAGCTCTGCAAGGGAGATCCCCCGTTTCTTTGCTATCTCCCTCTGGAAATCGCCTACGCAATAATACTTCAGATTGAGTCTCTTCGCAACCTCTTTTCCGACGACGCTTTTGCCTGATCCGGGCCTGCCGGAGATTGTTATGATCATGTTTTTTTTATCTTCGGTTTTTTACCATTTTTATCCATTAGGCGTTGCCATACCTGACCTCAACAACCATCGCTGTCCCTGTGACAACCGGTTTTTCATCGCTGCGTACCATGCTGTAAGATATGGTAGCGAAATTCTGGCCCCTGTATGTCTTCTCTCTAGCCTTCTTCGCTATGACCATGAACTCATCATCGGGTCTCAATGGGTTGTGGAAAATGAAACTTTGCGAGGTGTATGCCCCTGTAACGCCTTCCCTTCCGAACATCAATAATGCAGGAGAGACATATCCTGCAGCGTGCATCTTCAGTGCGGTCTCTGATTCGCCTATCATCCCTGCTACAGCAATCATGTTCCTTATGTCATCTTCTCTGACCTTGCCGCTGTAAACCCTTATTTTTTCCTTTTCTGCCACACATTCTGTTATGATTTTTGGGTTTTCCGTGAGATCAGGATTCATGCTTATCTTGCCTGTAATCACAGGTCTTGGTTCCTGGCTTGAGTCCTGACTGCTTACATACCATCCTACTTCCTTTTTAGGAAGGATTTCATCTCCATCAGCAAGCACTTTTACACCTTTACCAGACATCACTGCTTCATGGAATCTAAGGTCTATCCCGACAGCATGTCTAGGGATTGCGCCGTTGCCCTCTGCCATCAGTCCCAGGAAAAGTCCTGGCACTATTGGGCCCTTAAAAAACGTATTTTTTGCGTAGTCTGGGTCCAGATGGGGGGGGTTAAGGTCTCCTGTGGTCGTAAGAAATAATCTGTATCTGTCGATAAATGTGTCTATGACCTGGCAGGCTTCAAGTCTTTCGACTAATGTCTGTTTCAGTGCATGCTCCTGTCTCATGTCCATAGCCATATGATCAACTCCAAAACCCCTAAAACTTTATAAAAACAGCACCTATATTAATATTATGCCAAACAACGACCTTATGGAGAAGATAGGCCTATGCCTGTTCAAGAAGGGATATACTGTAAAAGGCCTGTCAAAATGCTGCTTTGACCGCATCGCAAGGAAGGGAAGCAGGATCCTCCTGATCAAGGTCCTGCTGGACGCAAACGCAATCTCTGAGGATCATGCAGGCCAGATGAAATCCCTGAGCAGATACATGAATGCATCCCCTCTTGTGATCGCAGAGAAAGCCGGCCAGAATCTTGAGACGAATGTCGTCTATTCAAGGGAAGGCATCTACACTCTGAATTTTGACACTTTCAGGAACTGCATTGATGAGAAGCTCCCTTTTGTGGCAAGCACGAATGCAGGGCTTACTGCGACGATAATAGGGGAGAAGATCCGGCAGAAAAAAGACGAGCTGGGCCTTTCATTGGCGCAGCTTTCAAGGAAGATAGGCGTCTCGAGAAGGATGATAGTGAAGTATGGGGCAGAAGAGGCGGTCTCCCAGATCACAATGTCGAAAGCAGAGAAGATATACAGGGTTTTCGGCCATGATGTCTTCACGAAGATAGATGTTTTCGGGAGGAGCGCGGAGAGGAATATTGAAAATCAGGAGAATGAGCAGAGGGCGATGCTTCAGGCGCCGATCACAAGGAAATATTCAGAGCTGGGATTCGAAGCTTCTGAGACGAGGAAAGTCCCTTTCAACATCATCGCAAAAAAAGATGATGAGCTGATAATAACGGGAGTAGGCGACAGGATAAATCCTGATGCAGGGCTGCTGTCAAGGCTTATTGATGCTGACAATCTCGTGATCTTCGACAGGAAAAAGCCTATGGAAAGAGATATTCCTGCGATAACGAAGCAGGAATTCATGGAGTTCGAGGAGGCGGATGAACTTATTAAATTTTTGAGGGAGTTTTGAGGTCATTTCTTAATGTATCATCTATTGTCGCGATTTCGGTCTTATATTTTTCTGCGATCTCCGGACATTCCTTCATAAAGACTTCCATGACAGAAGCAGTATGTTCGATTGATGGGTGGTGCTGCATCAGCGACCCATAACCATATGTTCCGATGCTGTATACCCTTGGCTTCTGTTCTCTCTGCTTGTTCAATATGGCCATCCCTAACTCGAGATACATGTCTGTTCCCTCTGCATCGCTCATCATCATAAAAACGTCAGAATTTGTTATTGCATATCCCATCAAATCTGCCAAATTCCTGTTTTTTGCCACATTCTCATGTGCAAGGCCGACCTTGCCCATTTTTGTCCAGTTAAATATCACCTCATGGCCTTCCTTTACCAGGATCTCGAAGAGTTGGCTGACGGGAGCCTGACATCTTCTTCTTGCTGCAATATACCATTTCATAGTAGCTAAATAATCAAGGACAGTTTTTAAATGTTTCTGGGGAGCGTTCATATCAGTTTATATTTTCTTAGATTGGTGATGGAGCTATTTAGATATTAGTTGTTTAATCAAAAACCGTCCCGCCCCCATCTGATAAAATAACGGGACGTCCCGCCCCGTTGCCCGAATGTGCTCGAGTGCAAACGAGGGCACAAAAATTTAATCGTGTTCGGTTGTGCTAGTCAAAGAAGCAACCATGAGCCATATCGAGTGGTTGTGCGATGGAGGCGAATGGAATGAGGATGGTGGTGCAAAATACTTAAAAATCTAGAAGCGGAATTAAAAAAATAGAAAACCAACTTAAAAAATATACTTTATGGACCTGGCGGGAATTGAACTCGCGGCCTCTGCTGGACTCGAGCATGTTACATCTGATACCTTTTTGGACGATTTTATATGAATCCTTCGGTGGGCTAAAAACGCAGTTTTTATGCCCACCTTGCGTTTGCGTCCGAGGGTCGCGTAACACGCTCTGCGAGAGCAGCGCTCTACCACTGAGCTACAGGCCCAATAATTATGAACATCAAAGGTTTATATCATTCTGTCCATCAAACCTGAGTGGTATCGGGCTTTGCACGATACCACGATTTTTTTGGCCAAGCTCTTTGCGAAGCAAAAAGGTTGATGGGGTTGCGAGGATTTGAACCCCGACTTGGCGGTCCCGAACCGCCAATCCTACCAAGTTAGACCACAACCCCTTGAGACACAAAAAAACAAGGCATATTAAAAATATTTCCCTCACGGCCTCCATATCATCGAAGAGAAGAACCCCGTGATCACCTTGATATCCAGGACATCTTTTATGGCTTTTATCTTTGCTACTAAATTCTTCATGTCAGCCTCTGGAGGCAGGTCCAGCTTCAGTGTTATCACGATCCTGTTCTTCTTAGACCTTGTATAGATGGAATGTATGTTTATCTTCTCCATCGCGATCATGTTAAGCACTTCTGCCAGCAATCCCACCCTGTCGAGCACTGTCAGCCTTAAGCTCAATGTCTTGCTCTCCTCCCGTTCCTTCCATCTCGCGACAACGGATTTGCTCTTGTCAAAGGTCTCAAGATGGATGCAGTCTTTCTTGTGCACTGCGACCTTTCCGTCGGATGTCCTGAAAGCGATTATGGGGTCGCCGTATCTGGGGGTGCAGCATTTCGACAGCCTGGCGGGCACTTTCTTCCCGAGCATTTCAGTCACCTCGACAAGGTCTGCTCCTGTCTCATCCTCCGCTTTCTTCTCTATTTCCGGCGTTTTTATCCCGAGCGCAGCCCTTATCTTGCCCCTTGCCTTCGATGTCTTCACGAATGAGAGCCATCCTCTTGAAGGTTTTGCGTTCTTCTGCGTGATTATCTCGACTATGTCTCCGCTTTTCAAGGGGTATTCGAGGGACACTATCTTGTTGTTCACCAGTGCCTTTGAGCAGTGATCGCCTATGTTCGAATGAACCTCATATGCGAAATCTATGGGTGTCGCGTTCTCAGGCAATGAGATCGGATCCCCTTTGGGCGTGAAGACCACTATCTCATTCTCGAACAGGTCCACTTTCAGCGTCTCGATGAATTCAGAAGGCGTTTTTGAGTCCTGCTTCCAGTCCAGCAACTGTTTTATCCAGCTTATCCTCCTGTCAAAATGCTTGTCCCTCTCTGTGCCCTTGTATCTCCAGTGCGCTGCAATCCCATACTCGGCGATATTGTGCATGTCTTTCGTCCTTATCTGTATCTCAAGGATCTTGCCATGGCTCCCTACGACGGATGTGTGCAATGACTGGTAGCCGTTCTCTTTCGGCACAGAGATGAAATCCTTGAATTTTCCGGGTATAGGCTTCCAGAGCTCATGGACGATGCCCAGCGCAGCATAGCATTCCGGGACTGTGCTTGTTATTATCCTTATGGCGATTAGGTCGTATATCTCGTTGAATTCCTTGCCCTCTTTCTTCATCTTCTCATATATCGAATAGAAATATTTGGCCCTCCCCTCAAGCTCGGCATTTATCCCCCTTTCCTGCAGCTTCTGTTTTATTATGCTGATGAATTCCTTTGTCCTCTTCTCCCTTTCCTCCCTCTTCTCGGCTATCTTCTTCCTCAGCAGCTGGTATGATTCCGGGTCAAGGACTTTCAATGACAGGTCCTCAAGCTCGCCTTTCATCGACCTTATCCCAAGCTTGTGCGCTATCGGCGCATAGATCTCAAGAGTCTCCTTTGCTATCCTCTTCTGCTTGTCTTCCCTGAAATATTTTATCGTGCGCATGTTGTGGAGCCTGTCAGCAAGCTTTATCATCATCACCCTGATGTCCTTGGCAGTCGCCAGAAGTACTTTTCTCAGGTTTTCGGTCGTGTACTCCTCTTTTGAGCCGAACTGCACGCCCTGTATTTTCGTGACGCCTTCTACAAGAGAAGCAACTTCATCCCCGAATTCCTTCTTTATCTGCTCTATCGTTATGTGCGCGTCTTCGCTGCAGTCGTGCAGCAATGCTGATGCTATGGTCGCAGAATCAGCGCTGAGGTCTATGAGGACCCTTGCTGTTTCCAGGGGATGGACAAAATATTCTTCCCCTGACTCCCTTTTCTGCCCTTCGTGGCATTTCCTTGCGAAATCAAATGCCCTCTTTATAAGGATTATATCTGCCTTTGGATTGGCCTTAAGGACGTCCTCTATGAAGGAGTCATAGTCTGTATTGGAAGGCTTCATAGACAGGAGAATGCCTGCCTTTATATTTAAATGTTATTGACTGCAGCTTAAACCCAAAAATTTATATAACTCCTTGGGGGGTATGAGGTCATCAGGAGGTGTAAATAATGAAAAAAGAGATTTTAGCTTTATTCTTGGTTTTTGCTTTGCTGGCTGTGATAGGGTGCAGCAAGACAGGGACAGAGACAGATGGACAGCAGGCAGCCGCAGGAGAGAAAGCGGCAGGCACAGGGCAGGCTGCAGCAGATACGACAACAGATGAAGCAGCTGAAGATACGTCTGACTCATCGTCAAAGCTGAGCCTGGACAAGATATTCCATTATGGGAGCGTAAAGAGCTATGAATACAGGCTCACTTCCAGCGGGAATGTTGTCAACATAAAATACAGCATAAGCTCTGATTCAGTGGATGGAGTGGATGCATGGCTGCAGCAGCAGACAATGACATCGCAGGGATCCGAAGTCATCACGAAGATGTGGCTTGAGAAGGCAACCCAGAAATGCCTTAAGATTGTATCGGTCATAAAGGCTGGCGGACAGGAGATGCCGGCGCAGGAAACACCATGCCCTACGACAGGAGCGAATGCAGCGACAGGCACAAAAGCGCCTGAATTCGAGCGCATAGGCAAAGAATCCGTGACAGTGCCTGCAGGCACGTTCTCAGCTGACAAGTATGAGGGCGAAGGCGGGCAGTACTGGATAGGAATCAATGTGCCGTTGCCGATCAAGATCTCATCAGATAACGGCAATGTTGTCATGGAGCTTGTGGACTATTCTTAGAAAACTGATATTATTTTTCTTTTTTTATCAAAAATCGCAGAATACTGGAAACGCAAAGCGTTTCCAGGCCTGCAAACCCTTGGTTTGCAGTACCTCTGCATTTATGCCGAGGTCTTTTTTCGTTTCATGCGATTTTTGGAAATACTTCGGCAACGGAAAATTTTCAATTTTCCTAGTTCCAAAAACCTTTGGTTTTTGTAACCTTTAGGCCGAAGATATTTATTATTTTCTTGTCACTCTGTATTTCTCAACGAGCTTGAGGGGATGATAGCTCTCTTTCGCCTTCCTCAGGCCTTCAACGCCCATATCCTGCTCGCGGTTCATGAAAGTGAAATTGCCGGGTATTTTCTTTGCGAATTCATGCAGGAGCGCCTGATATATGCCATTGAAGCTCGGGTTCGCTTTCTCGAAATAATCCACGAATGTGCCTTCGTTCAGGGATTCGCCTATTGCGAAAGCCTTGAGCTCTCCCCAGACTTTTATGCATATCCCGAAAAGATCCAGCGACTTGAAATTAGCGAGAGCTTCCCTTATTGCGATATCCTCATCGCTGATGCTCCTGCCTGAATCATTATCATTAACTCCGAATAATCCCTCCTGAAGCTTGAGGAATCCTGCGACCGCCTCATCATCAAGGGCGCAGAATTCAGGATAGTAGCCCATGAATTTCTTTATGAGCCCATTTTTTGCGTCGTATTTTGCGCCTTTAAGCTCCCTGAGCTCATGCAGGCTGTAGATATAATCGCTCATGTTCCTGTCGAAAACAGCATTCAGGCTGACGTCAAGATGATTAACTATGTTCTTTTCAACCCTCTCAAAAGAGCTTTCAGGGAACATTTCCAGTATCTCTTTTATGATCATGGCAGGCGATTCTCCGACCGGCTGATAGAACCTCCTATTGCCCTCTCCATCAAAAAAAGAGATTAGGAGATGGTCATTGAATACTGTGTACTCGTGTTTTTTAGAGAGTCTCCAGCAGAAAAGATTAGTGAATGTGAGTTCGGATATTGAAGGAGGGAATCTCCTGAAGAAATCATCAAATAGCTTCTTGTCTTCAAGCTGTATGGGCTTAAAACCTAATTCACCTGCTTTGTCTGGCATCTTGGATTGTATTCTTTAAAGGGTCATATAAAAAGGTTTCTTAACTAAAGGACATATATAGGGTGATTTAGACTATAAAAAACTTTATAAACTCAAAAAGGATTATGCCCTCATCATGAGAGGTGTATACATATTTTTTGCAGGATCGATAATTCTCGGTTTGATAGCTTCTCTACTCGCATTCTATGCAAAAAAGAAAGCAATAGACGAGAATAAGGAGTTCCTGAAATTCTATTCTGCAGGCGTCTTGATAACCTGCATCGGTTTCAGCCTGCACACTGCAGGGGATCTTGTTGAGACACTGTATGATTCTGTCAGGACAGGCATGATAATGGAAAGCATTGCTCATGTGATACTTTTTGCGTCATTCCTCATATTTGTCGTATCTGCAAAAAGGATATTGAAATCATCAAAACAGTTTTGGTTCAGGTAAAAAATGGCAGACTTAATACTCCTCATAACAAAGGCGAGCGCAACACTCACGACGCTGTCAGGATTATTGGCTGCTGCGCTCCTTTTCATATCTGCAAGAAAGCTTGCCAAGGATTCTTTCAGGGAGATCATCATGAGATCATTCTTGTTCATACTCATGATCCTGATCGGCGTGACTTCGATGACAATATACCACTTTACGGATGGCACTGAATTCGCTGAAAAGGCCGAGATCGCATGGTATGCACTGATGTTCCTGTCGATCATCTTCTCATGTTTTGTGTCTGTCAAGATAGCGAGCTTCGGGAAGATGTTCGAGGGAATAGGTGTTAAGAAAAAAACAGAAAGCAGGCCGTAAATGGGCAGTTTAAAGGATTTCTATCGGCTTCCCACATCTCCATCATTGAAGGATATTATCGCTAATCTTTATAAATAAATTCCCTTTCTCTCTACAAAATGCTCTGCCTAGGCATCGAATCAACAGCCCACACGTTCGGGGCGAGTGTGGTGGATGGCAAGGGGAAAGTCCTGTCTAATGAGAAGGCTGTCTTCACGACGGAAGAAGGCGAAGGCGGCATGATCCCTGGAGAGGTTGCAAAACACCACAGGCAGCATAAGGATGAGGTCATAAAAAAGGCCCTTGAAAGATCAGGGAAGGCTATGAAGGATATAGGGCTCATCTCCTTCTCGAATGCACCGGGCCTTGCTCCTTCATTGATCGTCGGCATGGAGACGGCGAAGGAGCTGGCAAAGAAAAACAGTATCCCTGTCATAGGCGTTAACCACTGCATAGCGCATCTTGAGATAGGCAATCTTGTGACAGAATCAAAAGACCCTGTCCTGCTTTATGCTTCAGGAGTCAATACCCAGGTGATAGCCTATGAAGGTGGCAAGTACAGGATTTTCGGCGAAACATTAGATATAGGCGTCGGAAATTTCCTCGACAGCTTCGCAAGGCACTGCGGATTAGGTTTCCCGGGCGGGCCTAAGCTAGAAAAGCTTGCAGCAGAATCAAAGATGAAAAAAGAAAGAAAGATAATCGAACTGCCTTATGTAGTGAAAGGAACGGATGTCAGTTTCGGCGGTCTGCTCACCAACCTGAAGCAGAAATTCGATTCAAAAAAATATGCCATGGAAGACCTGGCATATTCTATGCAGGAGACCGTCTTTGCGATGCTGATAGAGGTATCTGAAAGGGCGATGGCACACACAGGAAAAAAAGAGCTTCTTCTCGGAGGAGGGGTTGCCTGCAACAAAAGGCTGCAGGAGATGGCAAAGATAATGTGCAAAGAGAGGGATGCGGAATATTTTGTCCCCGAGAACCAGTTCCTTGTGGATAATGCTGCCATGATCGCATGGCTGGGCATACTTGAGCACAAGGCAGGGATCAAGAGTTATGCTGATAAGCTGGATATAAAGCCTTACGAAAGGACAGATGATGTTATTGTGAAATGGAGGTAAGGCAGGCCTAATGCTTTTTTAAGCCTTAAACAGTTCATTTATCATGCCAATTCTTATCAAAATATTTATAAATGCCTATAAACCACTTATATTCATGCCGCGATGGCACAACTGCCGGAGATGGTTACGCGCATCTCGAGCGCAACAACAAGGTCCATTCAACTTCGTTGAATGGACCGAATAATGCTAAAATCATAAGTTAAATCATCAAATATTCAATCAAAGTCATAATCAGGACAGTGCTTTCATGCCGCGATGGCACAACCCGGTACTGCGCCAGCCTTGAGTATTAGGACAGAAAGCTGGTTTCCTTCGGGATATCCCGGTTCAAATCCGGGTCGCGGCGTATTGGTGGCTCCGGTGCGAAGCACTAGGAGCCGCCTGAGTTTTTACGAGATTTTTTTAAAAATCTCCGGCAGATATCATTTCAATCCGGGTCGCGACGTTTTATTATTTTAAAGAAGTGTAAGATGAAATTAGGAAAATATAAGCATTACAAAGGGAAATCCTACAAAGTCATAGGCATTGCAAGGCACAGCGAAACGCTGCAGGAGATGGTAGTGTATAAGGCATTGTACAATTCAAAGAGATTCGGAAAAAACGCATTGTGGGTCAGGCCGAAGGAGATGTTCTTGGGATCAGTGAATGTGAAAGGCAAAAAAGTCAAGCGCTTTAAACATATCAGCTAATTTTTTCCATAACCTTTAAAAATAAGCCTCTATTGAAGCATTTTATGGCAAGAGAACCGCATCATTTCACATTTGGTGATTTCATAAGGGCTCTCTTCGGCTCGTTCATCATAGGGCTCACCTTTATGTTCAAGGGATCTATGATTGAATATGCAGCAAAGATGAAAACCACCAATATAATCCTCATCATCATGCTCACATGCATAATAGTCACTCTGGAGATATATGGCCTGAGTTACAAGTATGTGCATGACAAGGCAGAAAGGCCTTTCTATGAATTCTGGGCAAAGAGGTTTTTTGCAATAACAATCTCCTCTTTCATAAGCCTGTACATAATGATATATCTTTACGGCATAAACAATTATCTCACTCAAGCTGAGATACTCAATCTCGCATCTGGGCTTTTCTTGCCTGCAGCAGTTGCTGGCGCAGCTGTCGAGATATTGAAGAAATGGTAGCCGGAAAACAGAAAAAATTATAAGCATAAGGTTATTCTTAAGCCTAAAGGGGTGATTTTGATGAGGAAACTGGTTTATCTGGCATTTGTTCTTTCTATTCTGCTGGTCTCGGCGTGCAAGGTGCAGGAAGCAGGGCAGCAGGAGGCTAAACCTGTGAATATGGTCATAGACTCTCAGACTCCGCAGCAGGCTGAAACCGAGATTTTGGATGAGAAACCGGAAGAGGTTGTGCAGCAGAATGCTACGCAGGAAAATACGGCCCCTGTGCAGGAAGCAAAGCCTAAAGTCGAGCTCAGCGACAATACCTGCGGCGAGGCAGCAACATTGGGCAAGATCTCCTGCGTGTATAAAGACAATGACCTTTCCATAGAACTGAAGAATGCAGGCAGGGATAATCTTGAGGGCATTGTTTACAGGTTTTATGATGTGAATTATGTCCTGATAGGGGAAGAGCAGGAGATGATGGGATTAAAAGTCGGGGAAACAAAAGAGTACACAATCCCCTTATCGAAATATGATGAGACGAAAAAAGTGGACGTGCATCCTGTCGAGGGAGGCAAGATCTGCTCGAACAAACAGCTCGTCGTGATACCCAATACTAACTGCGTCTAGGGGTTTTGGCTTATTTCTTTTTTATTATATCTTTTGGTTATCAAGACATGATGAAAGATAATAAAGAGAATGATAGAAAAAATATTAAAAAATTAAAGATTGGTCTGCGGAATCTCTGTTATATGTATCCTCTCTGTCCTGTAGACATGCATCCTGTATAGCGCCATAACTATGCATGCTATTGCCGCTATCAGCAAGGTCAATCCGAAAAATGTCTTTCCGAAATCTGCGTTCTGGCTCTGCGGCTCTGATACTGCATTGCCTGTTATCTTGAGCTCTCCTTCAATGATCCTGCCGCCGTCCTGTCCGCCAAGTATCCCGCTGTTATCGAGCAATCCTGAATCATGTCCTGATTCCATCTCGTTGTCCTGCTCACTATTCTGATTTGCAGCCGGTTGCGCTGGCTCTTCAGGTATGTTGCCGTCTATCCACCATATCCCGCTGCCTGTGCTGTGATGGCCGTTATTGCCTCCTGAACCATGTCCGCTGATGCTTCCGCCGTCATTATTGCCCTGGTTATTGCTGTCTTCTCCCTGGTCATCATCATTCGTTGAGTTGCCTGTGCTATTCCCTGTTGAGTTGCCTGTGCTGTTTCCGGCAAGGCTTCCTGCAAAAGTGAATGTCGCTGTGAAATTTGTCGGGTTCATCCCAAGATTCAAAACCTGGTCAAAGCATGCTACGTTCCAGATGTACACTCCGTCGGCCACATCCGTGAAGCTTATTCCTGTGAGAGTGTTGTTTGCCACAGTCTGTCCCTGTCCCGCTACCTGCACATCTGTGCCGTTTATAGTGAAGACTGCGCATGTGAGGTTCGCTGAGATGTCATCGACTGCTATGAACTGGACCGTCACATTGTTTGTCGTATTGAAGACTGTCCCGTCTGCAGGCGCGATTATCGCGACTATCGGGGCCATATCAGTGACATTGGTCGTATTGCTGTTTGCAGCATCATATACCGTTATTGTAATCGTCTCTGAGTCTGAATCAGTCCCGTCAGTCACAATGAATGTGATATCATATTCTCCTGACTGGTCAAACCCTGGTGTCCATATGAATGTATGCGTTGAAGCATCGAATCCTGCCCCTGCTGGCAAGCCTGAAGCTGTGAATGCCAATGTGTCATTGTCTGCGTCTGTCGCTCCGACATTGAAGACAAGAGTTGAGTTCTCATAAACGACCATGTTGCCTATTGTGTCCATCACAGGGGCATTGTTTGTTGTCTGGTTTGTGCTGTTGGTGCCGTTAGTCTGATTGCCCGTCTCGTTTCCGTCTGGCAGGCTATCGACTGTTATTGTGATGTTGTTTGACACGACAAACCTTCCCTGGTTGTCTGTAACTGCGCATAATGCAATCCAGTTCCCTGCATTGAGCGTCTCGTTGTAATTTTCAGATGCTTCTCCTACGGGCCAGTGGAAATATGTATGCGAATCAGTTGTATTCGCATTGACCATCGCAGATGTGTAAGCATAAGGCGCTTCGCCGTTCTCTACTGCGCATGTGAAGCTCACATTGAGGGGATCAGTTCCTGAGATTGTATCTGCTGTGAGTATGACTCTCATCTGCTGATCAACCGGAACGCTGTTCACTGTTATTGTGACTTCTATTGAGCTCTCAAGCTGGCCGTCGCTTGCAGTGAATGTGACTGTGTAATTCCCTGCCTGCCCGTATGCCGGCACCCATGAGAACACGCCGAAACCCAATATGCCGAAATTGAATTCAGCTCCTGCTGGCATGTTTGACGCTGTGATTGTTATGTTGTCTCCGTCAGGATCGCTTGCTGATGGGAACAGCATCACTATCTGCGACTCATCGACTGCCACATTGTCCAATGGATTGAAGACTGGCGCTTGGTTCTGTGTCTGGTTTGTGTCATTGACTGGCGTTTCGACAGTAACATTGACGATGTTCGTGAAATTCACCGGGTTCATGCCGAGGTTCCACTCTGCATCGATGCATGCCACGTTCCATGTGTATTCGCCGTTTGCGACATCTGTGAAATAGAATGATGTCAGGGTGTTATTGAGCACTGATTGCGCTTCATTAGCCTGCTGCACATCTGTGCCGTCTATCGTGAAGACTGCGCATGTGAGGTTTGAAGAGGTCTCATCAGATGCTGTGAACTGGACTGTCACATTGCTTGATGTTATCACTTCGCCGTTCTGGGGCGAGATTATGCTTACTATCGGTGCTATTGTATCATTGATTGTGACAGGAGGTATGACTGTCTCGTCTGTCTCATTATCGTCATTTGCGTCAATGCATCCAAGATCTGCTGGGAAATCGACAAGGCCGTCTGCATCGTTGTCTGTTACGTCTGAACACTGCGGCAAAGGCTGCACTGCTTCGGTTACATTTATCATCACTGAGTCTGAACCTGTAATTCCTTCGCTGTCTGTCACGCTGCATGTCACATTTGCGATTCCTGCGCTGTATGTGTTGCTGAATTCAAATACATTTTCAGCCACATTTGGCACCATTCCGGCTCCGCCGCCATTTTCTGTTATCTGTGCTATCATATAATTATAAGGTGATGTGCCTCCGACTACTTCGCATACAAAATTTACCTCTAAAGGAGAATCTCCTGCGACAGGGTTTGCTGTCAATGTCACATAAAAGTCAGGTGTTGCTTCATCTGTCTCGTTATCGTCGTCAGCATCCATGCATCCAGGGTCTGCTGGGAAATCGACAAGGCCGTCTGCATCATTGTCTGTCCCGTCATTGCACTGGTATGATATTGGACTTGTGCCTGTAGCGTTGATCGTGTTTGTGAAATTCTCTGGGTTTGTCCCTATGTTCCATGCTGCATCAATGCACCAAACATTCCATATGTATGTCCCGTCAGCGACATCTGTGAAGCTGATCGAGGCCATTGTGCCGTTTGTAACATTATATGCATCTCCTGCCTGCACTGCATCCCCATTGTTCATCGTGAAGACTGCGCATGTGAGGTTTGAAGAGGTCTCATCAGATGCTGTGAATTGCACTGTCACATTGCTTGATGTTATCACTTCGCCGTTCTGGGGCGAGATTATCTGCACAACTGGTGCGAGATTATCGACATCGATGACTGTTATCAAGACATCCTCTGAAATAGTGATTATTGCGCCATTTGCCGGCTTGTCTGTAACGCTGAACGTCACAGTATGATCCCCGGACTGGCTGAAATCAGGTGTCCATGTGAATGTCCTTGTCGCCTCGTCAAAGACTGCTCCCAGGGGGACAATCCCTGACAGTCCTATATCAAGCGCATCTCCATCAGGATCAGAAACATTTACAACTATGCTTAATGTCTCGTTCTCATTTATTACAAAATCGTTCATAGGCTCTATCACAGGAGCCCTGTTAGTGTCTAATACATCTATGATGACAGCAAGCCCTTCGCACTCTGTGCCTTGGCCGTCTGTGATATTGAAATCCACCTCATAGCTTCCTGCATCATTGAATCCAGGCGTCCATGAGAAAACATTTGTTGATTCGTCGAATACTGCTCCTAGTGTGAATGGAGTGCCGTATGCTCCGTAAGATACCTCATCTCCATCAGGATCAATAGCACTGACCTGTATGTCCAATGTCCCATTCTCTTGTATTGTGAAAGAACCTTCAGAAGGCTCAACGAACTCAGGGCATCTGTTCACATTTATCACTGAGATGGTTACTGTTTCCCTATAAGCATAAACTCCTGTGTCTGCCTCTATATCAAGAGTATAATTTCCTGCATCCTCATAATCTGTCTGCCAGCTGAATATTGCTGAATTGTCAGCAGAGGTCGTTGTCTCTGCTCCCTGGGGCATATTTGAGACAGTTACCGGGATCAGATCAGAATCCTCTCTTGCGAGTATATCAAGGCTGACCGCTTCCCCTTCATAAACGGTTGTGTTTCCTATCACTGAAATAACAGGGACTGGCTGCTTATTTATCAGATAACATCCTGCTTCTGAAACATTCCCCATGCAGAAATACTGGTATATCCCTTCTGTCTGTGTCCTGCCAAGCCTGATGCTGTCCTCTACAGCGCCTGCTCCTTTCAGGTATATCATGCTGTTCTCATTATCATTAATCTGGAAATGTGTGCCCTGGACTGTGCCGAAACCGAGGATATCTGTGGTGTGCTGCACATTCTGCTTTGTCACATCAATATCTTCTATGCTGTCGATCAGGATTATGTCCCTATCTCTCTTCGCAATCCTGTTGAATGTGATCTTGTATGCTGTCCCGTCGCCTTCCTGTCCGTCAGATATTATGCATGTTGCATCATTTCTCCTGGGGTAAGCAGGTATCTCGCAGAAGACATTGTCTGCTGTGATCTCACCGAACTCATTTGACAGCTTTATTTTCCCGAAGAAGACATAATTCTCTCCCCTGAATGGGAACTTGGTGTCTATCTTGCCGTAGATAGTTGAATCAAAATCAGAATTTATGAATATTCCATTAAGGCTTGCATTCGCAATCTCGTGGCCTTTTTTCCATATCCTTCTTGAAGATGTTGAAGCATTATAGATCTGGAAGGTCTTTTCCTCATATGATACAATATCCCTGTCAGGAAACCATACAGGCCCCATTTCGTTTGAGACTGAGACAGGATCCGATAGGTTCAGAGGCAAAAACAGGTTATCAGGAGCTCTCCTTGGAGTGGCTGCCATACCCGATTCTGCTATCATGAGAACTAAGACTAGCGCTGTGAACAATATTCCGAAAAGTTTGCCTGCCTTCATTTTTTTCCTCCGCGGATCATATATCTGTAATTTTGACTGTGTTTTGCCTTATTTGGGCCTAAAAAGCCTGATAAAGGTCTTTTAATGCGTTTTAATCATTGATTTATAACCACTGAATAGTGGTTAAGTTTATGTTAGAAAACAATGCTGCTATATAAATGTTTCGGTTTTGTAGTTACTGGGTGGGGGTAAAAAAAGAAAGATTTATAAAAAATCCCATTTTCAGGTATTGATATGTCAGAAGAATTTTTTGAAATAGAACCGGGCATATTCTCCATAGCTGGTCATCTTCCATGCGGGAAATCCTTCATACAAGAACCTGCTCCTTCAGAAGGAGTTGTTCTTTTGGTTCAGCCGTTTGTCGGCATCCCCCTTGACAGGGAAGGTATGCAAAGGTATGTGGGTCGGCTTTATGAGCTTGGCGACCCTGCAAAAGAAGCCAGAATGTATGAGATTGCAATAAAGTCCTTACTTGCATTCTGCGAATGGCCTGTAGTAATCCTTGAGGAAGCTGATAGGGTTAAGGATTGGGCTCAAATACCATTCATAAATCTCAGGGCAGAATATGGTATGGAAGAATCTTATATTATCTCTGTCGGGGAAAAAGAACTAATGTCTGGTTCAGATTTTCCTCAAAAACTTTCAAATTTTCTTGCAAGATTTCATGCTGATAAGATTGATGTGGCCGGAAGATGTGATAAAATTGTCATGGAATACCTGTCAGTATTGCCTCCTGTAACAATAGATGGAGCAGAAAGACGCCTAAAATTCATTAAAAGCAAAGATAAGAGCATTATTATGACACCAGAAAGGAATCCTTTGGGGTACCAAACTAATGCCATCTTATCGCTTGAAGAAAAAACGACAATTTCTTAAGATCTCACTTCGGCTACAACCCCAGCTTCTTCTCGGTCTCAGCGATCTTGATCATCGTCTTCACGACAGTGTCAGGATTCAGGGAGATCGAGTGTATGCCTGCCTCGACAAGGAACTGGGCGAACTCAGGGTAATCTGAAGGGGCCTGCCCGCATATGCCTATATATTTCTTCTTCCTGTTCGCTGTCTCTATCGCGATCTTTACAAGCTTCTTCACTGCAGGATTCCTCTCGTCATAGATGTCCGCAACAAGCTGTGAATCCCTGTCGCATGCGAGCGTGAACTGTGTCAGGTCATTAGACCCTATGCTGAAGCCGTCGAATATGTCGAGGAAATCATCTGCCAGAAGGACATTGCTCGGGACTTCGCACATCACATTCACTTTCAGCCCATTGACTCCTTTTCTCAGGTTGTTCTTTTCCATCTCCTTCAATACCTTCTTTCCCTCATCGATTGTCCTGCACATGGGAATCATCACTTCAAGGTTTATCAGTCCCATGTCATCCCTGACTTTCTTGATGGCCTTGCATTCAAGGGCGAATCCCTCGCTGTAGCCTTCCTTGTAATAACGGGATGCCCCTCTCCAGCCTATCATGGGGTTATCTTCCTTGGGCTCGTAATCTGCTCCACCCAGCAGATTGGCATATTCATTGGTCTTGAAATCAGAGAACCTGAGTATGACCTTCTTAGGGTAGAATGCTGCAGTTATAGTGGCGATGCCCTGGGCAAGCTTGTCTACGAAAAACTCCTTCTTGTCCTTGTAGCCATAGCTCAATGCCTCGATCTGGCTCTTTAATTTCTCATCCTTGAGCTTGTTGAAGTCTATCAGCGCCCTCGGATGGGCCTTGATGTATGAGTTTATTATGAATTCCTCTCTTGCGAGCCCTACACCATCATTAGGCAGGAAACTCAGTTCGAATGCCTCTTCAGGGTTCCCTACATTCATCATGATTGATGTCTTGAGCTTAGGCAGCTTCTTAAGGTCTGTCTCTTTCTTCTCAAATCTCAGGAGGCCGTCATATACAAATCCTTCGTCACCTTCTGCGCAGCTCACTGTTATCTTCTGCGCTGACCTTATCTTTTCAGTACCGTTGTTCGTTCCGACGACACATGGTATCCCAAGCTCCCTCGAGATGATCGCTGCATGGCATGTCCTTCCTCCCCTGTTAGTCACTATCGCAGAAGCGATCTTCATTATAGGCTCCCAGTCAGGATCCGTCATCTCTGTGACAAGGACTTCGCCTTTCCTGAACTGGCCTATGTCATGCACATCCTTTATCACATGAGCTGGCCCCTGGCCTATCTTCTGGCCTACAGACCTGCCCTCTGCAATGATGGTGCCTTTCTCCTTCAGGATATATTCCTCCATCTTTGTCACGTCCTTCCTTGACATGACTGTCTCGGGCCTTGCCTGTACTATGAACAGCTGATTGGTCTCGCCGTCTTTCGCCCACTCCATATCCATAGGCTTGAAGTGGCCTGCCTTGTTGGAGTAATGATCCTCGATTATGCATGCCCATCTCGCCATCGTGAGGATCTCTTCGTCATTGAGCACGAATTTCTTCCTTTCCTCTTCAGGCACAGAGATGTTCTTTGTCGTGCCTTTGCTCCCCTGCACATCGTAGATCATCTTTATCGCTTTTTCGCCGACAGATTTCGAGATTATCGGCCTGAATCCCTGCTTCAATGTAGGCTTGAAGATATAATATTCGTCAGGATTGACTGCGCCTTGCACTACGTTCTCGCCTAATCCATAAGCCCCTGTCAGGAAAACGACATCCTTGAACCCTGATTCTGTATCAATAGAGAACATGACGCCTGAGCATGCCTTGTCTGACCTCACCATCTTCTGCACACCTATAGAAAGAGCTATTGAGAAATGGTCGAAGCCCTTGTCCTGCCTGTATGAGATCGCCCTGTTCGTGAACAATGAGGCAAAACATTTCTTGCATGCATCGATCACCTGATCGTCACCCTTTATGTTGAGATAAGTCTCCTGCTGTCCTGCGAAGCTCGCATCCGGAAGGTCCTCAGCAGTTGCGCTGGACCTCACTGCGACATCGACATCTTTCCTTTCCTTGTTGTAGGCGCTGCATAGGTCCCTGTACGCTTTTACTATGGCTTCCCTGAGTTCAGGAGGGAATTCTGCAGTCCTGATAGTCTCTCTGACCTTATGGCCTCTTTCAGAAAGGTTCTGCATGTCGCCTGTGTTCAGGTCCTTGAGGATATCTGCTATCCTGTCCCTGATTCCTGCCTTTTCGATGAGATACCTGTAAGCATAGGCTGTTACGGCAAAACCATTGGGGATCTTCACGCCTTTTGATGTGAGCTCGCGGTACATCTCGCCAAGAGAAGCATTTTTTCCTCCGACAAGCGGGACATCCTCAATGCCAAGCTGATCGAACCATAGAATGAAAGCGCTATTTTTCCAGTCTTCTGCCATGAATGCACCTCTTTTAAAACTCTTTTAATTGACCATTAAGCCTGATTTGAGCAGTTTAGGCGAAGTTTATTTATAAAGGTTTGTTATGAGTGGGGAATAGGGAAAATCAATGACAAACCCTTAGGCAGAAAAAGGGCAAGAAGGCCATAAAAAAGAAATATTTTTATATAAACAACCCAAATCAGCATACTATCCATAAATCTAAAAATAAATCTAAAAAATACAGAGGGGTGCGGGTATGGCAGATAAAGGGATTGAAGAGGGAAAAGTTTGCGCAATTCTTGCTTATCTTCTGATAGGCATCATATGGTATTTTGTCGATGACAAGATGAAGAAGAACCAGTTTGTGAAATTCCATGTCCAGCAGGGGCTTGTGTCCCTTGTTTTCGGGTTCTGCTTCTTCGTTGCTTATGGTATAGTGTTCACTATAATCACCTTCCCGTTGAGATTCATCCCCCTGCTCGGCTGGATGATAATATGGGTGTTGAGCCTGTTGTTCTGGGTACCGATGATTTTTGATATTATCGGCATAATCTATGCATTTCAGGGTAAAGAGAAACAGCTACCTATAATCGGGAAATACGGCGAAAAACTAAAGATTTAAATTATTCTTTATTTTCTTTTTATTAAATGGCAGAAAAGATGGGAAAAAAGAGGGTTGAAGCGGCAAGAGAGCGCGAGCTAAAAGTTCCGCTGCCAGTCCGCCCTGCCAGAAAAAAAGACACAATGTATTTCTTCTGGAGAAGGATAGGGGTGATAGCTTTTGTGCTCATATTGGCTGCAGTAATCTCAGGCATCGCTTTCGTAGAAGTCGGCAAGATAAGGGAAAAGAGGGGCATTGAGCGAAGATCATTTGAATATGATAAGGCGATAAACGGCACCCAGATCCAGGCCATAAGGGACACAGTTGAGCAGATGGTCGCTTTAGGGGAAAAACCCGTGCCCAAGGATGAAGTGCTTTCAAGCAGCTCAAACGATTATATCTGCACGATTACGACGCACAGGGGGATAATAGCACTCAAAAAAAGAGGGGACCTGATGAGAGAGGAGGTAACAAGAGGCGGGTATAATTTAAGCGTGATCTTCCTTGAAGACAAGATGTACATGTATCACCCGCAGTACAATGTATGGGCGATGTTTCCTTATGATGAAAACATGGCGATCTCTGATGATTTGTACATGAATTCCGCATTCTCCATGTCTGATCTGAGGTTGATAAATGAGAGCCAGGCCCTCTGCGTGGATGCAGAGCTGCCAGACGATGAGTTTACGCTCGGTGATACAAATGTAGTAGATGCTGTGCAGTTCCTCAATAGCATCAAGTTCTTGAGATGAGTGGTTCTTGCTTATCCATACAGCTTTCATAGAGCTTTATGACCCTTTTCTGACTGATATAAAGACGGCAATATAGATAGCAATATTTAAAAAGGGGCATTTATTTGGTATTATCTGGCCTAATATGCCCCGGTAGTGTAGTCCGGCCAATCATTTCGGCCTTTCGCGCCGAAGACCCGAGTTCAAATCTCGGCCGGGGCATCCTGATAATAATTTCAAGGGGGGAGAACATGAAAAAAATATTAAGCATAATATGTCTTTTTTTGGCAGCGATGCTGCTGGTAACAGCCTGCAAGAAAGCGGATGTTGAGCAGCCTTCGATGGGGGATATAACGGGGAATGAGATAAAAGAGATAGAGAAAACACCTGCAGAAAGCAGGCAGGATATCAAGGTCCCTGCAGACACTTACAAGATACTGTCGACTGATTCGCCAGGGGCGATAGAGTTCAGGTATACTGTGAACAATGAGGATTCTGCGCAGATAGATTTCGCCACGTTCACGATAAAGAATTTCGGCAGCAATCCGATAAAGCCAGTCGTCATATTCTACATCGGCGGCGGAAGCCAGGGGGATATGAAGAGATTCGATTATGATGAGCTGCCAGCAGGCTATAAGATGATAAAGACAGAGAGCATAGACATGAGGATTGAGGATCCTGTAAGGCCTGCATTGATAAAGGCCATCCTGAGGGATGCCATTAAGAACAATGAGGACATAGCCCAGAAAGAGATGAGCTATCTGGCGAAGTGAGCGCTCCGGGTCTTTTATGATTTTTTTATGATGATATTTCGGTGAACCTATGCCACGATGCAAGAAATGCGGGAAGGAGATGTACCTCAAGGATGATGAGTGGGTCTGCGACTGCGAACTGCAGAAGGAGTTCAATGAAGAGCTCGAGAAGCTTGTTGACGAGCAGGTGGCCAAGGAAGAAGGTGAGCTGGAATCTGACGCAGATGGTGCCGAAGATACGGAATATGATGACCATGCAGATGACATGACAGAGGAGGATGTCGTCGAGGACGCTTCCTCTGAAAAAGGCAGTTATAACGAGACAAAAGCCTATTCCCCTGACAAAAAATATGGGGGTTAGAACGTGGTTTAATGACCTAAAAACCCGCAAACTTTATAAATAACCCGAAAAACAAACGATACTATGAAAAGAAGCTCACGAAGATGGAAGAAGAAAGGCCAGATGAGATGGAAATGGCAGCGTAAGAGGATGAAGAAGGAGAAGAGGAGAAGGGCGAAGAAGTAGGTTTATATACTGATCATATTTTCTTTAATTAAAGGGGTGGCTGGTGTTATTTGGCATTGGAAGGATATTTCGCAGAAGGCAACAAAATAGCTATTCTTGGTAGTTCTGTCTATGCCCCTGAATTTGCCACAGACATAGATTTCATGCTTTTTACCAAAGGAGGGAGAAATACTCTCCAATGCACACCTCAATTCTCCCGTGAGATAAGCGAGTTCCTGCAATCAAAAACTGGCAGTGAGGACTTGAGGCCACATCTTATCGGACCGCGAGATAGCGTGGAGGATAAACCCTACAATCTGGAAAAACTCCCTAAAGAAGATCTTTATCTTGATGGATGCCTGCTCACAGGCCGGTTTTTCCCTGACGATTCTTTCATAAAAACACATTACGAATCTGCTCTTGGCAAAGACTATCTGCCTTTTGCGTGGAAAAGGTTTGCAGAGCATGTCATGCAGTTCCCCATCAGGGACCTGAGGGAGAATAAGGAAAAGGAGGATTTTCACCTTCTTGTGCATGCGACAAAACAGCTTGCAGATAATGGTTTCGGGGAATTGACGGGCCTTATAGGCCGCGCTGAAGAGAGATATAAGATATTGGAAAGGCAGCGCAGCAAAGGCATGGATTCGTTTGAATACAACAGCATGCTCAGGCTTGCCATGTCTGACCTTTATTTCGGGGTATGCGCTTTCCTGCCGGATCCTGCCAAAAAACACAATTCTAATTAGTTGCCGGCTTGCATTCTGGCGTTAGGTAGAGATGACTGGTTAAAGGGTGAGGGTGTTCTAAAAAAGTGAGCTGGGTTCAGAAATAACTAACAAGATCATGATCGCATAGCTGAAGCTATCGCTCGTTAAAAACGCATAACAGCATGACAAATGCCATAGCTGAAGCTATCAAGTGTTTTTTGTGATTGCATAATATATGGTTTAAGAAAAAAAAGATTAACCATGCATAGGTAAAGGTATGAACTATTAGTAACTGCGTGCTGAACACGTCGTTGCCTTCGTGCGTACACACCAGTTCTATCAACGCCGTCTTCTGCGGCGGTTCTATGATGTCTCTTTTCGAGGAGGGCTTCGTGCTTAGATGCTTTCAGCACTTATCCCAAAAGGCGTAGCTGCACGGCCTGCCCTGTCGGACAACCGTTAGACCAGAGGCCTCGAGACTTCGTTCCTCTCGTACTAGAAGTTCCTTCCCCTCAGACATCGACATATCCAGTAGATATCAAACAAACTGCCTCACAGCGTTCTGAACCCAGCTCACGATCCCTTTTAATAGGTGAACACCCTCACCCTTGGCCGCTTCTGCACGACCAGGATAGGAAGAGCCGACATCGATGTAGCAAGCCGCGCCGTCGATAGGAGCTCTCGGGCGCGACAACTCTGTTATCCCCGGAGTAACTTTTCAGTCATCTCTACCCCCCACTAAGGAGATGTAAAGGTTCGCTAGACCAGACTTTCGTCTTTGGATTGCTTAGTTTTGACAATCCAATCAGGCTGGCTTTTGCTCTTGCACTCAACACCCGATTTCCAACCGGGTTGAGCCAACCATTGGGCGCCGCTGATATCTTTTTAGCGGCGTGCCACCCCAGCCAAACTGTCCGCCAATAGTTGTTCTTTATTTCTAAAGTGAGCAATGTAAATCCCAAAGGATGGTGTCTCATTGTCGTCTACACTTAACCTAGCGGCTAAGCTTTAGCAACTACCATCTACGCTGCACATCAGGATCTACATCACAGCTACAAGCTACAGTAAAGTTTCACGGGGTCTTCGCTTCCCACTGGATATCTCTGGCCTTTGCACCAGAATAAGTTTTCAGAGGCTTCCGATTAGGGACAGTGACAATCTCGTTACGCCATTCATGCAAGCCGTCATTCAAACGGCAAGGTATTACGCTACCTTAAGAGAGTTATAGTTACTCCCGCCGTTTACCAGCTCTTAGCTCCCTTGAAAAGGAGTTTGAAGTACTGGCACTGGGCAGACGTCACCTTCTGTACGCACCCTTACGGGCTAGCAGAAAGTTGTGTTTTTGTTAAACAGTCGGACCATCTTAGTCATTGCACCCTGCAATCGCTAGCTTAGCTAACAAACGCAGGGACCCCTTATACCGAAGGCACGGGGCCAATTTGCCGAGTTCCCTTAATCGGATTATCGCCTTGACACCTTAGGTTTCTCACCTAGGGGCACCTGTGCTGGTTCTGGGTATGGATGCTGAAGATTTTTTTCAGTTCCCTTTTCATGGACTCCAGGCATCAATCAAATACTCCATAAGGAATACTATTCCCAAGTTTAATCTGGATCTCATCATTACGATACTCCCCAGATTTATCTTGGTTAACATAAAAGACGTTTCATGTTGATCTAGCCCAAAATGTCGGAAACTGAACTTGCGTTGCCGCACATACTAAAGCAGTACAGGAATATTAACCTGTTTCCCTTTCCATCCCTCCTGTTAGGAGTTCAGTTAGGACCAACTAACCCTTGACTAACCTTTATTGTCAAGGAACCCTTGCCCTTTCGGTGGCAGAGATTCTCACTCTGCTATGATCTTACTTTGACCGGGATTCTCATTTCTGCCAGGTCCACACTTCCTCTCGGAAATGCTTCTGCCCTAGCAGAACGCCTACCTACCACAATCCTTTCGGATGTCTACAGTATCGGTAATCAACTTAGCCCCGTCCATTTTCAAGGCCTACAACCTTGACAAGTAAGCTGTTACGCACTTTTTAAAGGATGGCTGCTTCTAAGCCAACCTCCTCGCTGTCTTAGGCTGTAGACACTTTTCACCCTTTCACACTTAGTTGATATTTTGGGACCTTAACTGCAGTCTGGGTTGTTCCCCTCTCGGAATCCAAGGTTACCCCGGATCCCCATTTCTTGAAGTCTATGACGCCAAAACATTCGGAGTTGGACAAAGGGCCGAGAGGTTTCCCTCCCTAAGCCCCTGATCCGTAGCTCTACAATCGTGGCTGTCTCATTCAAGACTTGACTGCGGCCAACTTCGGTAGGAACCAGCTATCACCAAGCTCGATTGGCTTTTCACCCCTAGCCCCAGGTTAGAAGAACACTTGCACGTAGAACCTCTGCAGGCCTCCACGCGGTTTTACCCGCGCTTCACCTTACCCAGGGTTAGATCGCTTGGCTTCGGGTCGTATCCAAGTGACTCAAGGCACTTTCATACCTTGCTCCTCATTGCTTGCGAGCTATCGCTTTCGCTTTGGGTGCATCTTTGCAGAATTACCCTCGCCACTCAAATACACTCCCCGGCACGTTATTCAAAACGCGCGGCAGAACTCCGTAGAGCACTGCCACACTATAACTATTAGGTTTCAGGCTCTTTTGAATCTCTGTCAAGAGTTCTTTTCAACTTTCCATCGCTGTACTCGTTTGCTATCGGTCTCTGGTTGTATTTAAGGTTGGAAGTTAGTGCCTCCCAAATTCCTGCTTAATATCCGATAAGCAGTACTCAGGATACTGCTACGGCCACCGACGTTCTTCTACGAGGCTATCACTCTCTACGGCGTTTCTTTCCAGAAAACTTCGAATCTTTCGGTTAGGCCTAAAAAACAGTCCATCACACCACATCTCCATTACATTACTGCAACGGATTCAGTTTGCCTTTTGCTGTTTTCGATCGCCTTTACTCACAGCATCTCGATTGATTTCTTTTCCTGCAGGTACTAAGACGCTTCAATTCCCTGCGTTCCCCATCCTTTCGGATTTTACGAGAAGTCTCATTAAGGGATCTTTGGTTCAAAGATTACGTGCATCTCGCCAAAGCTTTGTGCAGCTTGTCACACCCTTCTTCGGCACCAGAGCCAAGTCATCCACCTAATAGCGTATTTTTTACCTATGCATGGTTTCATCAACATGAACCGTAAGATCAGTAATTCATGTTTCACCCAACGATTCGCTATGGTCACATAACGAATCGGAAAAATTGGTGATTATAATCTGTGATTGATTTTTGATTGCGATTTCTGTTTTTGTCTTTTCTTGATTGTCTCTTTTTTGCTTCTGTTTTTTTTGGCGTGCAAATCCCACCTCGAAATATTGCATGGCAAAATTGCGTATCAATGACCTCGATGGACCCGGCGGGATTTGAACCCGCGGCCCCCGCCTTGCAAGGGCGATGCTCTACCGGGCTGAGCTACAGGCCCGTTTTTGTGAATTTTGAATTTTTTATCCTTGAAAATGAAAATGGAATAAAAATAAAAAAAATGAGCAGCAGAACCTTATTTCCTTCTACACGAATTTCAACTTCTGATTTTAACTTAAATAATTTCGCCAGACCCGAAGGCCTGACAAAACCATTAAAGTTTAAAAGGAGGTGATCCAGCCGCAGGTTCCCCTACGGCTACCTTGTGACGACTTAACCCTTCTTGCTAAGCCTAGATTCGGCATAATCAAGAAACTATGTCTCATCTAGACTTGGCTCGAGTGGTTTGACGGGCGGTGTGTGCAAGGAGCAGGGACTTATTCACTGGATGCTGATAACGTCCAATTACTAGGGATTCCATTGTCATGAGGGTGAGTTACAACCCTCAATCTAGACTAGGATAGGATTTCGAGGATTAACTTCTCCTTTCGGAGTTGTATCCCATTGTTCCTACCATTGTTGCGCGCGTGTAGCCCAGAAGATTCGGAGCATACAGACCTACCGTTGCCTGCACCTTCCTCCTTGTTTCCAAGGCAGTCCCTACAATGTGCCCGATCATTCCGAAGAACTCGATGGCAATTGTAGATACAGGTCTCGCTCGTTGCCTCACTTAAGAGGACACCTTACGGCACGAGCTGACGACGGCCATGCACTACCTCTCGGCTTGTCAAGTAAGCCCTTTAGACTGACTATCATCCTGCCGTCGCTTCTGGTGAGATTCTCTGTGTTGAATTAGATTAAACCGCACGCCGCACCCCTTGTGGTGCTCCCCCGCCAATTCCTTTAAGTTTCAGTCTTGCGACCGTACTTCCCAGGCGGCGAGCTTAACACCTTCGCTTCGATACTGCATATTCACGAGGAATATGCAACACCTAGCTCGCAGCGTTTACAGCTAGGACTACTCGGGTATTTAGTCGAGCAATCTCGATAAGATTATCGAATCAGTTTCTCGCAAAGTAGAAATTACAGCAAATTGCGAGACTAAATCCGAAAATCGAGTTTATTTACGAGATTTTCGATATCTAATCCGTTTTGCTCCCCTAGCTTTCGTCCCTCACCGTCGGATCCGTTCTGGTCAAGTGCCTCTGCCATAGGTAGTCTTGCAGGGATTATAACATTTTACCGCTCCCCCAGCAATACTCTTGACTCCTCCCGGTCCCAAGCTTAGTAGTATCCCCTGCGCGTTGTTAGGTTAAGCCCAACAATTTCACAAGAAACTTGCTAAGCCGGCTACGGACGCTTTAGGCCCAATAAAAGCGGTCGCCACTCGTGGACGCTGGTGTTACCGCGGCGGCTGGCACCAGTCTTGCCCACCACTTATTCGCCAAGATTTTTAATCTTGGCAAAAGCCAATGTAAAACATTAGCACTTGGGATTCCCTTATCACACTTGCGTGCATTGTAAAGTTTTCGCGCCTGCTGCACCCCGTAGGGCTAGGTCCAGTATCTCAGTGACCTTCTCCGGGCTACCGCTTTCACGGCCCGTACGGATCATAGGTTTGGTGGGCCATTACCCCGCCAACAGCCTAATCCGCCGCCGGCTCATCTTTAGGCATTGCTTTTTAGGAAAAAATCATTTCCAGAACAGTTTCCATATCAGGTTTTAGTCTCAGTTTCCCAAGGTTATCCCTGACCTAAAGGCAGATTACCGACGTGTTACTGAGCAGTTTGCCGGTGTATTGCTACCCCAGACTTGCATGGCTAATTCGAATCCCAATAGCAGCGACCTCCCGCAGGATCAACGGGTATTTGTATTGACCGGCTTATTCAGCCAATCAATGATTGATCATCAATCGATCCTATTTTTATTTAGGTCGTAAGACTATTAACTAACTTAGTAAAAGAATTTTTGGTTCTGCTAACTCAGCATACTTGATTTCGAATCAAGCATGAAAACATAACTCTAGATAGAGGATTTAGACCCCTAAAAAGGTTTATGGAGGAGATAAGCTTTTCCAGGCCTATGTTCCGGCCTTTTTCAGCTTCGATACACAGAATATCTGCTAATATGTCTTATATATTAGTAATATATAGAAATTTGGAGGTGGTATTTAAAGGTATCGGATTTTGGAGGGTTTTTGGGGGCATAAATTAAATCTTGTATGAAAGCGAAGGGGAAGAAGTTTAAGTTTTTGATTGTCCCCCCTCTAAAAATAGTATAACTTGATAGTAGTAAATTAACGTAAGATTTATAAACCCCCTTCATCTTGGGTCTAGATGGAGAGAACATGAGCAGCCTGAAAGAGTTTCTTTTCCAGCCGATAAAGTGGGAAACGCACAACCCTTCTGTTTTGTTGGAGGGGGTTGTTTCTACATTAGACAGAGCAATGACCAAAACTGGGAAAGGCCTGAAAAAGATTTATGAGAATAATGTCCTGGACGGCGTTCTGGAGCTTTACCCCCTAAGGATAGAAGTGAGCGAGGAAGAAGTTCCTCGGGAGAAAAGAGTCGAGAGAAAAGGAAAAAAGCTGATATACCGCGTTAATGACCGAAAACTCCTTGATAAACACGGGCAAGAAGGATTCAATACCAAACTGCACCCTATGAAATAAGGGGTTGCGACCCCTTATAATCCCCTTCCGCCTCCCTCCTCGTCAAGCCCTCGCTACGCTCGGTCTTGCCGTATCTCGG
>PCXZ01000029.1 GCA_002762985.1 Candidatus Woesearchaeota archaeon CG10_big_fil_rev_8_21_14_0_10_44_13 | reverse complement strand
TCCAAAACCTTCGGTTTTGTAACCTTTAGGCCGGAGATAGTCACCGAGCGAAGCGAGCGTGACTATGAAAATCCGCAGATTTTCAGTAGCTCCAAACGGCGAGTTTTTATTATTATGCCTGCAATCACTATGCGGCTTTATGCGACCTTATGTGATCTTCTCCGCTTTGCAGCATATCTTCGTATCATATTTATATGAATATCCTGCATGTGAATTGACAGGCTGCATGAATGAGATTATGGGCTCCTCTTCGCCAAGGCATATCCCCTCCCTTGCCATGCATGAGATCCTGTTTCTCTTGGCGGATATGCATGCCTTCTCTGTGAAATATGGGCCCGTATTGCCCGGGTCATCGACATGGCCGTTCTCAGCAGACGAAAGCCTGGCAAAGACGGCGCCATTCCCTGTGCATTCTCTCCCCACTATATCCGGCTGCTGCGTTAAGTAGAAGGCCACTATATTGCAGCACATGCTGTGCCTGAAACCTGCTTGATCAGGCAGCGAGGCATGGGCATTCTCATAATATGAGAGCTTCAGGACTTCAGCGTAAGGCTCTGTGCATCCGGCATCCGGCAATGAGATGACACAGCTCAATCTTCCCTCTGTAGGGCAGTAGCACAGAGGATTAGGGTCATATTGTCCTTGTATCTCATCGCATTGCTCTTTCTGGACATTCTTGAAGCATGAGAAGTCATAGCGGTTATAGCAGCAGCCGTTCTCTGCCTCCTGAAGGCCTGTTTTCTGGAGTGCGAAGTTGAAAGGATAGTCGTCTTTCACGAGCTGGTAGACCCAATCGGCGCCCATCTTCTCCCTCTCCAATGTTATGAACAGGTCAGGATGCTTCTGGTACCATTCTGTTATATTGAACTCTTTCTCCTGCATCTCTGCATTCGTGATATATGTTGAAAGGTCGTATAATATCCCTAGCGGAAGCTTTATTGTGGACTGGAATATGTCTATCTTCTCGACCTTGTTCTCCACGCTAAGCTCAAGCGGATAATCCAGCTCTATGACAAGGGCAGTCTTCCCGAGTATGACCTTCACCTTCCTCTCACCCTCTTTTATGTCAATCCCCTGGTCCCTGAAGCTTTTCAGGTCGATGATGCCGTTAAGGTTTTTAAGTATGTTATCTGCGAGCTGCTGCTCGATGTGCTGCCTTGTTATCATCACATTCTTGCACGCTTTCGCAGAACCGGGATCATCCTTATGGCAGGTGTAAGCGACCTTCGTTGCTCCCGTCCAGGTATACAACTCAGGTTCAAGGAGGCCTCCATGAGCGCCGATCTCCTTGATGACATCAATGCTTGCCTTGTCTATGCTCTGCTTCATGTAGAAACTCAGAGAAGGAATCACGCTCTTTTCAAGGACATTCGTCTCTTCTTCTGACGCCCTGCCTTTTGCTCTCGAAGAATAGATATAGAGGCCGAATACTATCACTGTAAGCGCAAGAATGCCTATTATTATATATACTGTCTGGCCTCTTTTTTTGAGCCGGAGATGGTTCATGGCAATATCCTTTGTTGCAGGTTATAAAAATGTTGCGCTGAGGATAGATGAGGGGATATAATAAAAACTCGCCGCTTGGAGCTATCCCCTGCCTAAAGGCAGGGGTATTACGCTCCTCGCCTTGATAGGCGAGTTTTTAGTCTTGAAAATTGTCGGACTGAAGTCCGAGGTATTAAACCCCGACAATTTTCAATAAAAAACAGAACGATCAGACATCAAGATTGATCACTTTCTTCGCATTCTCCTCTATGAACTTCCTTCTCGGCTCGACTTCATCTCCCATCAGTATCGTGAAGATCTTGTCCGCCTCGACAGCGTCCTCGACCGTCACTTTCTTGAATATCCTCTTTGTCGGGTCCATAGTGGTCTCCCAAAGCTGCTGCGGATTCATCTCTCCAAGGCCCTTGTATCTCTGTATGTTCAGGCCCTCATCGCCCATCTCTTTCACCATCTTCTCTTTCTCGTCATCCGAATAGACATAGGCCGAATTTTTGCCTTTGCTTATCCTGTAAAGAGGTGGCTGGGCTATGTAGATATACCCGGACTCTATCAATTTCGGCAGGTATCTATAGAAGAAAGTCATAAGCAATGTCCTTATGTGTGCACCATCGACATCCGCATCAGTCATTATCACGATCTTGTGGTACCTTGCCTTGTTTATGTTGAATTCCTCGCCTATGCCTGTGCCGATCGCAGTTATCATCGTGACAATCTCATTGTTGGCATAGATCTTGTGCAGCCTTGCCTTCTCTACATTGAGTATCTTTCCCCTCAACGGAAGTATTGCCTGGAATTCACGGTTCCTTCCGCCCTTGGCCGAGCCGCCTGCGCTGTCACCCTCCACAATATACAGCTCGCATTTTGAAGGATCCTTGTTCGAGCAGTCTGCAAGCTTCCCCGGCAGATTGGATCCTTCAAGGACGGATTTCCTCCTTGCCAGTTCCCTCGCTTTTCTTGCAGCTTCCCTAGCTTTTGCCGCATTCACGCTCTTTTCGATTATGATCCTTGATATGGCGGGGTTTTCTTCCATATAAGAGCCAAGCTCTGTCGTGACAAGGCTGTCCACGATTCCTTTCACCTCTGAATTCCCGAGCTTCGTCTTTGTCTGGCCTTCGAACTGCGGTTCAGGTATCTTTATCGATATCACTGCAGAAAGCCCTTCCCTCACATCATCGCTTGTCAGCTTGAAGTCCTTCATCAGCCCTTTCTCTTCCGCATATTTGTTGAGGACTCTTGTAAGCGCCGTCTTGAACCCTATGAGATGGGTGCCGCCCTCCCTTGTGTTTATGCTGTTGGCGAAAGAGAAGACATTCTCCTGGTAGCCGTCGTTGTATGCGAGCGCTATCTCAAGCACGATCCTGTTCTTTTCTTTCTGGAAATAGACTATTTCATGCAGCTGGTTCTTGTTCTCATTGAGGTATTTCACAAAAGAGATTATGCCCCCTTCATAATAGAAATCGCTCTCCTTCTCTGTCCTCTCATCCTTGAGGGTTATGTTCAGGCCCTTGTTGAGGAATGCAAGCTCCCTCAATCTTGAGGCAAGCGTGTCGAAATGCATCTCTGTCGTCTCAAATATCGTGTTGTCAGGCCAGAACGTGACTTCTGTTCCGTTCTCATTCGTGTCTCCTGTTATCTTCAGCTCATTCATGGGGGCCCCTACCTCATAATCCTGCTCGAAGACTTTTCCGTCCCTCATGACCTTCACATGGATCCTTTTTGACAGCGCATTCACGACTGAAAGTCCGACACCATGCAGCCCTCCGCTGACCTTGTAGGATTTATTGTCGAATTTTCCTCCTGCATGCAGTTTTGTCATCACGACCTGCAGCGCAGGGACATTGAATTTAGGATGTATCTCTGTCGGGATGCCCCTTCCATTGTCTATCACAGTCACAGAATTATCCTGGTGTATCACGACTATTATCTTTGTGCAGTAGCCTGCAAGCGCCTCATCTATTGAATTGTCAACGACCTCATAGACAAGATGATGCAGCCCGTCAAGTCCTGTTGTGCCTATGTACATGCCTGGCCTTTTCCTTACTGCTTCTGTGCTCCCAAGCACCTGGATCTCTTTTGCAGTATAGCTCTCGCTGCCTTTTCTTGCCGAATCCCTCTGGTCTTTTGTCTCCTTTGCCTGCTTATCCTCATATTTAGGGTCGTTTTCAGCCGTTTTCTTGCCCTGTTTCTGCTGTTCTTTGTCTTCATCCATATTGATTTAACCGCCTGATTAATGCCTGAAAATCGGAATGATATAGGCACTGCATACTGCTTAAATTCCATCCCCAGAAGCTGTCTAGGGGTGTGTTTTCTCAGCTAAAAAAAGACGTTTTTCTTTATAAATTTTTTGATTACTGAATGGGTTTATAGGCCGTAATGATGCTGAATTTTGCGTTTTTAGGGGTTTGAGCTTTCCTGTCTTGTTTCTTGTTTTCATTATCACTAATAAGTAGTAAAGAAGCGAAAGATTTATATATCCGTAATATGATATAATATTATATATGGAAAAGCTTACAAAAATAGAGCCGCGCATGCTGAAGATAAGGTCTGCTGAAGGGAAACAGCTCGGCAGGGTTTACAAACTGCTTTGGGATTATTATGGCTCTCTTTCTAAAGACCCCCAGACCTTGTGCAATGATTTTTATGCCCAGAAAAGGACAGAAGAATTGGCAAATGATAAGAAAATAAAGGTTGTATATTATTCTGATGAAATCTATAAGGACCCGAATGCGAGAATGCTGGCTGCCTTCTGATGAGAAAAAAACCATCGAGAACGCACTGTACAGGCATATTGAAGGAAAGGCTGCCGGGAGCAATAACCCTCTGATAAGGACATCGACTGTGGAAAAGATCGCTGATGATATGTTAAGCAGGGGATTTTTCGTAGTAGGCATCATAAAAAGGGAAAATTACAATATCTACCTGATGGAAAAGGAGATCTGCGGAAGATGAAGCATCGCCTAAGCATCAGCGTGGATGAGGAGACAGTAGCATTGATACAGGCCAAGCTGCGCGAAGGCCGGAATGAAGGCCATTTCAGGAATAAATCGCATATTGTTGAGTTTGCTGTGAAGAGGATGCTGAAGGGGGGATGAGATGACAAAACCGACTTCAAACCCCATCAAACAATCTCAGCGCCCTGTCCCCTAATGTCAGAACAAAATTAGCCAGCTGCGGCCCCCTCTCTTTCTTCAATAAGACCAGGTAAGCGGCCCTGAAGAATTCCTTCGGATCAAGCTCAGCCTGCTTGCAGATGTTGTAGAACTCGTCATGCAGTTCCCTGTCCGTCCATTCTTTCTTCCTGACGGTCTTCACTACCATCTTCAGCGCGTCTTTCTGCTTCTCATTAAGCTTCGCCTTTATCTCGTCGGAAACCTCGACCTGCAGTTCGAACTTGGCATCATCAGGAGCATAGCTGTTAAGCCATGTCTTAGCCTTTTTCAGCCTTTCGATGAGCTCATCCTTGTATTCGTCCTGCCACTGGCCTGTTTTCCTGAGGCTTCTTATGATATCCTCCTCTTTCGTAAATATCTGCGAGACGACAACAGCATGCGCAAAGCTCAGCTTCAGGGGCTTGTGGACGACCTTGCCGTGGGAGATCTCGAACAGCCTCCTGTTGTGCTCCTCTTTCTTGGCCTTATCAGGATCCTCAGTCTTCTCAGAAGCATAGATCTCAGCCATCCTGTCATACTCATTGTACAGGTTAGTGAGGTCTTTCCATGAAAAACTCCTTGTCTTCATCAGCCTCTTGTTGTAGAACATCCTTAACAGTTCAGGGCTTGCGACCTCGAGCCATTCCTTCGGATAGACAATATTCCCGAGCGAAGCTGACATCTTCACTCCGTCAATCATCAGATGCTCGTAGAATATGGGCACTGGATGAGGATAGCCCAGCACTCTTTCGCAGATCTCTGCATTGACCCAGAACGCCGAATTAGGGACCTGATATTCTTTTCCTGCGCCTTCAGAGCAGACGTTCCAGTGCTGCCATTGCGATGCCCATTCGCTCTTCCACATCATCTTGCCAGTATCTTTCAGCGGGTCAGCGATCCCCTTGTGCCCGCATCCTACAGCCTTTGTCTTCTCGAAATCATAATCCTTGCATACATAATGGACCTTTCCATCCTCAAACTTCTCGATCTGGGGCGTGACGACTTTCCCGCAGTTCGCGCATATCGGCGTGAAAGGGCTCCATCCCTGGGGCAGCGGAGAATCCCTGTACTTTAGCAGGATTTCCTTGACAACATCTATATTCTCAAGGATTTTTTTTATCTGCTCCCTGAAGCTTCCTTTCTTGTACTCTTCCCTCATCGAGAATTTCTCCATCTTCATGTCGACGAACTGGTCGATGACCCTGAGATAGATCTCCTTGTGATGGTCAGCATAGCTCTTATGGCAGCCGTCAGGATCAGGTATGTCAGTTACAGGCATCCCGAGATATTTCACATACTCCTTAGGCACGCCTTCAGGCACTTTCCTCAATGGATCCATATCCTCTGCTGTCCAGATGAGCCTTGATTTCACGCCTGCGTCCTGCAATGCCTTGTGGACAGTCGCTCCTCTTATTGTGTCGCTCAATCTTCCTATGTGGAGAACCCCTGATAATGACGCAGATGTCTTTACCACAAACTCCTTGAACTTGGGTATCTTATCTTTTGTATAGCGGAAATCCTGCCTGTTTATGATCTCATCAGCCAGCTGGTCTGCCCAGAAGAGGCTCTGCTCTTCCTCACTGCTGCTGCCTTTATCATTTCTTGCGACTTTTTCTGCCATTGCAATTAAGAAGAAACATGCCTATTTAAAGTTTTGCGTCTTTGGGACATAGCCCATCAATTGTTGAGAATCCGTTTTATGGTCTCTCTCCCTTTACTCACACATGGGTCTTCCACTCTATTACAGAAATACCCATTTGGGGGGCAGCATATAGGTTCAATGACTGCTTCTACGCCTAAACTCCTTGCCTCTTTTCTTATATCATCAAGCAGATGTATTCTGTCAGGTGCAGTTATCACCCCTATCTTCGGGTTTTCCCCTCTTTCTGAAGCAGCAAGAAGGATTGTTGTTAAGACCTCAGAATATCCTGGGCTCCCCTGATGGATTATGTATGCTGCATGAGGCCTGTCTGTGATCGTTTCAGTTGCGCCCTTTTCAAAACCCACATCATCGACCCTGCTGACCGAGACAATACCGAACTCACCGTAATTATTCAGGGCACCCAGCAATCTTGACCTGTTTTTACAGCTTCTTTGCGTGTCCCTGTCAAAATATAGGATAACTTTTTTGTCGTTGCTCTGGTCGTTCATGGTATCGCTCATCAATTTCACCCCTAAGCCCAATGTTTTTATCAGGAATTTACCATCATATTTAAATTTTTCTTTTGGGGGTAGTTAAAACTGACTACATGAAACACAAAAAAAGGGTTTCCTGAGCGTTTTTTTGCAATTAACCCTCTAAAAATATTTACCACTAATTAGTAAAAAAACATCGAAAACTTTATATATCATTAATAGTTATTAATAGCTCCATGAAGCACGTAATCAGCGTATCTGTTGATGAGGACACGATTATAATGATTCGTGAAATTCTCAGGAAAGGGCCTTTCAGGAACAAGAGCCATGTTGTAGAGGAGGCTGTGAAGAGGATGGGTTCCGGAGGCTCGCAATGAACCTTGAACAGGCGATAGCAGCAGCAGAAAGGAAATATCCTGAGGAGACGGCTGTCAAGATAAAAGGTATGATGGAACAGATGGCCAGGATAATGCCCTTGCTCAATGAACACTGTAAGGAAAAAACCTCTGTCTTAGGCCAATCATTGGACACAATCCTGTCCTATCAAGGAGATAATGCCCTCATCGTTGCAAATTACTTCAATAATTGGATACATACATCTTCAGAGCAGGCGACTGTGCCGATAGAGAAAAAAATAAGGATGCTTGCAGAATATATAGGTCTTATGAACCGTATTTTCTCTTCTGAAAGCGTTTTGAGGCTTGCAGATATGGACGACAAGAAGAAGGCTGCAGCGTTCATAAATTTCATAGGCTACGCCGCATACAGGACAGGGGACGAGGGTTTTACCGGCTTAGTGGAAGATTTTTTGAATGGCCAAACAACTGAAAAAATATTCAACCTGTACAGCGATGAGGCTGCTAAGAAAATCTTTTCAGTAGCATTAGACATGCTTATCGATGACATAAGATTCGGGCATTTCTCGATGAATGGGCCCCATTCTGATGAAAAAAATCCCAGTTTCAGAAGATTGTCTAACATCCTGCGTTTATTCCTCCTTGGAGAGACCAGGGACACCGTTAGGTATTACGAACAGGAATTCGGGTCGGATAGCGAGGAATTCAAGGACATCATCTCACTGATGTCCTATATGACCTATAGGAAACACGACAAAAATTCAATAAATGCCATATCAGATATAATCTACAAGCACAAAGAGACTTTCACAGCATTATCCGACCGTTTCATCGGTAAATATCTTGTTATGTGCGATGAGTTATACAAATGCCCAGGTTCACCTGCCGAGTATGAGGAAGGAGCCCACACGGCAAAAACCGCAATCAGGCTTGTGAAAAGCTTTTACAACGCCGATCCAGAGCACATAGGGAGGTTATTGAATGTTGTCATCAAATCAAGCAGGGGCCTCAGGGATTTCATTGTGCATATGAGGCGGAATTTCAGCAATTCCACAATCTGTTCTAACCTTGGCAATCTCGAATATCTGGCAGACAATTCAACTGAACTGAAAGATAACATCCTTGACCACCTGAAGAATAGATACTATGAAATCCCCAGCATAGATTACATAAAGAATCTGCTGAAAGTGCTTAAAAAGAATGAATGCCATTCATTTGACGAACTCGAATTATGCGCCAGGATAAACATATCTGATTATGGAGTATTGAATCAGCTGGGGGATAGAGGGAGACAAGGCGTAACTTTTAAGCTGTTTGGCGAGAGCCTGGACCAGCCGAGAGCCCTTAAGGTCATCGATCCTGACAATGTCAATCCAAAAGAAGCTAAGATCCTGGCCAAGCTTGAGGATAAAGAGCTTGAGAATGTGGTGAGGATATACGATGCAGGCGAGGGCATTGCGACATTCATAGGCAGCAAAGGCAATGAAACCAGATACTGCATAATGATGGAATATGTTGACGGCAAGACATTAGGTGAGATCGTTTCAGAAACGAGATTGAGCCATAGTGATGTCTTGGACTACAGCTCCCAGACCTTCAATGGGATCTTAAGCTTGAGAAGCAGAGGCATAACCCACAGGGACCTTGGATGGAATAACATCAAAGTGAACACTAAGGGCATAGTGAAAATCCTTGATTTCGGCATCGCAACAGATGAACAATTCCCCGTGCAGCAAGGCAACAGATGGCGTGGAGCTCCGCAGGGGAAGGCCAGCCTGGGATTGGATGTGATCGCCCTTGGTCTGATCATGTACGATATGTTTGCCGACAAGAATCTTATTACCGATGAAAAAGGGGAGAAGATACCCAATTCAACGTACCTCAACAGGCTCGCTGATATAAAGAAGGACTTGTACGATGAGAATGGCATGCTCAAAGACGGATACTCCCAGAGAATCGATAAAAATGTGCCCCAGGAATACAAAGGCATAGTTTTCGCATGCATGGAGCATTATGAAGACCTGGATTTTATCAAGGAAAAGTTCATAGAAGCAAAGCCTGACCTCAAGTACCGCTTCATGAGCAAGGAAGAGCTGATCAAGAGGGTGGCGGAGCTAGAAGATGGGAAGAGATGATGCAGAATAAGAAAAAGAATTATATTGTTGCGTAATGAAGTAGGTACAAAAGATGAGCATCGATGATACCCTAAACGGAGACTCAGAAGAAGAATACGACAATAGCTTCAGTGAGAAGGGCTTATTGCATGTCCTGTTGGCAGGCATCCCTCCCAGAATCGCAAATAGGTACGACATAAAATTCGATGGCCATCAGATATCCTTGTTGCACGCCAAAGGGGTCTCTTATCAGCAGGCAAACTCTTACGGCAACCGTTTCAGCGGCAATCATGTGATGGCATTCATAAATATGGGCTTTTCTGCCGCAGATGCCAACAGGTATAAGCCAGGATTCACTTTCCTCGATATATTCTTTTTTGCAAGGGAGGGCGTCCCTGCTGATCAGGCGAATAAATATGATTTTGACGGCCTCACAGCATTGGAGCTGATAAAAAAAGGTATCTCCCATGAAGAGGCAAACCAGTTCTCAAGAAGTTTCAGCAGCGAAGACATATGCGAATTCATCTCCAGGGGCCTTAAGGGAGAGGACGTGAATTATTATCATCCATCGCTAAAAGCCGCCGAAGTCCTGAAATTGATAAGAAAAGGAGTGCTGCCCCAGGACACAATAGATTATGATAGCCGTTTTGGGAGTGAAGATAGATTGAATCTTGCTTTTGCCAAGGTCCCTTCAGAGGTTGCCAATGGATTTGACATCCAGTTCTGGGTCGAGCACATCATAAAACTCCACCAGCAAGGCGTCAAGCCAGAAATTGCAAACAGGTTCATCAAGATAGAGAAAGGATATACAAGGAATAACCCTATTGATGTAGATAAGGAAAGTTTAAGCCAACATGAGTATAATGAATCTCTAAGGAAGCATAATGTTTCTGCTGTCATGAAACTTTTTGATACATTGAAGGAAGAGGAAATGCCCCTTGAAGGCGACATGTTCTTTAAGCCGGTGATGGACAGCTATCCCGGCAAACCCCCGCGTTTCAGCCTGAAAGATATAGTAGACTTGTGCAAATCGGGAGTTTATGCAGATACAGCATACTCTTACAATCCAAGATTCAGCGTCGAAGATATCCTCAGATTGCATCTTGAAGGGTGCTCTCCTGCAGAAGCTGAATTCTATGACAAGAGATTTGACGGCGTGGAGATACAATTCCTTTACGGATTGGGGTTCACACCTGAAAAGATAACCCTTGAAGACGACTGCAGGGAAAAACTTCATAAGAACAGGAATATGCAAAAGCTCCTTGAGCACGTTTTGATATCATTCAAGGATGAGCTGAAGAGGAATAGGAGGGAGATTGTCGATGAAAAAACCCAGCCATTGAAATATGGCACCAGCATAACCTTGCTTGGCACAGGCTCTGATGGCATTGTCCTGCTGGACCAGTCTGATGTGCTGGGTGCACTCATACTGGATCTTCTGGCAAACCAGACCGAAGATGGCGGGTCGGCCGACATCAAAGAGAGATTGAATGATCTGAACAGCAAATTCGATATCAACGAGCATAGGTTTGCATTGAAATATGCCACTAATACCAGATATGAGGCTGAACTTTTTTTAAGGCTAAAAGACCCGCAGCATGTGGTAAAAGCGATCAGTTATTCTGAGGAAGGGGGTTATATAAAATTAGAGTATGCAGAAGGCAACAGTCTTGAGAACATACTGAAGAGATATAAAAAATTGCCGGCAGATAATGTTGTTGAATACGGCTCGCAGATACTCTCCGGTCTGATGGAATTACTCAATGCAGGCATACCTTATCACAGGGATATAAGGCCTGCAAACATACTGATAAATGAAGAGAAAGCCAAGGCGAAAATAATAGACCTTGGCAATGCGACAACAGACAGGGATGCAGGCCAGATGGGCAACAGGGCTTACGGCGGGCCGAATGACCTTGTGTCTTTGGGCCAGGTGCTGTATCATATGGCGACGCTGAAGCACATATTCAACAGATCAAGGTCAATGTCAATAACTTTGGCAGCAGATGATATAAAAGATTACAGGAATGAGGTATATCAAAACCCTGCATTGCTGCAGATGCACCTGAGAGAGGTTGACGAGACAGTCAAAGACGCTAAAGTGAGGGGGCTGATCAAGGCATGCCTCACAGCAGGCCCAGATGACCATGAGAGGATCGCAGGGATGTTCAGGGATATATCTCAAATCCCCCATCGACCAATATAAACCACAAATATAAACCAATAGATAAAAAGATAAAAAATATTAGGCCGCCTTCTCCACATACCTGTCCATATTCAAAGCGATGAAAGTCTCGATGAAATCATTGCTCGTGTCAGTCATAAGCTTGCATTCGCTTATCACCCTGAGCTCTTCCTCGCTGAACTTCTCTGAATTGATCTTCTTCACCAGATCATACCTTCTCTTAATCCATGAGTCTATCCCTATCACGTCATAATTCTCTTTGAGCACCATGTCGAACTGGTCTGTGAATACAGCGAATATCTCCTTCAGGTATCTCTTTATCTTAGGGGTTATCTTCTTCATCTCAAAGACCCTCTCGCTCGTATGCCTTATCTTGTCGATTATCTTGTCTATCACCATGAACAGCCCGAACAGCCTGTTTTTCTTCTCTTCTAAGATATCGGAGAAATTAAGCAATCTCAGGCAATAGTAGATGAATTTCACGATATTGTCATGGTAATCGTATGCTCTGCTGTGGAAACCAGCGAAATTCCCGTCCAGGGCCGAGACGAACTCCTCAAGGAACTCCTTTATCAGGAAATAGACCCTGTTCTGCACAACCTTGTCCTTTTCGAATTTCTCATAAGGGATCAGGCTCTGTATGATTATCCTCTCTTTCGTCTTCGATATTATCTCCATCCCTATGAACCTGTCTATGAGCTTTTTTATGTATTTATTCACCTCTATATTGCAGTCATGCTTGTAATCTGAGAGTATATTGCTCTTTAGCTGCACGACAATCTCTTCGACACCGCTTACATAGAATTCAGCGAAATACCTGTCAAGCAATGTCCTGTTCATGTTCCCCATATCAAGAACCACCTGCTTGACGCCTCTTGCGCCTTTCTCGTTCTCTTTCCTAACAATGAGACTAGGGCCTTCCTCTTCAACATCCATCTCGTCGCCCCGCTTTATGTCATTCTTTTTGACCCACTTGCTGGGCAGGCTTATCATGAATGTGGCAGGCCCCTGTTTGACTACTTTCCTTTTCATTTACACGCCTTCTTGTATGCAAGTTCTATATCACTATCCCCATATCACTCTTCATATATCACTTTAAGGCTCCCTCAAATGAGGATATGGGACTTATAAACTATCATAAGCCCTTATAAGCCATTGTTGGAGGTAATGCAAGCTAATATAAAAATCTTTCTAAATATTCGAATATAATAACTACATATTATTATATTAGCAAAAAGTATATATATCAACTACTACATAATAATTACGGAAAAAACAGGAAAAATACGGTGGCGGAATTGATAGGGATGGATGAAAAGAAGATCAAGTTGATACTTGAGCTGAGGAAAGACGGCAGGAAGAGAGTCACAGAGATATCGAGCAAGCACAAGATCCCTGCATCGACATTGTTCGACATAATCCACAACCTTGAGAAAGAGGGGGTAGTCGAGCACAAATCCCTTGTGGATTTCCATAAGCTAGGGTTCCCGATACATGTGATAATCATAGTGAACACAGGCAGGGACATGATAGGTCCGCTGAAGCAGCATCTTGCTGCGCAGAAGAACATAAACACATTGTTCCACCTGAGCCATAGTTATGAGGTGGATGAAGGTTATGGCTGCATCATAGAGGGCATATTCAGGAAGCAGAAGGATGTCGAGGAGTTCATGGGCAGGATGGAAGAGAGCATCGAATTGCTTGACAAGAGGATCTACCATGTCATCGACGCCCAGAAAGAGAGGTTTTTGACAGAAGAGGATCATTTTCGTTAGTTCCGTTCCCGGCATATCTTCCAGGACGAGTTTTGCAAAAGAGGTCTGATTGATTAGATGATTGGATAGCTTAGCTGCTGCCAGCCACAGCACTAAACATCAGACGAAGGCAGAACAGAATGAAAAACAGAATGAAAAAAACCCGGCAAAATGAACCCGGCAATGATGACAGGAGAGGGAAACTCCCCGAACATATAAGGATAATCAAGGAAGGCAATAGGCAGACTTCGACGCCGGCATTGGACATATTCAGGAATTACAGGAAACTCGTGAAATGGTGCACGCCTTCTGTTCTTGAAGAGGTCATGGAGAGCTACAACCCTTACAGCGAAGGGTCAATCTCGATAAGGGCGACAGGCAAGCTCCAGGATAATTCAGGGGTGTATGCTGAAACACACAGCCTTGCAGCAGAAGCGTACAAGAATGTGGACGGGCATTCGCATTATGGCTGCGAGGGCACGACAGGCGCAAACAGGGTATTGTTCGATCTCATCTCAAGGATATTCCTTGATGAGGGCGGCAGAAAAAGGGTCTTGTCGGCAAGGAACGTGCACCAGTCCGTAGTAGTCAGCGCAAGGGATAAGCAAGTCCCCGTGGATTATGTAATGACGAGATTCGACAAGGAGAGAGGTTTATTCCTTCCGCCGACAGCCGATGATGTGCTCAGCGAAATAAACAATGATACGAGGGTAGTGTTATTGAGCAATCCGACTTATGAGGGATTCAGCTGTGATCTCAGGACAATAATCGAGAGGATAAAAAGGAAGAATGACCGGATCCTGATATATATTGATGAGGCATGGGGGGCCCATTTCCCGTTCAATGACAGGCTGCTGATATCAGCGATAGAGGCGGGGGCGGATTTCGTCGTGCAGAGCCTGCACAAGCAGGGCGGAGCCCCTAATTCAGCGAACATCACTCATCTAAGCAAGAGAGTGAAAGATGCATACCTGAAGGAATATCTGAAGAGTTATGCGGAGAACACTTCCACAACATATTCAGTGCCTTTGGTCGCAGCCATGGACCTGACAAGGAAGATAATGTACTCAGAAGGCAAAGACAGGCTGGATTATATGATGGCCTATGCTGATATGTTCAGGGATGCTGTCAGGCACATGAAAGGGATAGACATCATCGATCCGACAAAATTCCCCTCTGTCCACTCTTATGATCCCACTAAGGTCAACCTCTACATGACAGACAGCAGGCTGAAGGGGGATGATATCGCTGAGAGGCTTGAGAAACATTTCAGGGTCGTCACAGAAAAAGAGGAGAGAAGATCATTATGCTTCCTGACAACATTCAGCATAGGGCTGAGGGAGACTGAATTCACAATAAATGCTCTTGAAGAAACGCTTGATGTCTCGCCGAGGGATTTCATGGACGAGAAGGAGCCCCTCAATCTGCCGCAAAGAGTTGAAAAAAGATATGAGACTTTCGAGGCGCAGACGATGGACAAGGAGCAGGTCCCCCTTGACAAGAGCAACGGCCGCGTTTCCGGCGAGAACATAAAATGCTACCCTCCAGGGATATACATCGTCCAGATGGGCGAGGTCATCAACAGCCAGCTTATCGGATACCTGCTATCCCAGAGATGCAGGGACCATTTCTATGCAGAGGACAAGTCGCTAAGGTACATCACTGTGCTTAAGGAGAGATGACTTAAGGAGAGATCATGATGGATACTGAAAAAAACAACCAACCTGAGAATAAGGGTGGCGGCCAAGGCGAAGACAATGCCAATTCAGGTAAAAATGGCCAGAGCAACAGCAGTTTTGTCGGCAATGACGAGAACGCATTGATGCAGGAGAGGAAAAAGAAGCTTGAGGAGATGATTGCCAGAGGGATAAATCCCTACCCTTACAGTTATGATGTTACCCATAAGGCAGCCGAGCTGAAGGATAAGTACATAGGTCTTGCGCAAGGGGCGATGACAAATGACAGCACTTCTATCGCCGGCAGGATAATGGCGATGAGGAGGATGGGCAAAGTAACATTCCTTGACATCGAGGACCAGACAGGAAGGATGCAGGCATATCTGCAGAGGAGCGACCTCGGCGATGAGAATTACAGCATCCTGAAACTTCTGAACATAGGGGATATAATAGGCGTAAAAGGGAAGGTGTTCAGGACAGACAGGGGCGAATTGAGCGTCAAGGCTGAACAATATGCTTCACTGTGCAAATCGATCAGGCCATTGCCTGACCAGTATTACGGCCTGAAGGATCCTGAGTTCAGGTACAGGAACAGGAGCATAGACATGATAATGAATCCGGGAGTGAGCGAGGTTTTCAAAAAACGCAGCCAGGCCATCCAGAGCATGAGAAGCTTCCTCGACAGAAGAGGGTTCATCGAGATTGAGACCCCTGTATTGCAGCCGATCTATGGCGGAGCGAGCGCAAGGCCTTTTACAACAAAGCTGAACGCATTCAATATGGAAGTATACCTCGGCATTTCGCCTGAATTATACCTCAAGAGGCTTGTTGTGGGCGGCATTGAAAGGGTATTCACGATATGCAAGAATTTCAGGAACGAAGGCGTTGACAAGACCCATAATCCTGAATTTACCATGATGGAATGCTATGCTGCATACATGGATTACAATGACATGATGGAACTGACAGAACAGATGTATGCAAGGATATTCAATGATGTCCTCGGGAAGACAAAGGTCAATTATCAGGGAACAGAGCTTGATTTCACCCCCCCGTGGAAAAGGGTCACGATGTATGACAGCGTCAGCGAGCATACCGGCATCGATGTCGCCAATATGACAAAAGAGCAGATCAAGGCAGAGACCGAAAGAATGGACTACAATAAGCAGATGACTGTCGCAGAAGAGGATACAAAAGGAAGCCTTGTCGAGGAATTGTTCAAGATCTATTGCGAGAAGCAGATCATACAGCCGACATTCATAACAGACCACCCGAAAGAATCAACGCCCTTATGCAAGATCCACAGGGATAACCCTGACCTTATCGAGCGCTTTGAGCCTTTTGTCTTCGGCATGGAGATAGGCAATGCATATTCTGAGCTCAACAACCCCATAGTGCAGAGAAGGCTGCTCGAAGAGCAGGACAGGGCAAGGATCGCCGGGAACGAGGAGGCCCATCCCATAGATGAGGCTTTCCTCATGGCGATAGAATATGGCATGCCGCCGACAGGGGGCCTTGGCCTAGGCATAGACAGGATGGCCATGCTGCTCACGGATTCAAGATCTATAAGGGATGTCATAGCATTCCCTTTTATGAAACTGGGGTGAGAGAATGAGAAATAGACATAATGGAACAGCAGACAGGACTGAATAAAAAATGGGCAGATAAGAACAACAGGAGGGACGAACATGAGAGGATATGCAGTAACAGTACATATAAGGAAAAACGAAGTCGATATGAGGGATAGTTACAGGAAGATGAGCGACTCTCTGAGGGATATGGATGGGAGATCAGACGGCCTTTCGCTTGACCTGAATTATTTTTCACAGGGGCAGCTCATGAATGTAAAGGCATCGTGCAAGTCATTGCAGGACAGAAACAAGGTTGACAAGCTTGTGGAGTACATGCTGGGGTACATACCTACCCAGGCTGTCGAAAATGTAGAGAGAAGGGCAGAAAAAGAGAGGCAGCAATGAACAGCGACAAGAATGCGCAGGACTTTAAGCCAGATACTATATTTGTAAAAGGCGAACAAGGGATGGAGATAATAACAAATTTCAGGCAGACATCCAGCTGTTTCAAGGTCTATGAGATCGACCCGGCAATAGGCTGTGATTTCGGATGTGTTTACTGCTCGATGTATGCGCAGGAGAAGGACATGGAGCACAGGCCCGTCAAGGTTTTTGTCAATTACCCCGATTACCTCGCAAGGTTCATATCAGAGAATAAGGATAAAGACCTAACATTCAACTTCACACCAAAGAGCGATGCTTTATCGCCTTCGCTGATCGAAACGGGCGTGACCCAGAAGATACTTGATGTGCTGACAGATAACAAGAACAGGTTCTATATGCTGACCAAGTCAGGCATCCCCAGGGATGATGTCGCTGAGAGGCTGATCAAGGCAAGGGAACTTTGCCAGATAATAATCTCTTCGGGCCTGCCTAATGAGCGGTACAGGGCGCTGCTCGAGCCGAATGCACCATCTATAAGCGACAGGATGGAGCTTGGCAAGTTCTGCAAGGAGAACGGCATACCTATATCAGGGATTGTTGCGCCTTATCTGCCCATAGCTTCAGACCTGGATGCGGATCGCTACAAAGAAGAGGTCATCGAGAGGTACGCTGAAGCAGGCATAGACCATCTCTCTGTGCATCTTCTGAAGCTTTCTTTGGATTGCCGTGACAGGATGAGCAGGGCCATTGGGGGTGATAATCAGGGACAGCACGATCTTAGCAGGCTCTATGATCCGGAAAAATGCAAGTCCATAGAATGGACACTGCCGGGAGGAAAGAAGATCCTGAGGTATTACCCTCTGGAAGAGGTAGTGAAGAAGGACCTGACAGCCATGAAAAGGCTCGCAAAAGAGAAAGGCATGACAGTAAGCACATGCGTAGAAGTGATGAGGCTAATTGGTGATATGGAATTCAATGATGATGCCGGTAATAAGGGATTGACCTGTGTAGGATTCAGGAGATGATGGCAATGCCAAGGGTGCATCTTAGCGTAGGTTCGCAGCAGGAGGCAGACAGCATAAAGACCAAGATACCCGGATTTGTCAAGCTGATAGCAAGACCGCCCAACACAATAGAATGCCTGATTGAAGTCGATAGCAAGTGCGACAAGTGCGCTAAAAAAACAGCAACACTCTATCTGCACGACAGGGAAGAAAGGCGCACTGATGAATTCAGGGACAGGGTAATTGCCGGCATGAAGTCATTGTTTTTGGCAGGTGAAGCGAATATTGTCTTCATAAAAGAAGAGAACTGGATAGAAAAAAGCAAAGTCGAAGAATTGTGCAATAATTGTCAAGGCATACGAAAAGGCATACGAAAATGAACCAAGCCCAATTGATCGATGCATGCTGGGAGATCGATAAACTCTCTCTGGAAAATTATATCAGCAGCATACTCGCAATTTTCAATAGGAAATGCCCGAAGGATGGCGGCCTTGCTGCTCCCACAGGAAATGAACAGGCCGGCTTGACAGAATCTGGCTTGACAGAATCTGAGATCAGCAGGAACCTATTCCGTGTGCTGACATCAAGTGAGTTTAATTATCTTGGCAAGGGAAGATCAGCATGTTACAAGGAAGGCATTGAAAGGGCAGTGATCTCTTCTTTGAGGCAGAATAAGCCACTGGATATCTATCTGGATCTGGGGGGAGGGTATCATGCAAGCATGGACCTGAAGAACCCTGTGTCTGTCTTTGATACCGGCCTTGGCGAATTGCTTGTGCTTCACCAGATCAAGGCTTTTGCAGAGAGGGCAGATTTAGTCTACCCTTATGGCATAAGATTCCATATAATCATAGATAATATGTGTGCGAATCTTGTTAATGGCATCCCTCTGGAAAGAACATTGGATTACTGCAGCAAGTTCAGGTCATTGATAAGCTCTTTGGGTATGAGCGATCTTGCAGATATCGTCGCCGAATCAGAGAATTTTGACAGGGCATCATATGATCGTGCAGTTATCGGCAAGAAAGAAGCGAGCTTATGCCTGCCGACAAGACAGCAGCACGAGAATGTGATGAGGTTTTCAGGCAAGAAGTGCACATTAGGGGAATCGATGATGATGATACAGAGATATAAGGGGATAATCGAAGTTTCTGAATCATTGCTGGCCAATATGGTCAAAGGCAGCATACATCTCACCCAGAGGCATACTGACTCGACAATCTGCTTCAGGGCTTTTCCTGGCGGAGACTCAAGGATACAGTGCGGCCAGGTCGTTGTAGGTTATACAAAAGAAACAAAGGAATACCCTTTCCTTCTTACAAGCAGATGCTTTGAGAAATATGGGATCAAACCTGTCGCTTTACCATCTTTGCCTGATGAAATCCCTTATATAATTGTCGCAAGAAGGAAGATGTAGTGAATTAAGATGAAGCAGGATATAGCGGAAAAATCCCCTTATCGACGAATACAGCCTGATTAATCCTGCCAGCCCTAATCTAAAAATCCTTAATCTAGAACTTAAGTTTCCTTATCCTCTCAGCAGCTTTCCTGCAGTCGCTTATGCCCGGCACAAGGGCGAACCTGACAAAATTCCTGCCCGGATTGACCCCGTCGATCTCCTTTGAGATCCATTCTCCCGGAGTCACAACTATCGCTGTCTTAGGGTCAAGAAGCTTCTTTGCGAATTCCACAGACGTCATCCCTTTGGGCACCCTCTGCCACATATAGATCGTGCCTTTGGGCTCTGATGTCTCAAGGCCTGCAGCAGCAAAAGCCTTGACAAGGATGTCCCTCTTTTTCCTGTAGTCATTCTGGAGCTTTCTGACGTGATTCTCATCAGACAATGCTGCTGTCGCTGCGTCCTGTATGAATGTTGCTGTCCCTGAATCTATGTTCGTCTTGAGTTTCTTGAATACGGATATTATCCTCTCGTCTCCTGCGACCCATCCAACCCTGTAGCAGGTCATATTGCTCCTCTTTGAAAGGCTCTGGAAGACAATGACGCCCTCCTTCTCCACTTCAAGGATGGACATTGGCTTCTCATCATAATAATTCTCTGTGTAAGGCTCATCAGATGCTATTATCATCTCCCTCTTGCGGGCCCACTTCACAAGCCTTTCATAGAACCCCCTGTCTGCGACTGCAGTAGTAGGGTTATTGGGGTAATTCACCCAGATTATCCTCGCCTTCTTTGCGATCTCTTCAGGTATGGCATCAAGGTCAGGAAGGAAACCGTTCTCAGGCAGAAGATTCATGAAATGGCACTTGCCTCCTGCAAAAATCGTGCCCCTCTCATAAGGGGGATAGCCGGGGTTCGGCATAAGGACATAATCACCTGGCTCTATGAATGCGTTAGGGAAATTGAAAATGGCCTCTTTTGAGCCTATTGTGGAGCATATCTCCTTTTCAGGATCAAGCGCAACGCCGAATCTCTTCTTGTTCCATACAGCGATCTTTTCCCTGAAGGATCTGTCGCCTATATAACTGGGATAGCCTGATGACTTCCTTGCATCAATGGCTTTCTTGCATGCCTTCCTTATCATCTCTGGAGTGGGGTCCTGCGGGTCTCCGACTCCGAAATCTATGGGCTTTATGCCTCTGCTTTTCAGCTCTCCGACCATCTTGTCGACTTCTGCAAAAGCGTATCCGCCGAGGCTTCTTATCTTTTCATTCGGATTTATGTTCATTTTGAGTTGCCTGTTTTTGATTTGCCTGCTATCCGTCTGCAACTTATCCTGCTGTCATCATATAACTCTACGATACTTCTTCCCCTATTATAAATATTCTGCGTTTCCTGTCATGAATACATGGTCTGTTGCGCTGTTCCATCTTATAACAAGGTCTCCTCCGAGCAGATGGACCTTCACATCACCATCTTTCCTTGATTTTCCGTTCAGTACAGCCGCAACAACGCTTGCGCATGCCCCTGTGCCGCATGCCATGGTCTCTCCTGTCCCTCTCTCCCACACCCTCATCTCAATCTCATCATCATCTATCATCCTGATGAATTCCACATTCGTCTTTTTAGAGAACCTCTTATCCACTTCTATCCTTGGCCCATCGCCGAGCACAAGGCTGTCAGTTATCCTGTCAACGAATATGACGCAATGGGGATTTCCCATCGAGACTGTATTTATAGCGAACTCCCTACCCCCAATGACAAGCCTTTCATTCATTTTCCCGGGCTTGGGCTCGTCCATGTCTACTTTCACCATGTTCTTGGATATGATCTCAGGAACCCTCAATCCTGCAAGGGTTTCGATATTGAACATCTTCTTCTCCGTCATCCTGCTGTCGAAGACATACCGCGCAAAGCACCTTATGCCATTGCCGCACATCTCTGCCTCTGAGCCGTCCCTGTTGAATATCCTCATCATGAAATCATTATTCTTGTTTTTCGGAGGCATCACAAGGATTATGCCGTCGACATCCTCTTTCCTGCACAGCTCTATCGATGCAGCCTGAGGGTTCTCAAGCGGTTCCTCCATATTGTCAAATACAAGGAACTTGTTCTGTGTGCCGTGCATCTTTGTGTATTCCATTCAGATCAACCTTTTGTTTATTATCAACTGGTTGTTTAGCCCTTCCATTCAAAAACACCAAAAACAAAACACCGAAAACATATCAATCCATCACTGCAGTCCTTGTGATATCCTCGAATGTCTCCCTTCTCCTGATTATCCTTGCCTTTCCATTGCTGACAATCACCTCAGCAGGCCTCGGCCTTGTGTTGTAGTTGGATGACATCGAGAAGCCATAGGCTCCTGCATTGCATATCGCCAGCACATCCCCTTCTGTTATCCTTGCGATCTGCCTGTCCTCTGGGCCATCCTCATTCCTTGTGAATACGTCACCGCTTTCGCATATGTTCCCTGCAATTACTACCTTTTCTTTCTCGCCTTCTACATTCGATGCGTTGATTATATCATGGTAGCTGCCGTACATCGTCGGTCTTATGAGATGATTGAACCCTGAGTCTGTACCTATGAATGTATGCTTAGGGGTGTGCTTCCTGTTGTTTGTCGTGACAAGCAGGAATCCTGCCTCTGCCACAATATACCTGCCAGGCTCGATGATCATCATGAGCTGTTTCCCGTACTGCCTGCAGAAATCCTCGAACAATGCAGAGATCTCCCTGCCGAATCTTCTTATATCCATAGGCCTCTCATCCGGCCTGTAAGGCACGCCTATGCCTCCTCCGAAATCCACGAATTCAAGATTGCTGAATCCTTTTGCAGCATCCAGCACCATATTCATGGCTTTCTTGAATATCGCAGTGTCGAGTATGCCTGAGCCTATATGCGAGTGTATGCCTGCTATCCCAAGACCGTATTTTGCAGCAGTCTTCCTTATCTCATCAACCCTGTCGAAATATATCCCGAACTTCGAATCCGGGCCGCCTGTTATGCAGTGGCCATGATGGCCTGCGCCCACATCAGGGTTTATCCTTATGGAAATATTTGAATTCCTGCATAACCTGCCATATCTTTCGATCTGTGACAATGAGCCCAGATTGACCATTATCTTTCTCTTTATGCAGAACTGAAGGTCCTCATCAGTGGCATTATCTCCTGTGAACAATATCCTGTCAGGGCTGAACCCTACCCTTAATGCCATCTCAGCCTCATAAGGAGATACAGCGTCTATGCACCCCCCTTTCTCAAGCACTATCCTCATTATTGCAGGATTTGTGTTTGCCTTGCAGGCATAATATATCTTTTTATCAGGATAGGTGATATTCTTATCCAGGTCATCAAACCTCTGCCTTATCATGTCTTCTTCATAGACGTAGAGCGGGCTGCCGAATTCCCTTACAAGTTCCTCTGCGGACATCCCGCCTAAAAACAGCTTGTTCTTCCTGGTTTCCATCTTATGGCCCCTCTTGTCTATATCATAATATATTATATCATAGCATATTATAGTTATAATCTGCTGAGCATCGCTTCAGCGATCTGCACCGCATTCGATGCTGCCCCCCTCAGGAGCTGGTCTCCGCATACAAAAAACTCGATGCCGTGCCTGCCGAATATCAGGCTCTGCCTTATCCTGCCGACCTCGACATCATATTTTCCTGTCGCAGTCAGGGGCATGGGGTATATATTTTTTGTTATATCATCTTTGACTGTGACACCTGCTGTCTTCCTCAAAATATCCCTCAGCTCTGCAGGATCAACCGGCTTTTCAGTCTCTACGACAATGCTCTCTGAATGCACCCTCATCGTAGGTATCCTCACGCACGTGCATGATAGGGGTATTTTCTGGTCGCCGAATATCTTCCTTGTCTCCCAGACGACCTTCATCTCCTCTTTTGTGTAATCATTATCCTGGAACTTGTCTATGTGGGGGATCAGGTTGAATGCGATGGGGTATTGGAACACCTCATGCCCCGCTTCTTTGCCTTCAAGATAATTCCTTGTCTCCCTCACCAGCTCTTCCATGCCTTCTGCCCCTGCTCCGCTTGTTGCCTGGTATGTCGATATGATCACCTTTTTCAGGCCGTAGTTCTTATAGATGACCCATAAGGGTATCGCGGCTATCGCGGTCGTGCAGTTGGGATTTGCAATAAGCCTTGAACTGCCTATCGAACCCGCATTTATCTCCGGCACGACAAGAGGCACAGTGTCATCGTACCTGAAAGTGGATGAGTTGTCTATCACTATGCACCCTGCATCTGTGGCTTTCTTAGCATTCTCTTTGGGCCATCCCCCCCCTATAGCAAAGAATGCGATGTCTATCCCCGAGTAGTCCGCATTGTTCGCATTCTCTATGGTCTTCTTCCCGAAGGGAGTCTCCACTGTTTTCCCTGCAGACCTTTCTGACGCAAACAGCCTTATCGATGAAAGAGGGAACTTCCTGTCATGAAGCACCTTCTGCAGCTCTTTTCCGACAGCTCCTGTCGCGCCGAATATCCCTACCCTTGGTCCGTTCTTGTTTTTTGTTTTCATTTCATCATCTTGTTGTTTTTATTATATCCTTATTATGCTTTCACGATGCCGGTTGCATAAGTACATCCAGTGTCAGATCATCTCCAGATACTTTCAGATTATCTTCATGTCCTGCATCACTTTCCTCAGCTTCTGCAGGTTCTCGGGCCTCATCTCGCACATGGGCAGCCTATAGCCGCCTGCAGCAAGGCCTTTCATGTTCATCGCTGCCTTTATCGGTATCGGATTCGTCTCTATGAACTCTGCCTTGAAGAAGGGCAATAGCCTGAAGTGCAGCTTCCTTGCCTCTTCAGTCTTTCCCCTGAGCATAAGGCCGCAAAGCTGCACCATCTCTGCAGGCAGCAGGTTCGAAGCCACAGATATTATCCCTTCGCCTCCGAGCGCCATCAATGGGAATGTGAGGGCGTCATCTCCGCAAAGCACAGTCATCCCAGGGACCTGTTCAAGCACATCCATCATCTGGCTTATGTTGCCTGACGCCTCTTTGACAGCAGCGATGTTCTTCAGGCCAGCAAGCCTTTTCATAACGCTTGTCTCGATGTTCTTCCCTGTCCTTCCTGCTATATTATACACTATTATAGGTATGCTCACTGCATCATTTATGGCCTTGAAATGAAGGTATATGCCCTCGTCAGTCGGCTTGTTGTAGTAAGGCGTCACGACAAGCAAAGCGTCTGCACCAAGCTCCTCTGCCCTTCTCGATTCATCAACGCACTTGGCAGTATCATTGGTTCCAGTGCCTATTATGACTGGAGTTTTCCCCTTCGCCTCCTCTACAGAGACCCTTATGAGCTTCTCTTTCTCCTCACGGTTCAAAGTGGGCGATTCCCCTGTCGTGCCCATCACGACGATCCCGTTTATCCTGTTTTTCAGCTGGAATCTTATGTTCTTCCTGAAACCTTCATAATCCACTTCTCCATCCTGCGTGAATGGAGTGACCATCGCAGTCATGGCTCCCCTGAATTCTATCCTTGGCATTTTCTTACCTCCCTATCACTTAACCTATCACTTAATCGTGCGCTTTTATGCTTTTATGTTTTCCCTCATCTTATCAGGTCCTTCATCATGCTGTCTATGCTGAAGAAGCCCTTTTTTCCGTTGATCCATTCTGCAGCCATCACTGCACCGAGCGCAAAGCCTGACCTGTCCCTTGCAATGTGCTTGAGCTCTATGGTGTCTGCGGCGCTATCGAACCCGACAATATGCGTCCCTGGTATGCTGCCTGCCCTTGTGCTCGTCACATGCAGGTGCTCAGGCCTTATCTTCTCTCTTGAGGTCTCTGTGATCATCTCTTTCTTCCTCTCGACATTCTTGAGGATTATGTTTGCGATAGACCTTGCTGTGCCGCTCGGGCTGTCAGCTTTCTGGTTGTGGTGGAATTCGTGGCAGAATATGTCATATTCAGGTATGTTGTTTATCATCATTGAGGCGCTCTCGATTATCCTGAAGAACACATTCACGCCTATGGAAAAGTTCGATGCCCATATGAGGCCTACCTTGTTCTTTTCCGCGATCCTTCTCACTTCGTCAGTCTTGTCGTACCATCCTGTTGTCCCGAGGACGATGTTCTTCTTGAGTCTTGCGAGACTCTGCACATTCCCGATGACCATGCTCGGATGGGTGAAATCTATCGCCACATCAACCCCTTTGAGGGATCTCTCGCTGATCTCCTTTGCTGTTGCGCCCTCTGACTTAGGGTCGATTATCGCCTTTATGCTCAGGCCCCTCTCTCTTGCGATCCTCTCTATCTCATGGCCCATCTTCCCGTATCCTATGATTGCAATGTTCATTTTATTTTCACCTTCTCATCAATAATATATTCGTCAAAATCCTCCTGCATTCTTATGTTGCCTCTTTCAGTATAGGCATTGTCTCTGTCGATATGACCCCTTCGATCGACCTTATCCTGTCGATGAAACTGTTTGTCTCATCGAGGGAAGGCGCATCGACAAGGCACATTATATCCGATTTGCCTGCTACTTCAAAGACGCATGAAGCGCCCATATGCTTTATCCTTGCTGCAATCTTCTCGCTGCTCACACCCGTCCTTACGCTGACAAGGATCAGCGCATTGGCCTTATGCCCCAACTCCAATGTGAACCTCTTTATCACTCCTCTTTTCAGGAGATTCCTGACCCTGCTCCTGACAGCGCCTTCAGATACGCCAATCTGTTCGGCGATTTTCATGAAAGACGTCCTGCTGTTCTTGCTCAGCATCCTGACTATCTCGTCATCTCTGGACGATTTATTGCCTGTTTTTTCTGTTCCTGGATTCTCTGACCTTGAGGCCATATCAACACTCTCCGGACAACACTCTCCAAAATGATTTCTCTGACCGATTCCTTCAACCCCCTCTGCCTCTCCCGTCTGCCTCATGCCCGTTTATACTAATTTGTATATAAATATTTCGCTTTTTTACGATTATTTTCAATTAAATTACGAATTTCGTAAAAGAAGAGAGTTAACAAATAATCATAAAAATCATGGATCGATCAAATTATGGATCAATCCTGGCCTATCTGCGTTTCTCTATGAGTTCCCTGTGCAGTGCGACGACTATCCTGTCAGCATCCCCCTCGTCCACTATGAAACCCATGTTCACCTGCGAAGCGCCCTGGGATATCATCTCGACGTTTATCTTCTCATCGCCGCAGACTGAGAATATCTTTCCTGAGACGCCGGGGATATTCTTCATGCCCTTGCCGACTATGCATACTATCGCCCTTTTTTTCCTTACCTCTATGCTGCCTATCTTCTCCAGGTCCTCTATGAGCGGCCCTATATCATCCTTGCTCCCGACACTGACTGACACAGAGATCTCGGATGTAGAGACCATGTCTACGGCGATCTTGTGGTTCCTGAATATGTCAAATATCACTGCGAGAAACCCATACACCCCGAGCATCCTTGATGAGACTATCCTTATTATCGTTACGTTCTTCTTTGATGAGATCGCCTTGAATATGCCATGTTCAGCATCTCTTGCGCTCTTCACTATCCTCGTGCCTTTGTGCGAGGGATTATGCGTGTTGAGCACGAGGACAGGGATGTTATTCTCTGTTGCAGGGATTATCGTCTTAGGATGCACGACCTTTGCCCCGAAGTATGCTAGCTCTGCAGCCTCCTCAAACGATATCTCATCTATCGTGACAGCATTCTTGACTATCTTCGGATCAGATGTCAGTATGCCGTCCACATCAGTCCATATCTGGACCTCTTCAGCGTCAAGCGCTGCGCCTATTATCGCGGCAGTGAAATCAGAGCCTCCCCTGCCGAGAGTGGTTATATCCCCTTTGTGGTCCTTTGCGATATAGCCCGTAACAACATTCACTATGCCTTTCTCTTTCAGCAGAGGATTCTTTTTCAGGTTCTCATAAGAGCAGCTGTCGATCTCCGCTTCTGTGAAATTCGAATCAGTGACAAGGCCCACATCATAAGAATTCAATGCCCTTGCATTCATCCCTTTTTTTGTCATGTAAGCTGCGACTATCTTCGAGGACATCCTCTCACCGAATGACTGCACATGATCCAATGATCTTTTTGTCAGGCCTTCTTCTGCGATAGTCTTCAGCACTTCCAGGAGCTCAGAAAGCTCGTCATCAACAAGGCCATCATCAAGCCCAAGCCCTTTGAGCAGGTCATTATGCTTTTTCCTGATCGCAGAATCGTCTATCCTTCCCTGCTCTGCATCCTTCGCGCTTTTTATCAATGCGTCAGTAATGCCTGATAATGCGGATACTACCACTATGGGCGCTTTATCCAGCCTTTCTTTAACTATCTTATGGACGTTCTGTACAGCTGCAACGCTTCCTACAGATGTCCCCCCGAACTTCATGATGATTGTCATTTTTATTGCGTTATCAGGGGTGTTTAATAAATTTAACTCCGAAATCCGTAATTCCTGTCCTTATGGCCTCCAACTGGCTCTGTCCTAAATGTAGGTTAGCAGCAATATTGTGAGGCTCTATCGATAAAAACAGCCTCAAGCGGAAGGGGACGCCCCATCCGGGGAGGTGCCGCTCTTCAGTTTTTACAACCAGAGCCGAGCCGCTGATTGTCAAGCGCAGCTTGACAATACTGATAATCCCAGACGAGCTTGCGAGTCGGGATTATCTATTCTAACCCGAGCGAAGCGAGATTTAGGACAGAGCCCCTCCAACCGCAATCTTTATATCTGCATACTTATTTCTGAGTAGCATGGGGGAAAAATATACATCTGTTCTGATGGAGATAGCTAGGCATGGCCTTTTTGACGAGGTGAGAATATCCACCCCTAAGCTTTCCGAGAGGATAGGCATGAGCCAGCAGTCCGCATCGAGGCTTCTGCAGGAGATTGAGAAGGAAGGTCTTGTCAGGAGGAAGGTATTTGCCGACGGCCAGCTCGTCAGGCTGACTCCTGATGGGAGAGCCCTCCTGAAGCAGAAATACGATGAATTGAGCGGCATATTCTCAAAGAAGAAGATAAGCTTCTCAGGGAAGCTGATCACTGGCCTCGGCCAGGGCGGCTATTTTGTGGGGCTTAAGGGATACAAGAAGCAGTTCAGGAACAAGCTGAATTTCCTGCCTTATCCCGGGACATTGAACATAAAGGTGGATGTGAAGACAGGAAATCTTGTGAGGAAACTCCCGAATTTCATCCTTATCGAAGGGTTCTCAACAAAGAAGAAGACATTCGGCGGATTGAAATGCAGCAAGGCGAAGATAGATGCTAACGGGAAAAGCATTGTGGGGGCAGTCATCCTGCCTTTCAGGACAGTGCATGGGGAGGATATTGTGGAGATTATCGCTCCGGATTATCTCAGGGAGAAGATGAGCCTTAAGGATGGGGATGAAGTGAGGATTGTGGTTTAGTATATAGGAAGTTCCCCTGTAACACCATCTATCTTCTCTTCATCATCAGGCCCTATCCCGACGCACGTCTTTGTGCCGGGAGTGATCACTGTTTTTCCCGCATCTGTTATCAATGCAGTCTTAAGGCCGTAATCTTTCGCAAGCTGCAGGTATTTGAGCAATTCTTTCTCATCAGCTACCTTCAGGACAACCTTCTTCGCCCCATTGTTCCTCCACTGCTCGACAATCTTCTTGTCAGAATAGAAAGCGGCTTCGACAGAAGCATGCGCGCATTGCGCTCCAGCCTTGCCTACCGGAAGGTTGAGGTCTTTTCTCAGGAGAATCACCTGCTTCAGCTCCTGGTCTCCGGGAATTTTCTTCATGCTATCAGAATAAGAAAGCGCAAATAAAAAGCTTGTGGTTTTTCGTACAAACCTTACAACCCATTCAAAACCTTAGAAAACTTTAAATACTTCGGAAGATGATTATATGATATGCCATCAAAAACAAAAATATTCTTTGCATGCATCTTATTGATGTTGCTGGTGTTAGTATCCCTCCTCATCCAGGGCTGCGACGAAGGCACAACTGTTGTCAGGAATGATGGCTCAGCCCAACCGGCCGGAAGCGATACAGCACAGAGTCCTGGACAGAATCAGGGAACAGGGCAGGCATTGCAGCAGAACCAGACGCCAGCCGTGCAGGAGCAGCAGCCTGCAGCAGAAACAGAAGAATATACATCTCCTCCCCCTTATACCCTTGAGAAGCTGAATGAGTTCCTCCCTACTATGGATTACCTCATAGGGACCGATGCGCCTTCATCTGATGTTCTAGCTGTAACGAACATGAAGACTTACCTGATTTTCAAGAATGTAGAGACAGGCGAGGCAAAACTGACAAACGAGGTCGAAAATTACAAGAAGGCGGATTATATAATCGTTGGAAGCCCATGCAGCAATCCTGCTGCAGCAGACATGTTCAGCAAGGATATCGCCCAAAAAGGCAGCTGCAAGATCTTCCCTGACGGAGAAGGCGTAATAAAGCTGAAGGCAGTATCAAACAACCATTTCATGCTTTATGTGGGTGGCAATAACATAGCTGAGACCATGAAGGCGATGAAAGTCGTCCAGTATTTCAGCAATTATACCCTCTCAGGAACAGAAGTTAGGGTGAGAGGGACAATTGATGCGCCGTTGATAAGCGTTGTGCAGAATTAAGGCGTTCTGGGATAATGAAGGCAGGTGTTCTAAGATGGAATGCAAAAAACAGTCCAACATGAAGAGATGCGCATGCACTTACCCTGGCTGCCCGAGGAAAGGGATATGCTGCGAGTGCATACAGCATCATGTCTCGAAGAACCAGCTTCCTGCATGCTGCTTCCCGAAGGAAGCTGAGAAGACCTATGACAGGAGCATTGAGGCATTCGTCAGGTCGCGCGGATAGCTCTTAATCTGTTAATACTAGACTTTGATCTGCATGCCATCCCTGCTAGAATAAGAATTTCTGAATATCCTCCTTGCTCTTTTTTGCGCCCTGTCTCTTGCCTTGAAATCCTTGTAATCATCAGCTCCGAAATGGGCCATCACAAGCTTTTTCGCGCCCGCCTCTTTTGCAATCCTCGCGCCCGCCTCAGGATTGAGATGGGGCCATTCCTTTCCGCTTTTTCCGGCTATCGCGCATTCTGCGATGACAAGGTCAGCATCCTTTGAAAGCTTTATAGTGTTATCGCAGTATCCTGTGTCAGGACAATATGAGATTATCTTCCCGTCCAGCTCCAGCCTTATGCCTATGGTCGGGTCGGCATGTTTCATCGAAAGGAATTCTGCATCGAAAGGAATTTTTCTTATATCTTTTGGCACTTCGATGAACCTTATTTTGAACGGCAGGTCTTTTAAGGGCATAGTAAAAGGGTGATTGATTAGCCTTTTCAGGAGTTTCTCCCCTCCCTTCTGCGTAATTATGCTTATCTCTTTTCATGAATTATACATGGGGAGAGTATGCAGACCCACCACATGATCCAGATGGAAATGGCTGAGAAAAACATAGACCGGCTTTTTCTTTTTTGCATATTCATTAAGTTTGTAGATGCCTATGCCTGCGTCAAGGACAATGTAGAATCTTGAGCTTTCTATAAGGATTGAGATTGTGTTCCCTGTCTGTGTGTCGAACCATCCGTTCGTGCCGAGAAATGTGACTTTGACCATATCAGGGATTTGCTCCTCCTTTGTCCTCTTCAATGGAATTTGTTATTATGTATTTCGCCCCGTTTATAGCGACTGCGAACCCTATGCCTTCAAGGCCGGATATCTTCAATGTGTTCACGCCTATGACATCTCCATTCGCATCCACAAGAGGACCTCCTGAATTGCCGGGATTTATCGGGACATCTGTCTGTATGTAAGTGACCCCATTGATGCCTTCCCTCTCAGCAGAGCTGACTATGCCTTCTGTGACGCTGAATTCGAATCCGGCAGGATTGCCTACTGCGATAACTCTTTCTCCTGTGTTAACATCGCGGGAATCCCCCAGGCTCAATACCTCAAAGCTCCTGTCTGTGATCATCCTGAGTATGGCTATATCCAATATTGTGTCATAGGCGACAAGCTTTATGGGATAGAGCGTCCCGTCATATGTGAATACCCCTGCATTCGTCACTCCGCTTATCACATGATAGTTTGTGACTATGTATCCCTCCTGGTCGACGATGAATCCTGAGCCCTGCCCCTTGTTCGTCTTTATCGTGACTACAGACTTCACCACGTCCTTGACGATGCTTGAGAAATCAGAGCTTGACACTTTTATGTTCTTCAGCTTGCTCTCAAGGTCGCCTATCTGCTGCTGGCTCTCTGTGAGCTGTCCGCTCAATGCCTGGATCTGCTGCTGGCTCTCTTTCTTGGTCTTGTTAAGGGATTCTGTGACAGCATCTATCTGGCTGCCGAGGTTCTGCTGGAGCAAAGCATCGCTATCTTCAAGGCTTTTCTTTGTGTCATTGATCTTCTGGTTCATCTCTGCTACAGAGCCTGAAAGCTGTTCTGAGAGAAGACCTATCCTCCTGTATGTTGAGTACTGCATATAGAATATGGAGCAGAATAATATTGCAATCACAGCTAATATGATCACGATGTTCTCTTCCACTCCTTTTTTGATCTTCGGATCCATTTTGATGAGGACAAAAATGATAGCCCCGGGCGGACTTTCGTGGATGTTACACGCCGTATGCACCGCTTCTTCGGTGGGCTAAAAACGAAGTTTTTATGCCCACCTTGCGTTTGCGCTCGAGATGCGCGTAACCATCTCTTTCGAACCGCCGTCAACGCTTCCAAAGAGCGCTATCCTTGGCCGCTAGACTACGGGGCTTTGTTTTCAAAAGCCGATACTCGGATAAATGTATTGAAAAAGGCTTTTGAAAAGACTGAAAATCAGAGGCTCATCTGCGGACTATGTCCTTGATTCGCACTCGATTTTCAGTACTCAAAGCCCTGAATGCCTAATTATTTATAAATAATTCTGTTTTAACAGCTTTCCCATAGCTTCCATCCAAATCGCACAAAACAAAAACTATTTATACTGAGTTTTATTACTCTCCCTTTACTCTAATCTTAAGAGCTAATGGCTCACTAGGAGGTGTTATAATGAAGAAAATATTGATTTTGTTGTTTACGCTTTTTCTTTTGATTGGCGTTCTGGGCTGCGAGAAGAAGCCTTCGACAGTGATAGGCTCGAATAACAACCAGCCGGTGGCAGCAGGAAATGATACTGAGGCACCGACAGGGACACAGCCAGTGGTTGATACGAGCTCTCCTGCAAAAGACCTCAATGTTGAAAGGGTCTATTGGTCGACAGTGAATCCCGAGCTGAGGGTTCCGACCGATCTGAAGATAATCGTCGTGAATGTCGGCAGGGAAGCGATAGACGGCTTCGATTACAATATAAGGATAACAAAGGACGGCACAGAGTGGAAGGACGAGACAAAGACCTATGGCGATATACTTTATCCCAACAACAAGACAAGGATAGAACTTACATATACCTTTGAGAGCGAAGGAAAATACAGGGCAGAGATATTCGTAGACAAAGACAACAAGATCGGCGAGAAGAACAGGTTCAATAATGTCGCCTTGTCGCCTGACGCGAACGCAAAACCCGCCTCATCGACTCCGAGCGGAAGCGGCTCAAGCAGCGATGAAGATACAGATAGCTCAGACACAGGAAGCTGCTCTGATTCAGACAGCGGAAAGGACGAGTTCACGAAAGGGGAATGCGATGACGGCATATCTGTCCTTGGCATAAGCGACTATTGCGCAAGCTCGACCATAGTCAAGGAATATTACTGCGACGCAGACAGCAGGTGCAAGACCCAGAATATGGAATGCGATGACGGCTGCGAGGACGGAGCCTGCATCTGAATTTTTATTGATTTTTTATTTTCTATATTTTTATTTTAATTTTTTTATATAATCATCAATGAAAAATCTACAATTTTCTTAGTTTCAAAAGCTTTCAGCTTTTTCAACATTCCATTCGCTTCCACCGCATAACTTCCAGACATAGCTCATGGCCGCACAACTGAATTCTGACCAACTCCCCACTATTAAAAATGACTGTGCTCTCGGCTTGTTCAATCAATCACATTTGGCCGTAAGGGAGGGTGGGACGGCGATGCGTGTGCGATTGGGGTAATTTTTGATGAAAGAGATGCAACAATTTTCCATAAAAAGCCAGACATTCCCATCAAAAACCCAAAATTACCCCAAAATTCCCATAAAAACCGTTTAATACCCTATAACCCTCAAAACCCCTCTTTCCAGCCAGTCTTACGCCAGTTTAATGCCGCAATATTTATATATCCAACCGATATATAAAGCCTAAAAATGGGTGATAACTTAGTAACTACGGATGTAGATAGGCTTATAGGCCTTGTGCAGCTCAAAAAAGAGATTTCTATCGATGATGCGGCAAAACAGCTTGGAGTTTCTTCTAAAACTATCGAATCACTGGGGGATATGCTCGAAGAGGAGGGCATACTCCATATAAAATACAAGTTTACAACACCTTATCTCATATATGAAAAGCCCAAGACTAAAGAAGGAATGGCCCAGAAGGAAGAAGAGGAGATGTTCATAGAGGAAGAGCTTGACATAAAGAGAGAGTTCTTCTCAAAAGCTAAAGCAAGAGGCGCTGACGAAGCCAAGGCAATGGCCCTCTGGGAGGATTATTCCAGGAAATACAAGGATAACCTGAAAAAACAGTTCTTCGACAAGGCAAAGGAGAAAGGGTACCCCCCGAGAGATGTAGAAAAGATGTGGAAACAGTTCGAATCGGAGATCTAAATATGGAGATAGACGAATTTTTAGACAAGCAGATAGGCAAGGTCAAGGAGATCAAATCAGAGGATGAGTCAGGGTTGCCCCTTGAGATAAGGGAAGCTCTCGAGCAAAAGGCATCCCAGGAAGCGCAGCTGGGGGCGCAGCCTTCCAAACCTGAAGAAGCCAAAGCAAAACCTGCATCACCTAAAGAAGCAGGCGCAGGAATACCTCTTCCGAAGAGAGATGTCAGGCTCGGATTAGAAGATGATATTGATTCCCTGATCGCACAGGCCAATGCGATGATATCAAAAGGTGATTTTGAAGGCGCAAGACAGGTCTACCTCAGGATAAAAGAGGTGAAAGAGGAGCTCCCGCGCAGGTTCTCAAAGCAGGATGAGAAAGTCAGCGAAAGCCTGATCAACCTCAACGAGAAGATCGCCGATGGTTTCGACAGGACACTGAGCACAGAGTTCAATGAGAAATTCAACAGGATAAACAGCCTCCTTAATGAGGCATATTCCTATATCCAGGACAACAAGATTTCCAGCATGCAGTCGCTATCGAAAGTGGAGGATGTCTACCAGCACATAAAGCAGCTTCATATGTCTTTCCCGGAAGGTTATGTGGAGAAGAGAGTGATGATAGAGGACCAGATGCTCAAGCTGTATAAGATCATAATAACGAACAAGAAAAATCTGCTCTATGGGGATTTCACAAGGAAATCTGACGAGATAATAAGGATGATGGGCGTCGTCGCTGATGACATAAGGAACAACAACTATCAGAAAGCCTCAAAGCTCTTCAGCAATGTGACGAAACTCTATAAGGAGCTGCCTAAGGGATTCCTGAAGGAGAAGACAGATCTTCAGAGCCAGATACTTGACATATACCAGAAGCTTGTCTTGGGCAGGGAAACTACCGCGCATACAGAATTCGACGACAAATCCGGCCAGATAAGGGTGCTTTTCAGCCAGGCCTATGAGCTTGTGAAACGCGATGACATGAAAGGAGCCACGGGGCTTTACAACCAGATAGCAGAGATATACTCCAAGCTGCCTGCAGGATATTTCTCAAGCAAGTCCGAGATTGAAGTGGAGATGATGGAGTTCTACCACATCCTCTCCCTGAAAAAGGACAAGAATCTCCTTGAGGAGACAAAGGCTAAAGTGAACCAGATAGACCTTCTGCTGCAGAGCGCAAGGAACTACATCACGCATAAGGAGACCGATTTCGCAAAAGAGGTCTATGGCGAGATCATCGACGTCTATAATTCGCTTCCAGAAGGATTTTTTGACGAGAAAGTGAAGGTCCAGAACAAGATAATCCGGATATACAAGGACCTGCTGGCAAACCTGCATGAAGTCATAGTATCAGTCGAGACAAAGAGCGACAAGGCGAAATATGATCAGCTCCTCTCTCTTCTTGTGGATATCCACAGCCACATAATGAGGAAAGAGTTCAGCGACATAAAGAGCAAGTACATTTCAGCTTACAAGATCTACCATGAGCTTCCGCTTGGATTGATAGAGGAGAAGAAGAGCCTCTACACAGAGCTTTACAGGGTCTATGAGGAGCTCAGGCTTTACACCACAGTAGACAAGCTCGCAGAGCTCGCAGACAACAAGCAATACAAGGAGATGACAGATCTCCTTGACAGGGCAGCAGAGGAATACAATCTGCTATCGAAGAGATACCCGCAGGATGCTGAGCTTTTCAAATACATCCAGTCGAAGTGCCTCGTATACCTTGACATGCTCAAGAGGATAAAAGACGAGAAGAAAGAGATGAATGGTATTGATGTGAGGAAGAAGATAGAGAGGGTGGCAGCCGCGAAAGAAGGGCTTTCAGGAGAGCTGCCTGTGCAGAACCCTGCATTGGACTCAGCAGAGGATCCGGCGGTGCAGGGCCAGGCAAAAGGCAGCATCATGGAAAAATACGGTCCTGAAGGCATGAGCTGATCCCGGGATCTCAAAAATCTGACCAGGATAAGCTGACCAAGATAAAATCAATGCAAATCAAAGATATCATCAAAAAATACATCAAAAAATACATCAAAAAATAATCATCAAAATCAAAAAAAGAGGTGGGTAATGCCTGAAGAGAAGGCCAAAGTCATAGACAGTTACGAGATCAAGCTGGGCAATCTGCTTACAAAGATAGTTATATACATGAGGGCAGACGAGTTCGTCCCTATCTACCATCTTTCTATATCAAACATAAGCCCTACAACAAAGATGCTCCTTGAGAAGATAAGGAGGGAATTCATCTCCAAGGTCGCAATAGGGATGGAGCAGTTCGAAGGGGAAGAGGGCATCGAGCTGATAAAGAAAAAATTCGAGAAGGAGATAAAACTGCTTCTGGACAAGTACATCTCAAGCCTCGACAAGGAGACAGAAGAGCTTCTCATAAGTTATATCATAAGGCAGAACCTCGGCCTTGGCGACATAGAAATACTCTTGAAAGACGCCAATCTTGAGGAGATAGTCGTGAACGGATCAAAGGATCCTGTATGGGTATACCACAGGAAGCACGGCTGGCTGAAGACCAACATAATGATGCCCGATGAGGCGAGGATAAGGCATTATGCGACGATGATAGGGAGGGACATAGGGAAAGAGATAACATTGCTCAATCCGCTGATGGACGCCCACCTTAAGACAGGGGACAGGGTCAATGCGACACTCATGCCCATCTCAAATTTCGGGAACACTATGACAATAAGGAAATTCTCTGAGAAGCCGTGGACGATAACCGATTTCATAAAAGCGAACACCATATCATTCGATGCTGCAGCATTGATATGGCTGGGCATACAGAATGAGCTCTCGACATTGATAGCAGGGGGCACAGGCTCAGGAAAGACATCCACATTGAACGTCATCTCAAACTTCTTCCCTCCTAATCAGAGGATAATCTCGATAGAGGATACCAGGGAGCTTACGCTGCCTAACGAGCTGCATTGGGTGCCTATGGAGACAAGGCTGCCTAATCCTGAAGGGAAAGGAGGGGTCAGCATGCTTGATCTTGTCGTCAATGCATTGAGGCAGAGGCCCGACAGGATACTTGTGGGAGAGATAAGGAGGCAGAGGGAGGCAGAGGTCCTCTTCGAAGCAATGCATACAGGCCACAGCGTCTATGCAACAATCCACGCTAACAATGCCAAGGAGACCGTGGACAGGCTCACCAATCCTCCGATAAACATACCCAAGACAGTGATATCTGCATTGTCATTGATACTCGTACAGAACAGGAACAGGCGCACAGGCAAGAGAAGGACGCTGCAGATAGCAGAAGTAACCTCTGCAGGGGACCCTGATGTGGTCATACAGCTTGATGTCCATTCTGATACTCTCAAGAAGGTGAAGGAAGCCAAGAGGACATACGAGGTGCTGAACCTTTACACAGGTATGAGCGAGGCCGAGATAAAGAAGGACCTTGCCGAGAAGACAGACATATTGAAATCGATAGTAAAAAGGGACATAACTGATGTGCACCAGATAGGCATGATAATGGCGAAGTATTACACAGGAAGGCTCGATATCAAGAGCATATGATAAGATGATAGCAGATGATGGATTGTAGAAAAGATTCCCTCTCTAAATTTTAGGATTGGTTAGGCATATCTTTAGGATTGATTAGGCGTCATGGAAGGTGTTTCCGATCAAACTTGCAAAACAGTATGTGGTAAAATTCCCCGGAATAAAAAGGAAGCTTAAGATCGCCCACATAAAGGATTCTCCTGAGGAATTCGTGAACAAGGCATTCAAGTCGGCCCTGACTCTGTCCATGTTCATAGGCATAATCTTCTTCTTTTTCATCAGCGCACTCGGAAAGTCCATTCTGCACCTGGTATATATCTTTCCTGTCCTATTGCTGATATTGTTCTCTTTCATGATGCATACTCCTGATGTGTACATAAGGAAGAGGCAGAAAGAGATAGAGAAGGAGGTGCTTTTCGCAGGGAGATTCATCCTTGTGAAGATAGAATCAGGTGAGCCTTTCTTCAATGCCCTGATAGACGCATCCAGGGCCCATGGCGCAGCAGGAAAATACTTCAGCGAGATAGTCGATGAGGTGAACCTTGGCACCACGATAGAGAAGGCGCTTGACAATGCCATAGAATATTCCCCTTCTGAGAACTTCAGGAGGATACTGATGCAGGTCAACAATTCCCTGAAGACCGGCATCGATGTCGCTGATACCCTCAGGTCCATACTCAAGCAGATAGCAGACGAGCAGATAATCTCGATAAAGGAATACGGCAAGAAACTGAATTCACTGGCCATGTTTTACATGCTCATAGGGATAGTTGTGCCGGCCCTTGGCGTGACGATGTTCATAGTCATATCAAGCTTCCTTTCGATCAAGCTGGAGTTCAGGTATCTGCTTTTCGTGGCATTCATGCTGATGTTCCTGCAGTTCATATTCATCTCGCTGTTCAAGTCGATAAGGCCTATGGTGGACATATGACCTCTCTGGTGGCAGAATGAAAGGAAAAAACACATTTTCGCTGGAAGAATGGGGGAGAGCGCTTGTCCCTGAACGGTTCAGGCCCCATCTGCACGAATACATAATGAAAGCAGGCATGAGGGATGTCAACTACTCTTTTTTCGGGACGCTGTTCTTCATAAGCCTCGCATTCGCGCTGGGATTCTATTTCTGGATCCCTTACCCTTTCCTGAAGGCGAAATCAGTCGACCTCCTGGGCTCGCTGGTATACCTCGGCCTCGGGTCTTTCATATTCCTTTTTGTAGGGCTGATGCTTCTGTCCCTGCTGGTGATGTTTGCCGTGTATTTCTACATAGACCTCAAGATATATTACCGAACAAAGGAGATTGAGAGGATACTCCCGGATTTCCTCCAGTATGTGGCGAGCAACCTCAAGGGGGGCATGTCTTTTGACAGGGCATTATGGTCAGCGATAAAGCCGAGGTTCGGCGTCCTTGCGAACGAGATAGAGATCGCAGCAAAGAAAGTCATGACAGGCGAGGATGTGGAGGATGCGCTCACAGAATTCACCAAGATGTATGATTCGCCCATGCTCAGGAGATCATTCAACCTGATAACAGAAGGCATGAAAGGAGGAGGCAAGATAGTATACCTCATCGACAAGGTAATAGAGAACATAAATGAGAGCGAGACGCTGAAGAAAGAGATGGCCGCTTCTGTCATGTCGTATGTGATCTTCATCTCTTTCATAGTAATTATCGTAGCGCCGGCATTATTCGCGTTGTCTTTCCAGCTCCTCACCATAGTGAACCTGTTCGCAAGCAGATTGGGCAATGTCGGAGGATCCAACCTTCCCATAAAATTCTCCAATGTATCCATAAAAAGCGAGGATTTCAGGACATTTTCCATGTTGTGCATACTCATAATCTGCTCATTCTCCTCGATGATAACCTCAATCATAAGGAGAGGGGACATCAAAAGCGGAGTGAAGTTCGTTCCATTGTTCGCTTTCCTGGGGTGGGTTGATTATAACATATTCATGTATGTCCTGAGAGGCATGTTTTCATTCATCGGCTGAACGTCTTTTTGCAGGAAAAAACAGCGAAAAGCATAAAAATGAAGGCAGTATAATGTGATCATGGACCCGAAAAACCCCCGTGCCGGAGAACAATCCACAAGAAGCATGTTCTGCATATTGCTGTTGTATTTTCTTACCATCTCCCTTATCTCCCTCATTCTTATCCCGCACATCTGTCTTGCTCAGGAAGAGGAGGAGAGCAATGAAGACAAGATCTTTGACGGATGGGTGACAGAAGGCGAAAGTTTCCAGGTCTCAGGCCTTGATGTGTATGTCAGTTCAGGGGATGTAGGCGGCGACGGGATACTCAGTTTTCCCCAGAAACTGCTCGTCATAAAATCAGGGAACTGCGCGATGGTAGACAGGCTCAATGTCTGCATAACAGAATGGGAATATCTCAGGGGCGGTTCAGTCAAGATCCATGGTGATGACAAGCAGAAGTACCATATCATCGTAACAATACCTGCTCCTAAGCTGTTCATATCAAGGTCTGCCGAGAATAGCGACCTTGAAGTAGGCGAGACGACAAGGGTCACGGGGATCATAAGGAATGATGGCACAGAACCCGCTCTTGGCATAGTCTATACTGAGACTGTCCCCAGCCAATTTGAAGTCTCCATCACTAACAACATAGACCAGCGGGGCAACAGGCTCGTATGGACAGGATCCCTCCCGCCGGGAGAGGAGAAGAAATTCGCATACAATCTCATGGCAAGATCAACATTTGAAGGGGATATCCCTGCAAAGATACAGTACAAAGTCCATAATGTGGCGAAGGAATTCACCGATGATATGCATATAGAGGCCCGGCCCCTGATCAATATAGGCCAGAAGAGGGACAAGAGGGACCTGCAGTACGGCGATGAGGACAGGTTCTACATAACCCTTGAGAACAAAAGGTCAGAGGATGCTGATGTCGAGCTTACTGTGAATGTGCCTAAAGCCTTTTACGTTGTCGCGACGCACATAAACGGGACAGCCTCATCGAATATCCTGACATGGAAAGGGGCCATTGCAGGAGGCCAGAGCCAGGAATTCATAACAAGGGTGAGGGCAGATGATGCAGGCATATTCAATATCAATATCACTGTCCATGGCATATTCAAGGACAGCAAGACCGCTGAAGCATACGAGCAGATAAGCATGAATGTCAGCATAAAGGATGCAGAGCTGTATTTCATCCCAAAGAAGGTAAAATTAGGGGAGGAATCGACAGTGAAGGTCTACCTGAAAAACCCTAATACATACGCTGCATTAAGCGACATGGACATATCGGCAAGCTCTGATTATTTCAACGGCACGATCCACCTTGACAAATTCAATCCATTGCAGTATAACGACGTCCTGGCTTTCAATATGAAACCTGAAGCGCAGGGGAAATTCAAGTGCACGGCTGAGATCACTTACAAGGCCGGAAGCAGGAGATTCACAGCTAAAAAGGTGGAATCCCTAGAGATAACAGAAGAGAAGGCCGTTGAGGAAGAGCCGCCTGTGCAGAATGAGACGCAGGTTCAGAACGAGACGGCTGCCGGCGGAGACCAGGGAAAAGGAAGCTTCCTTGCGACATTTTCAGGCAAGGAGCTCTTTGCTGTCAGATACAGCAGCGAGAAGATAGGATCGATAGAAGAGAACATCATGAAGGTTTTTGACTTCAGGAAAGCCATTTCAGAGGCGATTGCGAAAAAAAACAGCAATAATTAAAAAGAGGGAAGCAATAAGACACCAACATGCGCACCAAACCAAAAAGATCACAGGCAGCGTTGGAATTCCTCCTGAATTACGGCTGGATAATCCTTATCGTCCTCATATTGATCGCGGCACTGTCATATTATGGCGTCCTTAATCCCAGGGACATAATCCCTGAGACATGCATATTCAAGGCAGGATTCGATTGCATGGACCATGCAGTGAACAGGTATGACAGCGGGACAAACGGGGTTATCAAGCTCAAGCTCATGAATTCTCTCGGCGAGACAGTGACTATAGCCGGCATGAATTTCTTTTCAGGAGGCATATCCCTGCAGTGCATGGATCCTGCAGGTACAAAACTGACACCAGGGAAGGCTGAAGAGATCTTTTTCGAATGCCAGGGCGATTTCCCTGAGAAAGAGAAACTGAAGTTCAAGGTAGAAGGCAAGTATTTCACAACTGACCCGGCCTTCACAAAAGAGATATACGGCGAGCTCACATCGAAGATCACGACGATACCTGCGCCTTCACCGTCCTTTTCAGTCAAAGCCATACCTTTAAGGCAATGGGGTGTTGTGAACACAGATATAACCTATCAGGTTGAGATAACAAACAAAGGGAATGTCCTGGATAATTATAATATCTACAAAGAAGGCGACCCAAACCCTATACCTGTCGGCCAGGTCAAGCCCGGAGATACAGTGACAAAAACATTCACCCAACGTTATTCCAGCACAGGAACCAATCTACAGACAAAGGTGACTGTGAAATCATTCTATCAGGACATACCTGAGCAGAGCGTTACGTTTTTGACAACTATAACCCCTCTACCTACTTATGATTTTACGATTGTTATCCTGCAGAAGGTCAAGTTTGTGCCTGTAGGCGGCACTGCAGAGTATTCAGTGATATTAAGAAGCACAGGTTCCTCTGGGAAGATGGTTTTGAGTTCTACACCTTCACAGGGGATAACCCTCAGCGATAACAATTTTTACCTTGCAAGCGGGATGACTAAAGAAGTAAAGATGACAGTCACTCCGACAAGCGCTGTTACTGATATAACCCTCATGGGAACTCTCGAGACAAAAACTAACCAATTAACAGGCATAAAGACCATAATCGGATGTGAGGGATATACAATGAGTGACCCTGCAAACTACAAGGTTGATTTCTTCAACAGCAAGATTAATTTTGGAGGGGCGATAGCCACAAAAGAGAATTCAGCATATCCTGATTATGTACTCCCTGCAGCCTATAAAATAGTATTGACAGGCAGTCTTGGGGCGGATACCCTAACAACCACTGACCCTGTAAACATGAAATTCAACATAGTGAAGACAGGGCTTGTCAATACAATAGAAGTGACCCCCATGTACAATGAGGATTATAGTTATGGCACTTCATATAAAGAATGTACATCAAAAAAAGCCACACTTAGCAATGTTAATAATATTGATACTAATGGGAAGACAATCCTTGAGATATGGGGAGTTTGGGATGATGACGGTGCACGAACCGGTGCTACTGTTGAAACTGACAGCCAGAAAGTCTTTTCAGGCGAATCTTATCTGAACTACCCCAAAGGACCTGATAGGGCATTGACAATAGCCGGTGGTGCAGTTTCGCTGCAAGATATGGACTATTTCACATTCGCTGTTTCCGGATATGCCCCTGCACCGAACCCTTATGGGGCTTATTTTTTCTTATTTTTGGAAGGGTATCATTATATGGTTGGCACACATCCTTGCGCACTTCCGGGAGTTTGGGCTGGATGGGGGGCATTGGGTGGGCCTCTTCCTGGGGCAAACTGGCAGATAGTCAATGTTGATCTGGATACTCCTAGGATTTATCCATGTACAACCCTCTATGCTCGACCAATATCGACCATAAGCGCACTTACAGTCAGGGTTCCCTACTACCCTACAAATATTTATCTCGACGCATTATATTTTTATAAAATCGTAAAATAGCCCCCAAACGGAGACACCAAAACTTATTTAAACAATGCTCCATCTCTTACTTTTTTAATATGGGTGTGGTAAGGAAAAGACAAAGACTTGGAAGTTCTAAAGCCGTAAGCTCTGCCGTAAGTTCTAGGATCATGCATGGGAAAATCCCTGGGAAAATCTCATCCGGGCTGCCATCGCTGTCATCCAGACACCTTCCCTCCAGGCCCAATTATAGAAATTATAAAAAAACATCTAAAAAAACCTTCCGCAAAAACCATCATCCTGATCCTGCCCATCAAGCCCATCATCCTTCGTATCCAAACAATGTCAATTTCAAGGGAAGATCGATCATATCAATAAATGACCTCACAAGGGAAGAGATCATACATGTCCTAGAGACAGCAAGGAAGATCGAGGCTATGGGCGAAGAGAAGAAGAGGAACCTTCTTGCAGGCCATGTCCTTGCGACATTGTTCTTCGAGCCCAGCACAAGGACGAGGATGAGCTTCGAATCCTCGATGAAAAGGCTTGGCGGAAAGACAATAGGATTTGTGGATCCCACGACAACATCATTTGCAAAAGGAGAGACTCTCCATGACAGCATAAAGATGATAGAGAATTATGTCGATGTGATCGCTATGAGGCATCCTACTGAAGGCGCTGCAAGGGTTGCAGCTGAATCTACAAGGAAGCCTGTGATCAATGGGGGCGACGGCGCCAACCAGCATCCCACGCAGACATTGCTCGATCTCTACACGATAAAGAAGACCCAGGGGAGGCTTACCGGACTGAATGTGGCGATGGTAGGTGACCTGAAATATGGGAGGACAGTCCATAGCCTTGCGATAGCATTATCACATTTCAACTGCAGGCTTTTCTTCGTCGCTCCGGAATCATTGAAGATGCCCAAGACATATCTTGATATGCTGGCAAAGAAGGGGATAGAATTCTCAGAGCACGAGAAGATCGAGGAAGTGATAGATAATATAGACATATTATACTCTACAAGGATACAGAAGGAGCGTTTCCCCGACCCGACAGAATACCAGAAGGTGAAGGACATCTACATACTGAAGAGATCCATGCTCGGCAATGTTAGGGAGAATCTAAAGATAATGCACCCTCTTCCGAGGGTTAATGAGATACATCCTGATGTCGACAAGACGCCTTATGCATACTATTTCCAGCAGGCTGCCAATGGGATACCTGTGAGGCAGGCTGTGCTGAGCCTTGTGCTGGGGGCGCTGAAATGAATGCAGGAGAAGCAGGTGAAGATGAGGCATCAAGAAAGGAATTGAGGCCCTACAAGGTTTATGCTATAGAGGAAGGCGTCGTGATAGACCATATCCCTCCGAAAAAGGCATGCGATGTGATAAATGTCCTCGGCGCACTTGAAGGTGATTCCATAGTCACGCTTGGCGTCAATCTTGACAGCAAGCAGATGGGAAAGAAGGATGTAGTGAAGATCGAGAGAAAAGAGCTCTCATGGGAAGAGCTGATGAAGATTGCGCTCATAGCCCCGGACGCATCACTGAACATCATAAAGGGCCACAAGGTCGTGGACAAGCTGAAGATAAAGGTGCCTGCGATGTTCGAGAAAGTGGTGAGATGCCCAAATCCGAACTGCATAACGAGGCATGAGCCAGTGGACACGAAATTCCACACAGTCAGCGAGAGGCCCTTCAGGCTCAGATGCCATTTTTGCGAGAGGGTCTTCGAAAGGGAAGAGGTCAGTCTGATTTAGATTATTATATATTCAATAGTTATCTTGCAGTTTCAAAAAACATTTAAACAAACCAAGAACGCAAATTTAAACATATTATTAAACATATGATATATATGATATGTGGACCATAATGAAATATAAAATCAGCAAAGGGTGATAAAAATCGTTAAAGAGATCATAGGAAAAGTGGGTGATTATGGCAGGACATTCACAGAATTTGGCCTTCTACCAGGTTATACTCCTGAAGGATGCAAGCTGACAGACGTTAATCTTGAGGCAACTCTTGGCAATCTCCTACTTAAGATACCTATGTTAAGCGCAGCTATGACTTCTGTCACAGCTTATGAGATGGCTCTTGCCATGGGGAAAGCCGGAGGCATAGGCATTCTTCCTGCAAAACTTTCGACTGAAGGCCAGGTGGATATAGTATCAAGGATAAAAAAGCACGATCTTGCTTTTGTAGACCCATTGACAGTTGACGAGAATACGAGGATAGATGATGTGGTAAGGCTTATCGAGACGCATGGTTACTCAACAATACCAGTCGTGGATAAGTTCAGGAATTTCAAAGGAATATTCACACAGGAAAAGTATTGGGAGATGAATGTAGGGGCCGATGCAAAAGTAACAGATGTAATGATGCCTTATGATCCAAAGAACAGAGGTAAAAACGCCAATATAGAGGTTTGTCATAACCCTAACATAACACTTGATGCTGCAAAGAAAAGGCTGAAGGATACAGACAGCAAGTACATAGTCATTCTTGACAGGAAGAGCGGGCTGGTCAAGATGGCATTCAAGCAGGATATTGAGGATATAAAAGTGGGCGTTGCAATCTCGACCTATCCTGGATGGAAGGAAAGGGTGAAAGCAACAGTGAGAGCAGGAGCGAACCTAATTGTCATAGACACTTCTGACGGCTACACTGCTTTTGTCGGGAATACAATAAAAGAGTACAAATCAATGGGTTTTGATGTGCCCCTATGCGCAGGGAATGTTGTGACTTATGACGGCGTTTTATACCTCATGAAGATGGGAGCAGACATAGTCAAGATAGGGATGTCATCAGGATCCATCTGCTCTACACAGCGCGAGAAAGCGACAGGAAGGGCACCAATGACGGCTCTGATTGAGGCCGAAAGGGCAAGAAAAGACCATATGGGCCATGGAGGCAAATATACCCCATTAGTGATGGATGGAGGTGTTGCGACATCTGCTGATATGATCATAGCGCTTTCTATCGCAGACGCAGTGATGCTAGGAGGCTATCTTAACAGGTTCTATGAGGCTGCTGCGCCTAAGCTCGACAAGGATAAGAAACCTACTACTGATGAATCAAAGATGGCACTTGTTGAGACATGGGGCGAAGCCTCTAAAAGGGCAAAGAATCTCGGAAGATATGGTCATGTCCATCAGAGAACATTCTTTGAGGAAGGCGTTGAAGGCACTGTGGAATATAAAGGCAGGCTGAAGCCCAACCTTGAGAAAGATCTGCTTAAGATAAGGGCGGCATTGAGCAACGCAGGCTCAATCAACCTTGGGGAATTCAGGAAAAATGCAGTCCTAGAGCTCAACTCACCTCATTCGACAATGGTTGTGAGCAGACCTCACCATGTAGAGGAGAAAAATAGCTGAATGGTGGCAATTGGCAAGCTTGATCGATACGCAAACAAATGTATATGAAGCGCTGAAAGACACGCCGATACTCCCTGAGCTATCTTTCACTCCTCCTTCTCTGGATTTCATCGTTTCATCCCAAGAAGAGGTTCTTTATCCTTTAATATTAGATAGTGATGTAATCATAATCGGCGGCGCATATTTCGGAGACGAGGGCAAGGGGAAGATAACTGATGCTGTCGCAGGGCATCCCTTGATAACTATGATCGCAAGGATGAACTCAGGGGAGAATGCAGGCCATACTGTCTCGCGTAACGGGAAGAGGTACGTGTTCCATCTCACTCCTTCAGGGATAATGATCCCGGACAAGATCTGCCTTATAGGCCCAGAATGCGTGATGGACCCTATCAATTTCATGGAGAAAGAGATCAAGCTGCTGGCTGATGCAGGCGAAGATTACAAGAAAAAGCTTTTTGTGGGCGATGTCCATATAGTCGGGCCCCATCATAAGATACTGGATTTCGCATTGAGCGCTGCAAATTCATCCACTCTCATGGGGATGTCCTATGTCCATGCTTCAAAGGTCATGAAGAAAGGCCTGAGGCTTGACCACCTCTTCAATGGGGATGTGCAGAAGAGGAGGATTGAAGGCGAGCTGGAAATTTACAGAGGATTCATGAAACAGGCAGGCAAAGATGAGAGACAGGTCCTCGAGGAACTGATCCAATTTGCTAAGACCAGGAAAATACCTCATCACCTCTTTGAGTTCCTTGAGGCAAAAGACAAAACAGCTTATATAATCGACCTGTACATGAAGAATGTCGTAAATAATGAGATGTTCCCTGAAAGGCGGGATGCCAATCGCATGATAAACGATGCGCTCGGAAGAGGAGAGAAAGCGCTGATAGAATCCCCCCAGTCATTCTGGCTCTCTAATGCAACAGAAAAACACTGGACTTCCTCGACATCAGCGCAGACGCACGCAGCAGGCGTCCTCGCAAGCACAAGGATAAATCCTTCAAGATACAGGATAATGGTGATAAATGTCGCCAAGACTCCGGCAGATTCAAGGGTGGGCATAGGCTCTAACCCCTCATCATTCGTGCCGCAGGACCATTTCTCAAAGCAGAAGATATCCTCTCTTGATGACCTGGGCGATGCTTGCACTGATTTTGACGCAATACAAAGATCATATTTTGGGTCAATACAGAAGAACGGAATACTTAAGCCGGTCATGTATAAGGATGCGACAGGAGAATATTCCATATCCTCTGCAATGGCGGCATCATCATCAAGGCTTTTCGGCGAGAAAGGCGCAACGACCGGAAAACCTAGGGTCACAGGCATATTTGACTGTGTAGCTGCAAGGCAGGTGAATGATGCGCAGGGGCCTTATCTTTCCATATCTGCTGTAGATAGGGGGGATTTCCAGGATCATGTGGGCATGACAGTGGCTTATATATTCCATAAGATGGACGGCAGCCATGAGGCAGATTGCAATGGAAAGACATACCGGAACGGCGATATCATAAGGATAGGGGACCCTTATCCATGCGACAATGTGCTGAAGCACTGCCACCCTATTGTAAAAGTGATGCGGGGCTGGAAAGACACGCCGATAGCTGCAGGAAAGAGGAATCCTTCTGATACATTGCCCGATGCAGTGCAGGAATTCCTTTCAGCGGTAGAGCATTTCACGGGCTTCAAGGTGATAAGCATAGGCAATGGGCCCAACACGAAGGATATGATATATCTTGGGAGGAAAGATGCCGGGAGGAAAGCGGCCAACTGAAAAAATTTATATACCTCAATCTTAACTTCTTTCCATGCTCTACAAACCGCGCGAAGACAGCCACCTATTGGTCAAATACGTGAAAAGATTTGCATCAGGCAGAGTCCTCGATATAGGCACAGGCTCAGGCATACAGGCCATGGCTGCTGCCAAGCTGAAAAGGGTGAAGAGCGTTCTTGCAGTCGATATACAGGAAGAGATCGTGCAGCATTGCATGCGGCATTGCAGATCGGAGATAAGCAGCAGGAAGATATCATTCAGGCAGTCTGACCTGTTCGGGAATATCGCAGAGGATGAGAGGTTCGACACGATAATATTCAATCCGCCTTATCTGCCAGAGGATGCATCGCTCAAGGACATCACTGTCGAGGGCGGGAAAAAAGGATACGAGACGCTGGAAAGATTTTTTGACGGCATGAGCAGCCATCTGAAGCCCGAAGGCACCGCAATCATAATATTTTCATCATTCACAAATAAAGACAAGGTGGATGGGTTCATAGCTGACAATCTCCTTGAAGCGAAGGAGCTCGATAAGAGGAGGATATTCTTCGAGGAGCTTTATGTCTACATGATGAAGAAAAGCGCATTCCTGAAGACACTGGAAAAAAAGGGAATCAAGGGCATAAGAAGGCTTACAAAAGGGAAGAGAGGTCTGATCTTCATAGGGCAATCCGCAAAAAATAGGAAAAAGATTGCAATTAAACTGCAGAGGAAAGACATCGGCGCAAGAGGGACAGTGGACAGGGAGTCCAGGATCCTTAGGCTGCTGAACAGAAAGAAGATAGGGCCGAAAATACTTTTCTCAGGGAAAGATTTCTTTGCCTATGAATTCGTCGAGGGCATATTCATACCGGAATTCCTGGAGAAAGCAGGCAAGAGAGAGATAATAAACATACTAAATGATGTTTTCCTGCAGTGCCGCAAGCTTGACATGATGAGGATGAACAAGGAAGAGATGCAGCACCCATACAAACATATTGTTGTCTGCAGAGAAGGGAGCAAGGCAAGAGCGGTCCTGCTAGACTTCGAAAGGGCCAGGAAGACAGGAAAGCCGTCAAATGTCACGCAATTCTGCCAGTATGTCACATCAGGGAAATTCAGGCATCTTGCAAGCGGAAAGATAAGGATTGATGAGCAGAGATTGAGGAAGATTGCCGCAGGATACAAAAAACAGCAGACAGACGCAAATTTTAAGAAACTTCTGAAGATTGTGGCAGCTCAATAGGCCGTAAAGACCCTGAATTCAGCGTTATTAGGACTTTAAGTGGGCTCTCCGGGAAAATCGGAAATTCTTCGGTAAATCTGAATTTTTCCGTAAGATTTCCGGAATATGGGTAAATCTTCCGCCTTTTGCGGAAAAAAATTCTTTTTTTCATAAGAACCCATATTAAAAAAGAGAATATATCTTAAGCAATGAAACTCAGAGAAAAACTCAAGGAAATAATCCCTAAGATCAATCTTGAGAATATAATAGAGGACCATGATCCATACGGATCGGATAAGGATGGGCCATGCGATGCAGAAGATAACATAAAAGATAACACTGAAGGGATTGAGGAGAAAACAAATCATGGGGTGCTTGGTTTCCTGGGAAAACACCGCATAGCAATTGCCATAATTGCCCTTTTTTTCCTTAAGTGCAGTTATGGTCCAGTGCAGGCTTATATCCACACGACCAAAGCGACAAAATTGCATCTTCAGCAGAGAGATTATCCTCATGCAGAAGCGGAATACAAGAAAGCTATAGGGTTTGACCCTCAAATCCATTCTGCTCACAATAATCTAGGGCTTCTGTATTACGAACAGGGGAAACTTGACCTGGCAGAGATGGAATATAAGGGGGAGATAGCACTGAACCCCAAGTGCAGCATGGCATATTTCAATCTTGGCCTGCTTTACATCGGCCTTAAGGATTATAAGAGAGCAGAGCAAAACCTTAAGATCTCATCAAGCCTCAATCCGGATTATGCGCCTGCACAATCTTACCTGAGCAATGTTTACAGCCTGACAGGCAGGACTGATGATGCAGGAATGCAGTTCAGTATAGCCAAAAAACTTGAGGGAGGGGCTAAACAAAGATGATCACTCTTTCCTGGATCTGCTCATCTCGACATTTTTCTCGGCCTCTTTCAACGCAGACCTTGCGAACATCTCTTTCTCTCTCCTGAGCCTGTTTATCTCGCTGTTCTTCCTCTTTATCTCCTTCACAAACACATTCTCGACCCTCTTTGCGGCCCTTACCGGAATGAAGACATCGCTGATGACATAGAAAGTGAGCAGCAATGCGACAAGAAGCAATACAAGCCTGAGCCAGAAGACTATGCTTGTGAACTCAAACTTAGTGGTATGCTCATATAGAAGCGATACAAGGATGAGTATCACAAGGCCGTACCATATCTTGAGGAGCTTTATTTTCTGCATGGTTCTGCTATCGAATGGCAGCAGGATATATAAAGTTTTTTGGGAATGCCCATGATTTTGCTCCTTTACCCCACTTTTTGTCTCACTCGATCTCTTTCAGGATATGCTCTTTTATTATCTTTTTTGCGGACCTTTTCATGACCTTGTCAGGATCGTTGAGCAGTTCCTTCAGTCCGTCAGCATCAAAATACCTTATCTCTTCGACTTCGCTCTTATCAATCCTGAAATCACTTATAGGGATATCTTTCCTTACAAGGAATATCTTTACAAACTTGTCATTGGTCCTGTCTGATTTCACTGTCTTCAACCTCTCAAATCCGATCTCCCTGAAGTCATGTTCTCTTAATCTCACGCCAAGCTCCTCTTCGAATTCCCTCAATGCCGCCTCTTCATAGGTCTGGGCTTTCGGGAAGTGCCCTGAGCAGGAATGATCCCAAAGATGATCGTCTGCCCTCCTGTGTAGAAGGACCTGTTTTTTCGGGTTTATGACATAGACACAAACTTCACGGTGCAGCAATCCTTTTTTATGGACGTCAATCCTTCTTGCCTGCCCTATGACCCTGTCTTTCTCATCGACAACCGCGACAATCTCGTCAGGGTCGTGAGGTATCTTTTCCATGATATCTGGTTTATGAGAGAGGTTTAAATATTTTCCTGATTCAGCACACAATAACACAATGCAAAAGATTAATAAGGCTGCAGGGCATAGTCTGCCCATGCCATCTAAAATCAAGGTCATAAGCAGAACAGAGAAGATCCAGCCTGCATTCACATGCAGGTACTGCGGCTCGCATGATTACAATGTGCTTTCTGCGATTGGAAGGGTTGCCGGAAGGTTCGAGAAGAGGCATCTGTGCCTGAAGTGCAGGAGGGTCAATGAATGTGAAAATTAGATCTTCTTGGTTTTAATCCATATTGAAGTCTAAACAATATATTTATACTACCTTCCATATCATTTGTTAGAGAGATGAGATGGTTTCACAATTTTAATCGCAGCCGGGAATTCTGCGCGGTCTGAGCGATTAGCGAAGACCCGCAGTTGAAAGGCTGCCGCAGTTTTTATATTCTCATTATTCTTCAGAAGCAACCATAGCCGCGCGCCGCTAGCGCGGCGCCTCAAGGCTATGGAGACTATAACATGACAAGCATAACTAGCGGGAGCTTTAAATCTATCGGTC
>PCXZ01000002.1:5771-6289 GCA_002762985.1 Candidatus Woesearchaeota archaeon CG10_big_fil_rev_8_21_14_0_10_44_13 | reverse complement strand
CCTTTTATTTTTTTTAATAATTATGCATCAATGCATACTTTATCATATAAAACCATACTAGTATTTACTTATATATAAATGTTTTGGGAACAGCACTCTTAATTTAATATTTACTTATCATTACTAGTATATAAATATTATTATAATTAAACATTAATACTTATTAATAAGAAAAAGTATGTATTTTGCCAATCTTTCCTGTCCTAAAGAATCTTGAATCCTTTGATTTTATCCTTCAGATAGGCCTCTTTTGAAAGGGCTGCCAAGAGTTTCTCAGGGGAAGTATATTTGCGGGGAACCTCTGCCCAGAGGAATCCCTCCTCACCGAAAACTTTCCTGTATTTCCTGCGGAAAGCAGCAGCATGCTCCTTCAGGGAAACAGGCGGACCCCGCCGGATTATCCCTTTTCTCATTGCAGCGTCATTCAGCGAATTCTTGTAAATGAAATAAACAAAATGTGCTTTTTTCTCCTGGTCCCACTGCCATGCCGAGCGCTTGACAAGAAACCCATTTGCCTC
>PCXZ01000002.1:5457-5764 GCA_002762985.1 Candidatus Woesearchaeota archaeon CG10_big_fil_rev_8_21_14_0_10_44_13 | reverse complement strand
TCCCTGATGAATTCGAACGCCTTCTTTACTTTGCATCCGGATACATCCTTATTCCCGGGAATTGAAAACGCCATGATGACAATCTTTCCAGGCGCTGCGCCTATGTCAAGCGCTTTCTCCCTGAAAAAGCTCTCTGACGGGCTTTTCAGGAACTTTTTTGCTTCTTTCCTGAAAATTTTCATATTCCCTGGCGAGAGCGATGCTGCGGCATTCCTGTCTGGCTGAACAGGGTCGACAAGCACAAGCGGGCCTGCTGTTTTTGAGGTGTTGAGGTTGAACAAAGCCCTGCCCTTCTGGTGATTCTCAG
>PCXZ01000002.1:2184-5446 GCA_002762985.1 Candidatus Woesearchaeota archaeon CG10_big_fil_rev_8_21_14_0_10_44_13 | reverse complement strand
TTATGAAACCGCCATAATATATTGTCATTATGTCTATCACATGCCCTGAAAAGCCGCTTATGAATGACTCTGCACCATAAACACCTATGCCTTTGCAGAATGCCCTGGCAAGCCGCACCTCATCTGACAATCCTTTTTTGGCTGAAAGCCGCTTCCTTATCCATGCTGAATGCATAGGGCTGACATCAATAACATTTACCGCTTCCCCCGGCTTCCTTATTTTCAGAACAGGCACTATCTCAAAATGTATCCAATCCCTCTCAAACTGGTAATAGTCACGCGAGCCCTTCACCTTTTGAGGGCTGAATTTTGAAAGCGCCTTTCCAAGAATTGATGATATATCTTTATCCTTATATCTGCCAATTTCAAACCTGACAAAGATGTCGCAGTCATAATCATCCCTGAGAAATGTGCCCTTTGCTATTGAGCCGCCCAGCACCGCGTCTCCCAAAATCCTGGCCTTTCTTATCTCAGCTTTTATTTCAGAAAGGACTTTTTCGCATTTCCTTTTCACAGAAGGGTCAGGAGTTATTCTTTCCAGAACAGCACTCAAAACCCTGCCATACTTTGGCTTTGTCATCAAAAATCAAGAAATTAAGGTATTATAAAAACTTAGTGCTTCCTTACCTTGATAGTCCTTCCAGTGTTTTCGAGGATTACATTTCCTGAGCTGTCCAGGCAGAGCACATTTTCCTGAACAGAAAGCGCCACAGTCGCTATCGGCTCAACACTCTTTGTGTTTTTATTTATCAGAAACAAATTTTTACCTGTTGAATTGTATGCATCTGAAAGAAAATTTCTCACAGTGGCATCACTAATCTGCGCAGGCGAAGGGGAAGACGTGTTCACAAAGCACACAGAATACCCTGCAGGCACCTTGACATAATATTCCCTGCTTTCTCCAGTGGAAAGAGAGGCAATGTCCTGGGGAACCTTTGCCTTGAACTGCACAAGCGCGGCAGTGCTGGCAGTGTTTCCAATGCTGACAATTCCCTTGTACCCGAAATAGAAAACTACACCTATCAGGAGGGCTGCCATGATGTAGATGAACACCTGATTTTGAATCTGGGCCCTCATAAGACTAATCTTTTTCTATATATATTTAAATCTTTTTAAGCATTGAACAAACTTTAAATACTCCCTCCAGATATGAAAATCAAATAATTTTTAAACAACCAATTATAATCCCCTGAAAAGAATAGTGAAATCCCAAATGACAAGAATAACAAAGCTGGTGCTGGAAGGCTTCAAGTCCTTTGCAAAAAGGACCGAATTCCTGTTTGACGAGAAGTTCAACGTCATACTCGGGCCCAATGGCTCTGGCAAGTCGAATGTTCTTGATGCGTTCTGCTTCGTGCTCGGAAGAACATCTGCAAAGAGCATGAGGGCTGAGAGGAGCGCCAACCTGATCTATAACGGCGGAAAGCTGAAGAATCCCGCATCAAAGGCAGAGGTCTCTGTGTTCTTTGACAACTCAGACAAGGTTTTCCCACTTGACACAAAAGAGGTTAAGATAACAAGGATAGTCAGGCAGAACGGGCAGGGCGTCTACAAAATAAATGACAAGCGGGTTACAAGGGGCGAGACAATAGAGATTCTTTCCACCTCAAAGATAGACCCTGAGGGATACAACATAGTTCTTCAGGGCGACATAAATGACTTCGTAGAGATGAGCCCCCTGAACAGGAGGGCGCTTGTGGAGGAAATTGCCGGAATCTCGGTATATGAGGACAAGAAGCAGAAGGCGCTCCTGGAGCTGCAGAAGGTGGATGAGCGCATAAAGCAGGCCGAAATCATACTTTCTGAAAAGGAGGCGGCCCTGTCTGAGCTGAAAAAGGACAGGGAGCAGGCGCTGAAATACAAGGAGATTAAGGAGAAGATAGACCAGAACAAGGCGTCATACCTCAGCATCCTGATAAGGAAGAAGAAAAAGGAAGTTGGCAAGGCAGATGCAAAAACAGCAGAGCTCTCAAAGGAGACTGAGGATACCGGCAGGGAGATAACTGCCATCAGGAGCCAGATTGAGGAGAAGAAAAAGCTCATTGAGAACATAAGAAAGGAAATCAACGAGAAGGCAGAGACCGACGAGCTGGCGCTCAACAGGGAGGTTGAGGAGCTGAAGATAGGGATTGCAACCCTCAACACAAAAATTGAGAACCACAAGAAAGAGCTGCTGAAGATAGATGCTAAGATTGCCTCATCAAAAAAAGAGATTGAGGATGACAATTCCAGAATAAAGGAGATTTCTGCCGAGGCGGACTCGCTGAAAGCAAAGAAGGCGGACAACGAGAAGCAGATGGCCAAGATTGACGCCAGCATAGCGGAGTTCAGGAAGAAGCACAACCTCGATGATGTCACAGCAATAGAGAAGGAGATAGAAAATATCGACTCTGAAAGCGAGAAGGCGTTTCAGGAGCTCCAGAAGCTCAATGAGGAAAAGCAGTCGCTGCTGAGGGAGAAGGACCGCCTTGAAATCCAGATAAGCACAATCGAGCAGCAGATTGAGAAGGTCACTGAAATAGAAAAGGAGCACAAGGAGGAGATTGAGCAGCTGAAGAAAAAAAAGAGCGAGTTCAAGCAGACAATCCTTGGAATAAACAGGTTCCTCTCAGAGGCATCCTCTGTGGCGGCGCGGCTCGCCGATGCAAGGGCTCATCTGGGCTCTCTCAGCCAGGCGCTTCAGCGCGCAAGAATAAAGAGCACAATTGCAAGGGAGAGTTCCCAGGCAAACATTGCCACGAAGCGGATAATCGAGCAGAAGGGCAGGATGCCCGGCATAATAGGGACAGTCTCGGAGCTTGGAAAGGCGCCCTCAAAATACTCTCTCCCCCTTGAGGTTGCAGCAGCCAACAGGATAAAGAGCATTGTTGTCGAGAATGAGGACAATGCGACAAACTGCATAAGATACCTGAGGGAAAACAAGCTTGGCGTTGCTACATTCATACCCCTTACCAAGATAAAGGCGCCGGCAATAAGCGAAGAAGTTGAAAAGCTCTTATCTGCCAAGGGCGTCTTCGGGTTCGCATGCAATCTCATAGAATACGAGCCGAAATTCAAGAGGGTATTTCAGTATGTATTCTCAGACACCCTGGTAATAGAGAATGCTGAGGTTGCAAAGCGCCTTGGAATTGGCAATGCAAGGATGGTGACCCTTGAGGGAGACCTCTTTGAGAAGAGCGGGCTGATTACAGGAGGGTTCCGCCAGAAGGAAAACAGGGGCGGATTTGCGGAAAAGGAATCGACGCAGGAACTAGGCCGGCTT
>PCXZ01000002.1:0-2166 GCA_002762985.1 Candidatus Woesearchaeota archaeon CG10_big_fil_rev_8_21_14_0_10_44_13 | reverse complement strand
TGCGCGAGAAGAAGGCAACCCTCGACGGCGACATAATAAAGACAGAGAGAGGGCTCCATCTGGAGTCATCTGACCTTGAGGTATCAAAGAGGAACAAGGAGCTCGCAAAGGAGGACATGAAGAAGGCCGAAGAGAAGCTGAAGGAGAAGGAATCGGCAATATCCTTATCAAGCAGGAAGCTGGCAGAGATAAAGACAAGGAAGCAGGAGCTGCGCATCAAGATGAGCGGCTTGAGAGACCCAGTGCTGTTGGCAGAGCTCACTGCATTTGACCAGAAAAAGGCATCCCTGAAGGAGGAGAACACCCAGATTGACATACGCATGGGAACCCTCTCAAACCAGATTGAGCTGATAAAAGCAGGGAATGAAAAGGCATCCAAGGTGATAAAGCAGACAGGGAAGGAAAAGGCGGAATTCTCAGCAGAGACAAAAAAGATGGAAAGCGATTCAAAGTCAAAATCATCATCGCTGAAAGAGAAGGAGGAGATGCAGAAGGGCTTCAAGATAAAGTTCAAGAAACTATATGAGCAGCAGCAGAAGATATCAGAGGAGATTTCAAAGTCAGAGGCGGACATACAGATAAAAGAGGACAAGAACAGGAACACAGAGATGCACATCAACAACATCGCCCTCAAGAAGGCAACAGCATCAGGGGAGCTGACCGGGCTGGAGAAAGAGTTCGAGCCATTCAAGAATGTGGTGCTGATAACAGCCAGGCAGGAGGCGGACCTTAGGTATGAGTTTGAGAAATATGAGCACATTATTCAGGAGATGGGCGCGATAAACCTGAAGGCGCTGGACGTCTATGACGCCGCAGAAAGGCAGTACAACGAGCTTCTTGACAAAAAGGCAAAGCTCTCCGAGGAAAAGAACTCTGTGTTTGCAATGATGCAGGAAATAGAGACAAAGAAGGCGGGGATTTTCATGAAGACCTTCGAGTTGCTGGACGCCAACTTCAAGAAATTCTTCTCAGCCCTGACTGTCCAGGGAGAGGCATTCCTCGAGCTTGAGAACAAGGAAAACCCCCTGGCAGAGGATTCAGGAGTGCTTGTGAAGGTGAAGATAACCCAGAACAAGTTCCTTGACATCAGGTCGCTTTCAGGAGGGGAAAAGACACTCACAGCCCTTGCCTTCATATTCGCAATACAGGAATTCGAGCCGGCATCATTCTACATACTCGACGAGGTTGACGCGACGCTGGACAAGAGAAACTCTGAGAAGCTGGCAAAGCTCATCAGGAAATACTCTGAAAAGGCGCAGTACATAGTGATAAGCCACAACGACAGCATAATCTCAGAAGGAGATGTGCTTTATGGCATATCCATGGAGCCGGAGCGCGCTATGAGCATGGCTGTCTCCATGAATTTCCCAGAGGCAAGGGCGATGGTGGCCAGCTCACAGAAAAAACAGGCAGAGCAGAAAAACTGAAGAATCAGCGCTACTTCCCTTTCTTTTCCAAAGTCAGGATTTCTTTCCCCTCAGAGATTATCTTTTCTGAGCCAGATTTCAGACCGCTGTTTATCCTTCCAGAGGCATCGCTTATCCTGCCGCCCAGCTCCTCAAAGAAGTTTCTCGGGCTCCTCATAGCAGAGCGGCATGAGCACCTTCTTGAACTCGTCAATGGTATTCTTCCAATTATAGTTCTCAACTATCTCCCCGTGGCCGCCGGATGAGAGCTGCTCGCGCAGATTTGGATTCCTTATCAGAATCTCCAGCTTGTTGGAAAGGTCAAAGGAGTTCTTCTTCTTGAAGAATATGCCTGTCCTGTAATTCTTGAGGTAATCCTTGATGTTTCCCACATTTGTGGAGAGCACTGCAGCCCCGCAGGCCATTGCCTCCATTGTCGCAAGCGAGGATGTCTCTGTCAGCGAGGGCATCACGAAAATATCCATTGCCTGATAGAATGGAATGGCATTGTTCCTCATGCCGGCAAAATAGATGTGCTCCTTGTCCTTGAAAAGAGCCCTTATCTCAGGAAGCCCGTCGCCGACTATCATGAGCGTGAGATTATTGTATTTCCTCTGCAGGCGCATGAATGCCCGGTGCAGCGTCGGAAGGTCCTTCTCCTTGGAAAGCCTTCCGCAGTAGCCGATTACAATGTTGTCCGGGTTTATGGACAGCTCGCTCTTGGCAGCCCTCCTGTTGCGCGGCGGCTTAAACATTGAGT
>PCXZ01000012.1 GCA_002762985.1 Candidatus Woesearchaeota archaeon CG10_big_fil_rev_8_21_14_0_10_44_13 | reverse complement strand
AAAAGCAGTTGAGAATAGCATTCAGAAAGAAGGATTTGCTACCAAAAATAAACGGATATTAATGTCTTATGCTATAACTTCAGATAAATACAAACCTGATAAAAAAAAGAGAGAAAGGCATATAATTATAAAAATAAAAATTAGCGAGTGTAATGCCCCTAAAAAAAATAAATAAACATTTGCTGGCTCAGTATAAGATATAGTTTTTATTTTATTAAATAAATAAAACCATAAACCGCAAAGAGTTATTAATAATGAAAATACAAAACCAAGGTTACTTTTGATAGGATTTTCTTTAATATTTACCATATCCGTTTAATATATATTGTATATATAAAGATATTGTAAAAAATATCAATAAACTACCAGAAACTCACTTAGTTGTGGGGGTAGGTATAGATTGGAGGAAATAACCCTATTTTCCCGTAAATCTTCCTAATCCCACCACCGGCCACTGTACATCCCCGCGTGAGGCTTAAATACAAAGTCCCCCCCGTTTCTATCTTCTTAGCCTCTTCCCTTCTCCCACAACTTCCTCTCATCCCCACTCATCATCCTCTGAATATCCCCACTATCTCTCTTTCAACTTCCTTCATCTTATCCTTCTTTATAGCGCCAATCTTCCTTATAATGACCGATGTGTCAGCAGTGAATAGTCTGTTGGGCCTTATTATGCTGGGAAAATTGAGGTTTCCCTCAATAAAATCCTCCCCTGTCACGCCAACTGAATATCTGTCCAGCCTCATCTCCCCTGTTATCTGGCAAAGTATCACGTCATCCCCGTCTATGGTCGCTGCAACCAAAGCAGGCCTTTTCTTTGATCTGCTAAGGTCCGAATAAGGGAAGGGTATGACCACAACATCCCCTTTCATAAGTTTTTCCATCTTTTGTCTTCCTCTTTGGCCAGCCAGTCCTTTGCCAGGGACTTTTCGCTTGCGATCATTGCCGCAAACCTTTCGCTCACCTGCTTCATGGGCCTTAATTCCACATGATCCTTGAATGCCAGGATAGCCACTTTGGATCCTGTCTTAAATCCTTCGATCTCCCTTATGTCTTTCGGTATGGCAATCTGCCCCTTTTCTGTTATTGTTGCGGTTTTCATTTCCAACAGCATATTATCATCTCCTTACTTGTAAGAAAAGTAAGGGATAATATATAAATCTTCTGTTTTTCGATTTGTTCTCAGAAATAATAATGTCTCTGTTGTTAATAAGCCTTTATCAAAAAAATCCGGAAACTTTCCGGATTTACCAAGCCAAATCCGGAAGATTTGCGGAAAAGATGCCAAATTCCGGAAGATCTCCGGCAGCACATGACCTCTTTTATTGGGAAGGAACGGATTCTTTGAGAACTTCCACATAACATTCAGGCAGGATGAGGAGAAGATATTCCTGAAAAAAGTGAATCTTGATGCTCTGTTTTGATAAGACAATTCCATCAAAACATAAAAAACCACACTATAAAAAGATAGGTTATCACATTCCCGCCGAGCGAGACGACGAAAAGCGCCTTCTTATCGATCTTTTTCCTGAAAAACAATTCATAAATGCCCCATTCGACAAGCACGGAAAGCGCAAATGCCTCTCCAAGATGAATCATGTTCTGTGAGGCTGACTTATAGAGCGGGAATACTGTGCCGAGCGCCGATGTCAGAATGTTGGCTAAGAACACGGCCAATAAGAGCATGTACAGCTTCGCATCAAACCTTATTATCCTTCTCGCAATCCAGAACACGATGAACTCTGCAAGGACTATCAGAGGGATGAGGGGCATTGTCAGGAGTGATATCGGCATCACTACATCTGCAAATACGCTCTTAGGCAGGAAAACCATTGTCAATATCGCCATGAAAATATGCTTGTTTCTCATGCAATAAAGAAAAGATACGCCATTTAAATGATTTTGCAAGGCTTCAAATCAGATTAAAGCTTACGCAGACCGCAAACAATTTATAACAGTTTAGCATAACCCTCTCCAGAGGTGAAATAATGAAGACTTCCGCTCAGCTCGGCAGATACCTTAAGATGGGCGAAGGGATCGAAAGGAAAGGGATAAATTTCTACAGCAATGCCTATAAAAGGGTCATTGACCCGAATTCGAAGGGCCTTCTGAAGTTCCTGATAGCAGAAGAAAAAGGGCATCTTGCCTATTTCCTCTATCTAGAGAAAAAACACAAGGCAGGCGCAAAGCTCGCGAAACTGAAGAAGCTCAAGAACCCTGTCTTCAGGAAAGATGTCTACAAGAGGATAAAAGGGAAAAAGGCGGCGAACATCAATATCTTCGAGACAGCCCTTGACATCGAGGTCAAGAGCATAAGATTGTACATGAAACTCTCAAGGAAAGTGAAGGAAAGGCAGCTCAAGAGATTCCTTGTCATGCTCGCAGGCAGGGAAAAGAACCATTACAGGCTGATAAGGCAGCATAAGGATGCCATCTACAACTTCCTTTACTGGCAGGGATTGAGGCAGGGAAGGATTGAGACATAATCACAGCTTATGGATCTCCCAAACGACCTTTGCGCTTGAAAGGATGCAGAACCCGATCACGATCAGATCCTCATAATAATAAGGCATTATGCCAAGGATCCCCTGCTTATCCTGCAGGCTCAGGAAAGTCACAAGGCTTATTATGCCGAACAGCATCAGCAATGACATCAATGCCCATAAAAATTTCTTCTTCATGATCCCACCAATAATAATGTATAGTTATGCCCCCCATGTTTAATAATATTTTGCTTGTTTTTCGATGGCGGCAGATTATTCATGACCGAACGAATACGAATATTTACGAGGAAAAATGTTCACAAAAACGAAGTTCAACAGGATAAAAGAGGCTTACACAGCAAGAGAGAAAGAGCTCAGGGAAAAAGGCATTTCCACTGACAGGCTCATCGTCTCGGACAGGCCTCCATTCGGGGTGTTCACAAATCCTGGAATAAATATTTAAAGAAAGGCTTCTTACTCTTTATTATGCCATTCCAATACAGCCCTAAAACCTTCAGGATAGGCTCTTTGAGGTTTTCTGAGATAGAGATTCAGGACCTTTTCAAGGCATGGATAGCGCTTTCTGTGGCTTTCGCGATCATCATAGGAAGGGACATATTCTCTATCGCCTTCCTTTACAATTTCATCATAGCTGCAATCACGGTCGGCATAGGGTTCCTTCTGCATGAGATGGGGCATAAATATGTCGCCCAGAAATACGGCTGTTTTGCCGAATTCAGGTCTTTTGACATGATGTTAGTGCTTGCGATAGCGATGTCTTTTGTAGGTTTCATATTTGCGGCTCCTGGCGCAGTCATGATATCCGGCCATGTCGACAGGTCAAGGAGCGGAAGGATATCCATCGCCGGGCCCCTCATGAGCTTTTTTATTGCGCTGGTCTTCATTGCCGTGCTCTGGGTGCATTCAGGCGACCCAAAAGCGATGATAAGCATCCTCAGGTCTGCTGATGTCTCCGGCCTGCCGCTTATACAGCTCATATGTTATATAGGCGCAAAGGTCAATGCATTCATCGCACTGTTCAATCTCCTGCCATTGTCTGTGCTTGACGGGAAGAAGATCTACCAATGGAATAAACTGGCATATTTCACGATGCTGATAATCGCTGGGTTTGTCGTGGCGGTGATATTTTGAATGGAAATCAGGATCAGACAGCACAGGATAAGAATCATAAGGGCGGGATTGAAAGCATTACACAACTCACAGAAGAAGATATGATACAGTCATTAGAGGGGGCATGGGACATCCATTCATGCCCGAACAGCAGCCATGCGGCTGAAGAGAACATTTATTACCTCATGGAGAATGCAATCGCTCTTGGATTGTGCATAGAGCATATAAAAGATTACATGAAAACGCTGCTATATGAATCGCTTGCAGGGAAAGGCTCATTTGAAGAGAGGATAGGAAGAGCAAGAGGGTTCGGTTTTGATACATTAGCGAGAGAATTTGAAAAAAAACATGAGAATATAGGACAAAAATGCACGAGACAGCAATCGCAAACATCGTACTGAACGACCTCAGGAAGCACAAGAACGTAAAGGCCGCGTCCATCGAGGTGGGCGAGCTTGCTGAGGTGACGGCAGCAGAGCTTGAGGAAGCCCTTAACGCATTGTCGAAGATAAAGTTCGAGGTTTCCGAGAAAAAGGCCAAAGTGAGATGCAAGTGCGGCTATGAAGGCAGGCCTGAGATACTCGAGCGCGGCCATCATTTCTCTGTGTTCGTCTGCAAAGAATGCGGGGAAGTGCCTGAGATTGTCGAAGGGAACGGGATAAGGATAAAGGATATAGAGATAAAGGATTATATGAGGAAGGTCGACGTTAAAAATGAGTGAGCGAAATGAGGAGGATTCAAAATGTGCCTTGCGATACCCGGGAAAATAATTGATATCTACAAGAAGGAAGGGAATGAAGAGGTTGTAGTGCAGTATCCTGGAGAGACAAGGATAGCGAGGAATGTGGGCCTTGCTGTGAAAAAAGGGGATTATGTGATTGTCCAGGCGAAGATCATAGTGCAGAGAGTGCCTGAAGATGAGGCTTTGGAAAGCCTGAAAGTATGGAAAGAGGTGGGAAAATGAGAAGAGGGAAGTTTTTTGCGCCGAATGAGGGCAGGACAGACAGGATGATAAGGGCTTTGCTCGGGCTGGTTTTTTTGTACATGGGCCTGACGATAAGCCCTTGGCTGTATATCATTGCAGCAATAGCATTTTTGACGGCAATCGACGGGTTCTGCCTGCTTTACTGGCTGTTGGGGATAAGCACAAGAAAGAAATAGATTTATTTTTTTATATTATCTTTTCAATAACATACCCATAATGTATCTTCACCCTGTCGCCGGGCTTAAGCTTAATCTTATAAGGATTCATGCACATCCTTGCCTTCCTCTCATTGTCATACTCAACCCTTATGAATCCCTTGTTGATGCTGTCAATCACGCCTTCATGCACCCTGCACATGTCTTTCAGGGATTCAGGGGCGTGGCCGAACTCCCCTTTGCCTGAGTTGATGAAATTGTTATGCTCGCCCTCGTCAAAATATCTTTTTATGACTGAAATATCCCAGTGATCCTTCTTCATCGCCTTAGCTATGTTCTTCAGGTTCTCGAATGCCGTCTTGTAGGTGTCTTCGAGGACATTCCGCAAAGGGATTATGTTGTTGTTGGCTGCGAACTTGAGGTCATTGAATCTCTGCTGGGAGACCTTCTTCTTCTCTAGAAGCACCTCTGTGCACGGCCATGCATAGCGGAAAAAGTATTGTTCGGGTTTCATTTTAATATTGCCTGGCTCACTAAATATTCTTCCTTGATTATTTCCTTTGCTTCAGGAGAGAGCTTTTCCCAATCTCTTTGGACTTTCTTTGCTATCCAATCCATACCTTCTCCAAAACTCATGCCCTTAATCCTGAATGTAACATAGAAAAGATAAGGTAAACGGCTTATATGGGCCATGGCATCTGCGTTTGCCACGCAGTCAGCCTCTCTGCTTTCCCTTTTTATCTTCCTGCCTGCGCGGTGAGATTCTATACAGTGCTTAACCTTCTTAATCTTTTCCTCGGACAGCCCAAGCTTCTTAAGCACATTCTCAGCCTCGACAGCCCCTGCTATATGGTGATTTTGATCATCGTCAAGCACAGCTATGTCGTGCATCAATGCGGCAATCTCAACTATCTCCTGGTCAGCGCCATTATTCCGGGCAAGAAGCTTGGCATATCTGACTACAGGGAGTATATGCTGGTCCCAAGTCACGCCATCCGCCTGGAATTTCTTCTTGACTGTCTCCTTTATTTTCTCAATCATAAGAATAAGATAAGCGTGGTTTTTTATAAATTTATCTAATGAAATAGTTTAAGAGATTCAATGCATCCTCTCAACATGCTTCCTGTAATCTGCAGCAAAGGCATAGAATCTCCTGTCGGCTTCTTTCATGAATCTTTTTATGTCGCTGATATCCACGCTGTTCCTGATAACCAGACCCAGCGTGAATAAATGCAATGTGACAAGGACTCCAAAAGCGCTCATAAAGACGGTTTCTGATGTAGGGCTATGACCTGTGATCTTTAACAATAACCAGTATATGAGGATTATGCCAAAAACCCATATTATGATCTTGAAAACAGCATTCACATAAAGCATGATCTGCCTTTTGAGTGTATTTGCCTTCTTCATTTTAGGATTGTCTGGATAGTCCACACCCACCAGAGGATAGCGATTATGATCATGATTAAATATGTAAACATATCTGGCTTTTCAAAAAAAATCCATCACTTTTGTCAGATTCGTCATAAAAGATATTAATCAGCCGACATTTATATGACTTTCGCTTTTTTTCTGAATAATTTCCGAAGAATCTGTAAACTTTTCGGATTCATATATCCACAAGAACCATCAAGATTTAGAAGGTAAAAGATATCTCGCTGTTTTCGCAATCCCAGAAACCCCTACAGCCATAACAACCCCAGCCACAACCATCAGCATCCCGAACGCCTGGCTTATTGTGACGGCTTCACCGAGGAAAACAAAGCCAAGGAGCATTGTTATCGGGCTTCCCAAAGTCAATATTGAAGCAGCAACGCTTGCCTTCAATTCTGCCAGCGCAAAATACCATGAAACCACATAAAGGAATAAAAACGCAGAAGTGAGCAATACCCATGCAAGCTGAGGCCCTGTAAGCGAAATAGCCGCCTCAATCCTTCCTGTGAAAGCCCAGAACGCTATTATTATAAGAGAGCCGAAGAACATCCTTCCGAAAGCAACATTCCTTGATGAAATCTCCTTCAATGTGTGCTTTGAGATGAGATTCTCACCAGACCAGAGCAATACTGCAATCATTATCAATAGGTCCCCTGTGTTGAATGCTATCGTTTTCCAGCTAAGCAGGAGGAAATTGCCGGCCATCAATAGCACAGCCCCTATTATGAACTTCCTATCGACTTTCTCCTTCAGGAACATCACTGCGCCCACCGCCACAAAGACAAACATGATCTTATGGATGAAAGAGCCCATGACAGATGAAGTCATGGATAATCCCTTGAAGAACAGCAGGAAAGGTATCGATCCTCCTACAATGCCTATCGCAAAAAGTTTCATCCATTGCATAGGCTTAAGGCCTGCCAATTCCTTGTAATCCTTGAGCAGAAAAAGGGCTGCAATGAGGAATAATGCAACCATGATGTTCTTCATGCCTGTGAAGACATAAGGGTCGAATCCTGAAAGCCCGAACTTGTTTATGAAAATTGAGAAACCGCTGACTATTGCTGTGAATAACGCGAATAATAGCCCTCTTTTGCCCATACTAAGCGCAAAATATGCTTGATTTATATATTTTTTGGAAATGGATGAGGTAATCAAAGAAAAAGAAAAAAAAGAATAAAATAGTATGGCTCAGATCTGTATGTCCATATCCTTGTCCAGCTGATCCATGTCGCTCGTATCGACATCATCTGTCAATGCGGCCGCCTCATTGATATCGCTGGATAATGTGTCCGGGGCTGATGCTGCTGTCTGGACTGAAGGCTGTGTCTCGCCCTGAGGCTGCCTCGCTTTCCCCGCACATCCTACCAACAGCACCAAAGCCAGCAATAAAAGCGCAATACCTGTTTTTTTCATACTTCATCACCTCTTTCATCCACTGGCTTCTGCTGTCTCTGCTGATGTCTCATTCACAAGAGCATCGACAGACACATCTGCCTTCTGCGCCCTCATCTCCTTGATTATATTGACAAGGTCTGCATGGGCCTCTTTAAGGTAGCCATGGGATTCCTTGATGAGCTGATGCGCTTCTCTTATTATCGCATCCGCGCCTTCTATTGTCGTTATGGAGGCATATTTCTCTCTTGCAGCCTCATATTTTCCGTTGGCAAGCTCAAGCTTTGCCTTGAAATCAGCGACCAATGGCCCTATTGCCGAGGTATCCTTGCCGGCCTCTTCCATCTTTGCGACTCTCTCATCAAGCTTTGCTGAAAGGTTCTCCATATTCTTGATTATGTAGCTTATCCTCTCGCTTGTCGCTATGCCGACGACCTTCTTCACAGTCGCCCTTGCATCCTTCCAGATGTCCCTTGTCTCTTTCGCTATATCCCTCAATTCCTGCTTTGTCGTTGCTGCATCGACTTTTGCCTTCTCTGCCTCAAGCTTTGAGATCGCATCATCAAGCATTGCCGAGAGATCTGTCCTCTGGCTGTCCTCTATCTTTATCTTATCCAGCCAGTTCTTGACCACATCCAGGTTCGATATGCCTCGGTCTATGGCTTTCGCCACGACAATCTTTCCCTGAGCGATGATCTCATCATCAGAGGCATTAGTCCTTTTCAGGTCAACAAGCTGCTGCCTGGCCCTTAAGAAATCGCTCTTGTCTGCAAGGAACTTGTCCCTTGCTGCAATATAGTTTTGTTTGGCTTCAGCAAGCCTATCCCTCAATCTTGTCCTTTCCTGCGTTAACGCTGTGTCCTGCGCGAATGCTGCCGGCAGAATGCTCAATGCAAGCAATGCGACGACGAACAGAGCGAAAAGCCTTTTCGTATCCATCTTCACACCTCCTATGCGTGTTTATTTTTGTTTTTTATTTAAATTTTGCGCTGGGTTGATCTGATATCATCAATCAGCATCCCTTATATCAGGCGGATATTGTTTATAAATATGCTTTCAGGAAGCTTTACAGGGGGGGTTTAAAACGCCTTATGAAGCTTTACAAAGCTTTAGATGGGCTGATTTTTGGTAAAGACGGCAGTTTAGGGTTTTAAACTTAAATTAAGGCGCTGTTGCTCTTTTTATTTCCTCAAAAAGTACCCCACCCAAAATCCATGAAAACATCGCTTTCCCACCCTTCAACCCAAAGGGGCGTAATGAAATATTCAGGCACATAAACTATTTAAAACAGCTCTGCTCTAAGTGAGGCATGGCAAAGGCAATATCAGTTTTAGCTGCATTAATCCTATTCGCTATTCTTGTTCTTCAGCAAACATCATCTGCAGCCACAATCTACGGCAATATATATGATGAAGGCCTGAACAGGCTGGACAATGTGATTGTTGAGATAAACTCTAAGCCAGAGCAGCTCTTTGTGGCGAAGAACGGCTCCTATGAATTCTTTGTGCCTGAGGGGGATTACATCCTGAAGGCGGGCTATTATGATGAGATGTACATCGAAGAGAATATCAGCGTGGCCAGCGAAGGAGATTATGCACTTGACCTCATACTGATGCCCAATGTGACTGATGTGCCTATGCTTGAGAGCGAGCTGATAGAGGATGAGTTTGAAAACGGCAGCAATTACCTGCTTGAAGGGGGGATGATCCTGCTGGCGATCGCAGCAATCGCCATAATAGTTAGGATCGGATGGGCCATATCCATGAAGAAGGGAAAGAAAAGGCTTTCAGGGAAAAAGATCAAGGATCTTGCAGAAGAAGGGCAGGGAGATATTGCTGAAGGAGAAGATTTCAAGGACAGGATTGTTGAGATGTTAAGAAAACAAGGCGGAAGGACGACGCAAAAAGAGATAAGAAAAGAATTGCCTTACTCTGAAGCTAAGATAAGCCTTGTCATCGCTGAGCTCGAGCACAAGGGCATAGTTGAGAAGATAAAGAAGGGAAGGGGGAATATCATAATATTAAAGAAAAGATGAAGCGCACAATGAAAGTTTTCTGTTTTGGGAATCCGGATATGGTGGAGGATTCTATCGCGCTCGAGCTTGCAGACGAGCTGAATGAAAGCAAAGACCTTGAAGGTTTTGAGTTCGTGAAATGCAGAGGCCCTGATTTCCTGCTGAATCTCAGCGATGAAGAGCTGGAAGATATCATAATCCTTGATGCTGTCAAAGGCCTGAAGAAGATAGAGGTTATTGAAGACTTGAACAAATTCAAACGAACAAAGACCACCACAATGCATGACTTCGACCTCGGCACTGTGCTGAAGCTGATGAAGAAGACAGGGCAATTGAAGGATGTGAAGATAATCGGGATACCTCAGGAGCAGGATAAGAAGGAAGCAGTGAAAACAATCATAAGGTTGCTAAAGAAATCCTAACCCAGCCCTATATTCTCCATTATCATCTTCTTGTCGAATTCTTTCAGATCCTCGTATCCCTGCCCCATGCCTATGAAAAGTATCGGTTTTCCAGTCACATAGCTGACAGAGACAGCTGCGCCGCCTTTGTCATCGACATCGGCCTTGGTCAATATTATCCCATCTATACCCACAGCGTCATTGAACTGCTTTGCCTGTTCTATGCAGTCATTTCCTGTTATCGATTCGCCTATGAATATCTTCAGGTCAGGCTTCGCGACCCTCACTATCTTTTTCATCTCTTCCATGAGATTGGTGTTCGAATGCTGCCTTCCTGCCGTGTCTATCAACACTATATCAAGATGTTTCGCCTCGGCGTATTTTATGGCATCGAAGGCCACTGCAGCAGGATCACTCCCATAATCATGCTTTATGACCTTTACCCCAAGTTTTCCGCCGTGCTCCTCAAGCTGCTGTATCGCTGCTGCCCTGAATGTGTCCGCTGCTGCGATGACCGGCTTGAATTTCTTGTCCTGCATCAGCCTTGCGACTTTTGCTATAGTAGTGGTCTTTCCTGAACCGTTCACGCCGACAAAAACAACGACCAATGGCCTCTTGTGCCTTATCCTATCAGCAAGGTCGATCTTGCCGACATCGAACAATGAGCTTATGGATCCATAGAGCGTTTTGCCTATTATGTCATCTATCTGGCTCCTCTGCAGCTTCTGGTCGACAAGCTTCTTCCTAAGGTCGTCCTTTATCTTCGCGATTACCTCGACAGCGACATTATTCTCGAGCAATGCGACCTCAAGGTCCCAGAATATCTCCTCAAATTTGGCATCAGAGAGCGTCTTTGTGGTGACTGTCTCCCTTATCTTCTCGAAGAATCCTTTTTTCTCCTTCGGTTTTTCTTCCTCTGCGGCTTCTTCTTCAGGCTCTTCCTCAGTTTCTTCTCCTGTCTCTTCTTCCCTTTCCTCTTCTCCGGTTTCCTCTTCAGCCTTCTCTGCCTGTACTTCTGCCTCTTCTTTTTTCGTGAACTTGTCCTTTAATCTTGAAAAGAATCCTTTTTTCTCAGGCTCTGCCTTTTCCTCTGCTTCTTCATTTGTTAAGACTTTAAAGACTTCTATATTTTTAGGAACTTCCTCTTCGACTTTTTCCTCGATTTCTTCAGGCTTCTCCTCAACTTCCTCAGGTATCTCCTGGGCCTCTTCCTCGGGCTTCTTTGATCTCTTCTCCTTCTTCCCGGGCTTCGCCTTCTCTTTAGGCCTCTCTTTTGCCTTCGGCTGCGGCTTCTGCTTCTTCTCTTTCTTCTCCGGTTTCGCCTTCTCTTTCTTCTTTACTGCCCTTTCGACTACTTTCTCTTCAACGACCTTTGCCTCTCTATCAACATCTTTAGAAAACTTCGCTATCGCGCTCTTCAGTTTTTCTTTGAGGAAACCGAACATTTTATTCAACTAGCTCTTTTAATCCATTCTCGAAATCCCTTGCCTTGTTGACCATGATCTCTATCTGCATCATGGCCTGGTCCCTGTAGGACTTAAGCTCTGAAATCTGGTTATCGACCATCTTCTTCACGTCTGCAGCCTTTTTCTGGACTGCAGTGGATGCGCCCACATTGATGAGCAGAGTCTTGTTGTCCTTCAGCTCTGCTTTTGCGAACACGCCCGGGCTGAGCGTGACGAACATGTCTGCCTTCTCGCTTGTCTTCGAGAACCCCTCTATGCTGCTGCTGGTGTTCTCGAGCTCTTCAACCTGGGCATCTATCGTCTGGATCTGCTTCTGCATCTCCTTTATCTGATGGTTGAGTATCTGGAACTCCATGTATCTTTTCTGCAATTGCTCTTTCTTCTCATCGCTCTGCTTGCCATGCCTATGCCCGCATTCCGGGTCATCGCATTCTCCCCTATGGTGTTTTGCTGCCATTTTGCATCAGTTGTATCAGTTTTCTTGCCTGTATTTTTCCAAAAATCCGAGGTTCTCGTCGATGTTCACGACTTCGGGGCCTCCGCTCTGGTCGCCTACGACAAAGCCGTTGCTGTTGCAGATGACTCCTGCACCGAGATAAGGATTGCCCATATTGACCGTGCCTGTCTCAATATTTATCTTGAGAAGATCCTTTATAAATTTTATCTCGAACTGCTTGGCATCCCTGTGGACAATGCAGCCGTACTTGTTATGTATGGCGACAGACCCTACTGTGTTGACATCAGCTATCATGCCCGGCTTCAATGGGACGCCCAAAGCCTGCCTTATGAGTTTTTTTGAGTCTGCACCCATCTCAGGGTTTGCAAGGCAGCCATTATCATTGCATAACAGGTTGTTGCCTAATGCTGTGTGCCTTGTCTTGATAAGCCTGTATTTGATCTTAAGCCTGTCAAGGACGCTGGTCTCCTCGTCAAAGACTATGTGAGGGATAACTATGCATTTGTTGTTTCCGTTGCAGAAAGCGCCGATCATAGATGTTCCGCAAAGGGTCAATTGATGCACAGGGACATTAAGGGCCCTCTCTATCTTCCTTGCCTGCGTCTCAGGCACATCGTGCCCCAATAGGCAGAAATGGTCGTTCGCAAAGCCATACAGCCCCACATTGGGGTTCCCATGGATGCTTGTTTGATAGACGTGCATGTGGTTGATTTGTGAGGGTTTGTTTATAAAGGTTCTGGAAAATGTGGATTTACCCAAACAATCACAAAAAAATGAGTAAAAGTTATATATTATCAGGTATTCAAGTTTATTATGGAAAAATATAACTTCCAATACTGCCAGAAGATCGTTGTTTTATCGAAAAACAGGAAGAAAGTGCTTCTCTGTAAAAGGGATGGAGAAGAGGAGTTGAATGGCGTTTTTACATTTATTGGAGGTAAGATGGAGACCACTGATGGCTCCATAATCGAAGGCATGAAAAGGGAGAAGGATGAGGAGGTCGGCGAGGGATTCAAGATCAGGCTCTATCCGAAATTCAGCTTGAATCGAGTGTACAAGAAAAAAGACGGCGGTGTGATGATCTTGCCCCATTACTTGGCTATCCATCATGAAGGCGAGATAGATTTAGGTGATGAATATTCAGAATATCAATGGGTTGATTTGGGTAATCTTGATGATTTTGAACCTAAAATTCCCAACATCCCTAAGACAGTAAGAGAGCTCCTTAGGTTAGAATCGATTGCAAAGGAGAAAGAATTCGTATTAATCTGAACCAATTCTGGGCAGGATATAGCGAAGCTAGAAACCTATAATGAGTATTTATTCGTTTTCTTGAATTCCCTAAATTCAGTAGTAATGCTTCCCTCTTTCCAGGGACTGCATCTCGATCCTCTTCGGCTTGAAATATTTCCTGACAAACCCTATCACTTTCTTGTTGCTGAACTTCAGGCAGCTGTAGACGTCTATCGAGATGAAATCATGCTTGGAAAGCGTGTGGATGACGATGGATGACTGCGCAAGAGGCACCCATCCGCTCAGGCCGTCTTTCCCCGGGAACCTTTTCCTGTCTGTCCTGAACACATTGGGCTCTTCCTGCTTTTCCATGCCTATGAATTTCACAAGATTATCCAGAAAGCTGTAGCAGTGGTTTATGTCATTGCATACCCTTGGCGTGCAGCCATAGCAGTCCAACAGGAGCTCATACCCGAAAACATGCTTCTTTTTTGCCGCCATAATCTGATTGTTGATTAGAGATTTATAAATTTTGCGAGGAAGCATAAAACCTTCCCCTGCCAACCTCATTTTCTCTTCTTTCCCTCAAACAATTCATTGATCCCTTTTCCCAGATTATACAGGACAAGCTTGAACTCGTCGCCTATATCTTCCCACTCGACTTTCTTGCCTTTCTTTGATCTCATCTTTTTCTCCAGTTTCCGCTTTTTCATCTCCCATCTCTCCCTTAAGCATATTTTCTTCTCTTCATCGCAAACATGTTTCGGCCTGCCTCCCCTGATCAGGATGAGGATATATCCTGCAATCAGCACAATCACAGGGACAAGGATATAGAGCAATGCGAAAGGCATCATCAGGATGCCATCTGAATAAGGTATCAGAAGGACCAATTTATAGATAAGGGTTATGATGAGTATGCTCAGCAATGAGCCGGTTATCGGAGCCAATATGTTGAACGGGAAATAAAAGCTCCAGAATAACTCATTTATGAGGTCAACGACCATTATCACGAAAAAGAAGAACAGGTTGCTGTTCATGAACGATATTATCTCCATGCCTGCATTGCCGCTTATGTTCGGCACGACGATATTGGCTATGCCCAGCAGGATCAGGAAGATGATGAAACCCACTATCTTCAATGCGATGATCTTAAGGGCTGATTTGGCCATGGTTTTGAAAATGGGGTGCAGGTTTATAAAGATTGTTGCGGGCAGGAAAAAAATTTATATGTGTCCGCTTCCAACCCCTGCATCATGAAAAAATGCTGCCCTCCCCACACATATCCCCACAGGCCTTTCTGGAAGGAGAAGATAACGGACGAGCCATGCCACACCCACAAGAACAGCATAAGGCAGTTCTTACATGATGTGCATTGTTCGCTTTTTCGCTGTCCGCATAGGAAGCGGAAGTGATATGCGCAGATTCTTTTTTATACTTCAAAAACACAACATTTATATAGTAAAGCATACTTTACGTATAGTAAACTTGACATTTCGGGAAAATACCGAGTCAAAATCATGTCAGGAAAATACGCAGGAAACAGCAAGATGGCATTGACTAAGAACAGGCTCAAGGAGTCAAGGGAAAAGGCAGGATTCAGCCAGGAGAAGCTGGCTGATATGGCTGGGGTCTCAAGGCAGACGATAATATCGATAGAGGGAGGGAAATACGTGCCGAGCCTTGAGCTTTCCCTGAAGTTCGCAAAGCTGTTCAGGTGCAAGGTAGAGGACCTATTCGGATTGTGAGGTGCAAACAATGAAAGACTGGAAATACATATTCGGAGCATTGCTTTTGGCAGCAGGGATAATATTGAACATAGCCGATATAGGTGGGAGATATTTCCTCGGGTACGGCTCTGTGGGGAATTCGCTTATATTCGTGGGGGCGCTCGTCATAGGGGTGAACATACTCAGGAAAACATTCATGAAAAACAGGAAGATCGACGAGAGGATGATATTGACGGCTCTCAAGGCAAGCAGGCTGACATTTGTAATCACAATCATCTCCGCATTCGCAGTGATGGTCATCGACGGCATAAGGCCGATAGCTCTGTCTTATAGCCTGTTCATGAGCTATTCAATAAGTTTCATAGTGCTCATTTACTTTTTGAGTTATAATATAATGTTGAGATATAGTTGAATTGGATGATATTCAAAGAATGGAGGTCGCAAAAATGATAGGAAAACCGGAATGGTTCACATACAGGATTTTCGGGTGGGGCATAAGGCCGAAGACATGGCAGGGATGGATATACCTTGCGATAGTCGCTGCTCTGATAGGCTTCACTGTGTCAGCAGGCATCAATCAGGCGATAAAGATGTGGGTTTTCGGTGTTGTCATGGGCATAATAATATTGGACATGCTCCACATAATGATAAAGCTGCCTAAGACGCATGATGAGAGGGAGAACTACCACCAATTGCTCATCGAGAGGAATGTCTCTTTCGGGGCTGTGCTCGCGATATTGGGCGTCGCTTTATACCAGACATACCAGAATATGGGGCTGGCAACAGGGATCTTCCCCTTCGACACGTCGCTTGTGATCGTATTGGGAGCGATGGTCGCTGTGAAGGCTGTGTCCACGGTCTATGTGCATATGAAGGTTTGAGTTCTTATTATTTTTTTATTTATCAAAAATCGCAGAATACTGGAAACGCAAATCGTTTCCAGGCCTGCAAACCTTGGTTGCAGTACCTCTGCATTTATGCCGAGGTCTTTTTTCGTTTCATGCGATTTTTGGAAATACTTCGGCAACGGAAAATTTTCAATTTTCCTAGTTCCAAAAACCTTTGGTTTTTGTAACCTTTAGGCCGAAGATATTTATTATTTATTTGATGTTGATAGATCCTTCATTCTTTTTATCAGGTCCATTAGATCCCTTAGAATTGATTCTGATAAGAAGGCAGAGACAAAAGAGAGTATTATATAATCAGGAGAAGATCATCCCTCAGTTATATCGCCTAATTCCTTGTTTATCTCCCTTGCATTGCTCAGCCTTATCTCTATCTCTCCGAACGGAGTTTCCTGCATTAAGTCAACCTTAAGGTTGTTCGCAAGATGGAGCAATGGGATGAACGTAAGTATCTTGTCCTCTTTCCTGTCAGAAGGCACAAGCTGCTCGAAGGTCAGCTTCGATCCTGCGCTTGACGTGAAGAAACCCATGACCCTCTGGTAGAGGCTGCTCATCAGCTGAGAGATGTCATATTTTTTCTCGGGGATCTGCATATCAGGGACATAGTCCTCACGGAGCAGCCTTCTCCTCTTGACTTCAAGCGCTTCCTGGAGCGCCTCGACAAGATCATAGATGGAGACTTTCCTCGCCCTCGGCTGAGGCGTCTTCGGGATAAGCCTTAAACCGTCAAACTTCATCCTGCCTTTGCTTGGCTCTACGCCCTCTTCCTGCAGCAATGATTCCTCGCTTTCCCCTGATATGAGATTATCGAACTGAGTAAGGTCCTCTTCAAGGAGCCTTGTGGATTTTATTTTGAGAAGGATTGCAGCAGCAAGGACGACCTTGCCTGAGACCCTCAGGTCCATAGCGCTCATCTTCTTGACTACATTGATATATCTCCTTGCGAGCTGGGAGACATCTATGTCCCATGGGTCCATCTGCTCTGTCTTCACAAGCTCATAAAGCAGAGACTGCCATGTGATCTCATCCCCTTCAAGCAGCATGCTGTATATTGTCTCATGGTGGGGCTTAGAAAGATCCACATTTATCCGTTGGGGTTGTTCCAATTCACTCATGCCTCTCAGGGGGTATTTAGAAAAGGGGTATTTATAAATTTATTCCCATTATAGTCAACGACATAAGTAACGCATAAAATCTTGCATAAAAATATGTTCGGCCCAAAAGTTTTCCAATGCTTCCTGCATCTCTTCTATCG
>PCXZ01000030.1 GCA_002762985.1 Candidatus Woesearchaeota archaeon CG10_big_fil_rev_8_21_14_0_10_44_13 | reverse complement strand
CGCTCTTCAACTTTTCATGCTAGGCACGAGACGCCACGGGTTGAGCGAAGCGAAACCCGTGGTAGTTCACGTTCTTCCCTATATAACTTTTCAGGTTTGTAGTATACAACCAGTACAAAGAAGCAAAGGCAGTACACCAATTTCCTGACCAGTTTTTTACCCATATGCTTTCTTTTATCTCTTTAGGCAATCTCATCCTCATCCCCCTTCCATACCCCTGCAATCTTCTCCCTGCAATAAATGCACTTCCCATCCCTTATGTTATTGCTCACAACGCCGAACCCAGATCTCCCGACAAGAAGCTTTTTGCACTTAGGGCAGTAGGTATTCTCATCCTTCTCTGTGACAACATTCCCTATGTAAACATAATGCAGGCCGGCCCTGACAGCGACATCCTTCGCTTTCACGATGGTCTCGACGGGTGTAGGTGGGAGGTCAAGGTTCTTGTACATGGGGAAAAACCTCGAGAAATGCAACGGCACATCCTTTCCGAGATTGCCGGCTATCCAATCGCACATCTCCCTTATCTCTTCCATGTCATCATTCTTTGTGGGGATTATGAGGTTGGTTATCTCGAGCCATGTCCCTGTTTTCTTTATCATCTTCAATGCCTCAAGCACTGGCTTAAGTTTTGCGCCGCACTGTTTCGCATAGAATTCCTCATTGAATCCCTTGAGGTCTATATTTGCCGCCTCAATCAGGGGATAAAGCTCAAGCAATGGTTTCTTCTCTATGTACCCGTTGCTGACCATGATATTCTTTATGCCCTCATCCCTTGCGAGCATAGCAGTGTCATACACATATTCATAGAAGATCGTTGGCTCAGTGTATGTATAAGAGATGGACTTGCATCCTTTCTGCTTAGCTCTTTTTATGATATCTGCAGGCCTTGTTTCAGGGGTCGGGAAATCCTCGGGCTTTGCCTGCGAAATCTCCCAGTTCTGGCAGTGCCCGCATCTCATGTTGCAGCCCGCTGTGCCGAAAGAAAGGCTTTCAGTGCCCGGCATGAAATGGAACAAGGGCTTCTTCTCTATCGGGTCGACATTCAGGGAGACGGCTTTGCCGTATGACATCGCATAAAGCTTCCCTTCCCTGTTCTCCCTCACCCTGCAGATGCCCCTCTTGCCTTCTGCAATCACGCAATTGTGCGGGCAGAGACGGCACTGGACAATATCCTTCTTTCCGCTTTCCTTCTCCTTGTATGGCTCCCAGTGCCTTGCCGGTTTCATATAAAAAATAATAAAGAAAGAGATTTTATAAAGTTAGCGACTGCCATTAGATTTGAAGTATTTCATCACCTCATCAATATTTATATCGTAAACGCCCTTTTTGTTCATCTTAACGCCGACGCAATTATTCGCGCACTCATTCTCGTGGCACATCTTCGACTTGTTTTCGTTTGCGCCTGCTCCGCAGACTATGCTGAATTTTGATGGGTCATATAACAAAGAGCCCACTATGACATCACGCCCATATCCTTCGGTGTTTACACACAGACCTTTTGCCATACCTTTTGAAAGAGTAGTATAGACTGCGTTCAAGAGCAAAAACCACCTCACTAAATAATAATCGCGCAGTCTCTTATCATATGACTGGATTTTGAACAGCCCATATTTATCGACCGAATCGGATTTACTTATCATGACGGCAACAGTGTTTTCGATTGTACCGTCGATATATTTCATCTTATCTTTTGGTAGATCTGATTTGCTGCCGTCAATCAAAGGAGGAATCTCTCCAAAAGGAAGAATGCCTTTCTCATCTGCTTTGGTGTTTATCCTTTTTTTCATTATTTCAATGGGGACTACATCAAAACAGATTCCTTCAAGATGATTTATCTGAGAACTTTTTTCCGCCAGTATTTTTTGCAAAGTTGAATTATTGAGCATATTAAAAAAATAAAAAAGACCCGGCCGTATTTAAGCTTTATTGTTCCAGAAAACCTGCTTTGTCACCGAACGAGAACGCTTCCACCTATAGAATCACTTTTTGCGTAGTCACTGGATGCTGTCTAACAACAGCCTTATTTAAAGATTGTTGTTGTGTGAGTTATATCTTTGGATTGTCTCTTTCAATCATAAGAATTATTAATAACACCCGGTTTTTGGTATAGTGTACCAATGATAGAAGATATTACAGATAAAGTAAGCCATAATTGCGGAGTTGTTGTAGCCCATACCCTGCATGACGTCTATTCTTTCATCAAATCATTGCAGCATCGGGGCAGAGAGGCAGCAGGCATTGCTGCCATAGGCGACGGAAGGATTGACGTGATAAAATGGAAAGGTACAGTAAGCACGTTTGATATAACTGACCTTTACAAGATCCTGGACAGCTCAAGATACCATACCTACATGGCGCACGTCAGGTATGCGACAAGGGGGAGGAAAGACAAGATACTTGAGGATGCGCATCCCCACGTCATAGGCGGCAGGGTTGAGAACAGGGGGAATCACATAATCATCATGGACTGCGATGCCGCAATAGTGCACAATGGGACACTGCTGGACGAATCCCTGTATGAGGTTGACAGGAGCCTCTGCAGGACAGGATGCGATTCTGAAGCGCTTCTTCATCTGTTTTATAATCATACAAGTGAAAGGGATATACTGAAGAATGTATCCGGATCATTTACCGCAGCAATTGCCCATAAGCGAAGGAATGATGTTATTGTCATGCGAGACAAGAAAGGAATGAAGCCAGGGGGCTTAGGATGGAAAGATGGAAAATACTGCGTAGTGTCCGAGGACATCGCTTTAAGGAAGAATGGGGGTGCATTCAGAGGTGACCTTCAGCCAGGAGCCGTATATTATATGCATCCTGACGGAACTTATGAAAAGGAGGTTGTTGTGCAGCCCGACATAAAACATTGTTTTTTTGAATGGAACTATCTTTGCGATGTTGAATCAGTAGTTAATGGGGTTTCTGTGATGAACTTAAGAACAAGGCTTGGCGAGATTCTTGCAGAGGAATTTCCCTTTGAGGATCTTGATTTTGTGACATATCTTCCAAGATGCCCAGAAGCCGCAGCAATACGCTATGCTGAAATCCTTGACATACCTTTCATAAACCTCTTTTACAAGATGAGAAGTGAGCGTGCTTTCCAGGGCTCCACAGCAGACGAAAGAAAACTTTCCATATACCAGAATGTCTTCCTGAACCCTGAAATAACCAGGCTTATCAGAGGAAAGAAGGTGGCTGTTATTGATGACAGTCTCATAAGGGGCAATAATATCAGAAGGGAACTAGAGCTCCTTACTGGAGCCGGAGTTGCTGAAGCAAGACATATAAACTACACTCCGCAGATAGGCATAATAGGAAACGACGGGATCAAGAGATTTTGCAAAGGAGGGGGAGTTGACATGACTGTTGATGATGATTATATTGCAAGGGGAAAGTCTCCTAAGGAGATAAGCGACAAGGTTGGGATGGGCGTTCATTATATATCTCAAGAGGGCATGTTTAATGCATTCAGCGACTTTGGTTTGAATAAAGGTAATCTCTGTCATTTTTGCATAGGCGGCCCGGATATTTTTGATAGCGGATAAACATCTTTCACTCCCCCTCACTCCTCACAAAACTTTTAATACTCTATATCTTTCTTATTTAAAAAGGGTGTGTTAACAGCACGTTTTCGTAGAAATAATTGTAAAAAAAGGGGTGGATGATGGCTTTATTCGGGCTATTCGGCAAAAAGAAAGAGACTGCACAGACAAAGGAGATGTCAGCCCCTCCAGCCCCTCCTTCTCAATTGAACCAGGAAGATACGAGCATAAAATCTCCTCAGCATGTCGACGATTTCGGCTCTGATTTCATACATATATCTGATCTGGGCCAGCAGGCCAAGCATGAACAACCTATGTCATCAAGCACGTCACTGGAGTTGCCAGAGCTTGAGTTCCCGAAGCTTGAGATCCCCAAGCTTGAAGAAGATGAGATAAAGAAGGCAGTCCAGCAGGAAGTGACGCCCGCGCATAAAAAGAAAGAGACAAGCGCAGTGCCAGAGGAATTGCCTGATCTGGAATCAATACATGCTCCTGCTGAGCTGAAAGGGGGGGACCAGCTGATCACAATAAAAGAGCCAATAGAATTGAGGCCCACTCCAAGGCCGAAAGGCCCGGTTTTCATAAGGTCTGATCAGTTCAAGGAGATCAAGAACACGTTGAACGGGCTGAGGGAGACCCTGGAAAAAAGCGAGGACACGCTTAATAATATAACTGAGATAAAGAACAGGGGGGATTCGGAGTATGAGGCATGGCATTCCTCAGTAGAGGCCATACAGAGGAAACTGCTGTATATCGACAGGACGCTTTTCGAAGGATGATTGATAAGAAGGTGGGACTATGGATGAAAAACCGATTTTCGTGAAAATTGACGCATACGAGGACATAAGGGATATCATAAACATTGTGAAGAAGAAGATATCTGAAGCAAGAGGCACATTGGACAGGATACACCAGCTGTGCCACGAGGAAGAGTCAGAGCTTGAAGCCTGGCAGAATGAAGTAGAGGATGTTGAGAAACGGGTGTCTACAATAGACAAAAGCCTGTTCGCATGAAAATGGCATCAGAAGAGATATTATACCAGAAGATAGAGAATCCTGTTGAGTTCAGGAGGAACCTGCTGGAGTCCTCGAAGCAGGTGATAAGGTCCCTGCAGAAGTATGAGAGGCTGAAGGCTGTAAGGCTGAAAAAGGCAGAGCAGATCTCAAAACTAAGGAACATAGTCCGCGAGATCTCCATACTCAATTCCAAGCTCAAGAAGGAATTCCCTGACCTGATATTCAAGGCCCAGAAGGCAGCAAAGCCTCAGGAAAAGAGATCAGAGAAGAAAAAAGCAGAGAAGAAAGAAGAGCAACTCGACAGGAAAGAGACAAGGGAGCTTGTCGATCTTGAGAAGCAGCTTAAGGATATCGAGAAGAAGCTCGAGACGATTTCCTGATCATTCTTTAAATATTTTAATATTTTAATTTTTTAATATCATTATCCCGGCCTATATCTTTTCCCCATAGACTAACTCAAACTCCTCCAGGTATTTTTTTGCAATCTTTTCGCTCCTTATTATCAGGATATTCTCATCATTCGCAGTGTCGCCGTTCATCGTCGGATTGAAGCTTCCAGTGATCACAACTTTCCTGTCTATTATCCATACCTTATGGTGCATCATCGCAGGATTTGTGTCAAGCTTTACCGGCGCTCCGCTCTGGTTGAGCTTCCAGTACTGCGAATACTTGCTGTTCTGGGTCTTTTCAAACACCCCTTTGACATCGATCCCTTCCAGATACCTCTTTTTCACAAGATCCCCTTCTTTCTGATGGGTGAAGCTGAATGTCATGAAATAGATGCTCTCGTTGGCTTTGCTGAATTCTTTCATCTCGATATTTGCGCAGTAATCCTCAGGGCAGAAATAGCTCTCGATTATCGTTCCGTTCAGGTCTATGATTGGATTCTCCACTTTAGCGCCTTTGCCGAACACGCCTTTCCATAGCTCCTGGAACTCGTCCTCGTAGTTCCTTGCAAGGGCTTTGGAGTATATGATGACTGCATTGTTGTTGTTCTTCTCATCGCAATTATGAGTGGGATTCATGCTGCCAGTCCAGACTATCTCATCATCGATCACGCAGAATTTGTTGTGCATGAAAGCCTTCCTGCTGTCTTTCCTGAGATTGGTCTTATTCTCCCACCCCTTCATGAAATTGTCAGCGTCTATGACTGCAAGGCGGCTGTCGCCATATCTTGCATCGAATTGGGCAATCACATTCTCAAGGTCAAGGTCGAAGAATGCGCAATGGGCCTTTGCAGACCTGTTCAGCAGGTATTCAAGGTTTCCGCCGCAGTTGTCCCTCGGGCAGAAAAGCACGATCGGTTCTTTTTCGGAATATTCGATGTTTGCCGTAGTATGACCGGTTAAGCTCGGCGTGTTCTTGGGATAAGCCTTGCTGACCCCATACAACATGATTGCAGCCAAACCAAATGCAAAGATGAGTTTTCTCAGTTTTCTTCCCGTCATAATCTTGAACAAGCGGATGATGGTTTATATAAGTTTCTGAAAAAAACCGGAGTTTTTCCGGAAGAAACTTAGGATTTGCGGATATGGTACAGTCCTAAACAACATAAATTTTTTAAAGGGCATTGATTAATTCTATATTATCTTTGAATTAGTACTTGTCTTTTGACATCGTACGGAAAGGGATTCCGAGCGAAGCTTGCCGAACGAAGAGAGGCAAGCTTGATAATCCCAGACGAGCTTGCGAGTCGGGATCATCTTTGCGAGGACATCCCTTGCTAGTTTCGGTGTCACTGCCAATGTAACGCATTTGCAGGTCTGAAAATTGCGTACCTGCAATTTTCAGCAATGGATGAAACCATTGCGGGGGTACCAAAGTGGTCAAATGGACTAGCCTCAAGGGAGAGAATCTGCGCAAGCTAGTGGCTTAGTGCCTTCGAGGGTTCGAGCCCCTTCCCCCGCACTTATATTCTAGGATAGATCATGGATCATTTAAGCGCTTGCCGAAGGCATCGTTTCTTTATCAGGAGAATAACCTATTCTATCAAACTCTCTTATCATATCTGCTTTTTGGGAGGCTTAAGAAACCTTTATATAATCTTAAACCAGAATAACCTAAAATGATAGAGATCTGCACTGTAGGCGGCTATAATGAGGTAGGCAAGAACTGCACTGCCGTAAAGATAGACAACGAAGTCGTGATATTTGACCTGGGATTGCATCTTGACAAGTATATCGCTTACACAGAGGATGAGGACATATATGATTTCAGCCCGAAGAAGCTTATGGAGATAGGCGCAGCTCCTGACCTCTCCCTCATCAATGACTGGATAGATAAGGTGATAGCGATCATCCCCACTCATGCGCACCTTGACCATATAGGCGCAATCCCTTTCCTCTCCCAGAAATTCAATGCAGACATAATATGCACCCCTTACTCGAAAGCTGTCCTTCAGGCGATATTGAAGGATGAGAAGATAGAGCTTAAGAACGAGATAAAGGCCCTGAACCCCAATTCAACTTATCAGCTTTCCAGCAGGATAAAAGTCGAGTTCATAAACATGACCCATTCTACGCCCCAGACAGTGATGGTGGTACTGCACACGCCTTATGGCAGGCTTATCTATGCAAACGATTTCAAGTTCGACAGCCAGCCCATACTCGGGCAGAAGCCGAATTTCCAGAGATTGAGGGAGCTAGGCAGGGAGGGCATATCCTGCCTGATAGTCGATTCAATCTACTCAGGCGATGCGAAGAAAACCCCTTCTGAATCTGTCGCAAGGGAGATGCTCAAGGAAGTGATGACAGGCACGAATTCAAGGGGGAAAGCAGTCATTATCACGACATTCTCATCCCATCTTGCAAGGCTCAAATCCATAATAGAATTCGGCAAGAAGATGCACAGGAAAATAATCTTCCTTGGGAGATCCCTCGGCAAGTATGTGCTCGCAGGAGAGGAGATAAGGATAATAAATTTCACAAAGGACGTTAAGCTTGTCAGGTACAGGGAGAAGGTCGCAAAAGAGCTGAAGAAGATAGCGAAGAACAAGAGCAGATACCTTCTTGTCGTGACGGGCCATCAGGGGGAGCCGAAAGCGGTCCTTTCAAGGATAATTAACAAGGAATTCGCATTCAAGCTTGAAAGCGGCGATCACGTGATCTTCTCATGCAAGGTAATCCCCAATGAGATGAACAAGCAGAACAGGGAGATACTGGAATCGAAGATGAGGGACATCGGCGTGAGGATATTCAAGGATATACATGTGTCAGGCCATTGCGCAAGAGAGGACCTGAGGGATCTCGTGGAGATGGTGAAGCCAAAACACCTTATACCTGCGCATTGCGAGCCCATCATGGCGGATTCAATGGTGGAATTGGCAGAGGAGCTCGGCTACAAGAGGGGCGAAAGCGTGCATACGATGGAAGACGGCAAGAGATTGTCTATCAGATGATTTAAAATGCCCCTATCAATGCCAATACCCTTACATCACCACAAAAAATGGTCACAACAACAATCCGAAACCGATAAGACATTGGTTATAATCCAAATACAAAATATTTAAATAGCACTTAGGCTTACTATATGAAAACAGATAAAGGGGGTATATGATGAAACTTAGTTTGGCAGAGCCAAGATACCTGAAAGACAGCATATCAATAATTTCTGAACTGGTGAATGAGGCTACTTTTAAGATCACCCCGCAGGCGATAGAGCTTGTCGCGATGGATCCCGCAAATGTGGCCATGGTCATATTCAAGCTCCTGTCAAGCTCATTCATAGAATATGACGTGAAAAAACCTGTCGAAGTCGCTATAAACCTCAACAATATGAAGCAGATAATGAGGAGAGCGGGCCCCAATGACATGCTCACTCTTGAATTGGAGGAGGAAAAGCTGAAGATCACTCTCAAGAGCAATACAAAAAGGACGTTCTATCTGCCTATAATAAACACTGAGGAGAAGGAGCAGAAGATACCTGAACTGGATTTCGGGGTCAATATAAAGACAAAATCTACTGTCCTTAATGAGGCGATAGAGGACGCGGACATAGTCGCAGAGTCTGTTAGTTTCATAGCAGAGGAAGGGAGATTCATGATGGAGGCAGAAGGCGACCTGAGCAAGGCGCATATAGAGATAAAAGACGATTCCTCGACAAAGATAGACATGAGGAAAAAAGAGAAGCTGAAGGCCAAGTATTCCATAGAATACCTCAAGAAGATGATCACGGCAGGAAAGCTTGCAGATGAAGTGGTGATACATTTCAACACTGACTATCCTCTGAAGCTCGATTACAAGACCCTTGACAAGGTGAGCCTGAGCTTCATACTGGCTCCAAGGGTGGAGAACGAATAAAATGAAATGCAGCAAGCACCAGAAGCAGTCGATAGCGACATGCCAATGGTGCGGAAAGCTCTTGTGCAGGGAATGCATAGCCAAGACAAACGGAAAAAAAGCATACTGCACGGATTGCTCAGGCCAGGTAGGCGAGTATGTGCAGAGGATTCAACTGGACCAGATAAGGAAGGATGCGGAAGCGGAGCAGAAGAAGAACAGGTTTGCAGGCATATTCCAGAGATGAGTCCTTCAATCAGACGATCTTCTGTGTTATTTTCAATTTTCTTCATTTTTTCAGGATCTTTAATTATTTTCATATATAACTTATTTTCATATATTGCCCATATATGATTTTTTAGTTTTTATACAATATATTTATATACTAAAGTAGCTATATCTCCCTCATAAACACGATAAATAGGATAAATCTTTAAAACAGAGGTGCCTAAATGCCACAAGCAAGATGCATGAGGTGCAGAAAACAGGTTGATATAAAAGACCCAAAAGAAGCGGTCTTGAAGAACAACCTCAAATGCATAAGAGGTGTCTGCCCCAAATGCGGAACTAAAGTATGCAGGATAGTAGGAAAAGCTAAATGAACCTGAAGGCAATTGCCATCCTGCTTGTAGCTCTCCTTATAGCTAATCTTGTTCTTTTTGCACTGAAACTTGTAAACGAGGCCTTTTTCTGGAGCGTGATAGTAATCGCTGCGATTTTGGCCTATTTTGTACTGCCGAGATTAAGGAAGAGCATGGCAAACAAAGAAAAACATAAAAAATAGCAAAAAATTTAAACAGACATGGTTTTGAGGCTTATATGGAAAAAATGAAAAAAAGAACAATCTTAATGGCAATGGCATTAAGCCTGATATGCCTTATCGCGTTCTCTTTAGCAGGCTGCTCCGGAAAACAGGAGATCAAGACAACAGCAGACCCTTCAACACAGGCCCAGGAGGAATACAAGCCCCAGACACAGCCATTGGAGAATGTCAATGTGGATGATCTGAAATCCAAAGAGATAACACCTTCCGGCGATCCAAACTGCTTCCTAAGCCCCTGCGACTGCAATTGCTATCAGGTAAAGAATGTCCCTTTGACAGCAAGGAAAGTGACTTGCGGTATGAACTGCAGGGCTGAATATGGTGTGACGGGGTGCCTTTACAGAGGGGACAAGTGCGTGGCCTTGAAATGATTTGTTGATCTGACTTAAGGATTCTGTTTAGATTCTCTCTGATTTCTATCTTATATTCTTCAGCTTTCCAAACCGGTATATCTTATCACTCTCAGCATCTTCTACCACAAAAACCTCGAAATCATCAAGTCTCTGCTTCAGGAACGGGCTCAGAACACCCTCTTTTGTGATATCGCTGCCCTCTGTCACGAGGTTGCACGACGGCATTACAATAAGCTCTTTGCCTCTGTATTTTCCCTTCAGAAAGCACTTGAATGTCTCTGTTCTCTGCCCTTCTCTTATCGAGACAGCAGGATGCTCGTGGCCGATGATTATCGTTCTTGTGTTTTTCGGCAGCCTTGTCTCTTTGTCGCCATGGACGACAAGGATCTTACCCTCCCTTCCTTTTATATCATCTCCCCCAATCTCATACTCATCAACTACCTCAATATCCCTCTTCTTCGCTATCGGCCCGAGTTTTTTATCATGATTGCCCCTGACAAGTATAACCCTCTTTGAATTCCTAGCCAGAAGATCCAGTATCTTCAGTGTTTCCCTCCATTCCTGCCCTGAGATCCTGCCGAACTCATGCTTTATGTCGCCGTTCACGACAATCACGTCAGGATTTGCTTTTTTCAGGATTTTCTCAAGCCTTTCCTGAAGGTCTTTGAACTGAAATCTGGGCACCATCAGTCCCTGCTTGTTCAATGCCTCTTCATAGCCTATATGGAGGTCTGCCAGGATGAGGGTTTTGCCTATCTTCAGCCCCAAATCGACTATTTTGATATTCTTTGATATATCCATTTGTAAAAGATAAGAAGAAGGTTATAAAAATATATTGGGCATTGCTAAACTCCTTTCTGCTACATGCCCCTTAATGCATTGACGATGCCATTTATGACCCATTCAGGAGAAGATGCGCTCGCAGTAAGGCCGATCTTCTTTATCCCCTTGAAATAGTTTGGCTTCAGGCCAGATGCATCGCTGACCATGAAAGTATACTCATTGACCTCCTTGCATGCCTTGAGTAAGTTCATGCTGTTTGATGAGCTTGCATCGCCTACGACAAGCATCAATTCTGCCCTTTCGGCTGTTTTTCTTCCTGAGTCCTGCCTGTTCTGCGTCGCCATGCATATCGTATCCTCAATCCTGAGGCATTCACAATGGGCCCTGAGCTCTTTCTGTATCTCAGCATATTTTTCAGGCATGCTTGTAGTCTGTGCTATCAGGCCCATTGTTTTGTATAAACTGAGGCTTCTTGCCTGGTCAAGATCTTCAATAATCAATGGGTCAGCAAGATTCCCTGCTATGCCAATTATCTCAGGATGTTTTTTTTCGCCATAGATAACAACTTTGTATTTCTCATTTTCAAGCATCTTTGCGATATCTTTCGATCTAAGGACAAGATTGCATGTAGCATCAACTACATTCATCCCCCTTTCTGCAGCACTCTTCTTGACGCTGTCAGGAACGCCATGCGCCCTTATTATCACTGTCCCTGCTTCTGCCCTTATCTCGTCGATAGAATCAACTTTCACCACTCCTTTCTCCTTGAAATAGGCCATGACATGGGGGTTATGGGCGATCGGGCCGAGCATATAGACCCCGCCGTTGCCTCTGTACATTTCAGCCGTCTCTTCAGCAAGTTTCACTGCCTTCCTCATCCCATTGCACATACCCATATGTTCAGCAAGCATCACTTCGATTTTGACCACCTTCGCATATTCTCTATCCCATCATCATCTCTTTCAATACCCTTCCAAGCTCCATCTTGAACCATGGAGTGTATACATCAGGATTTTTTTCAATGTCCTTTTTCAGTTCTTTGACATCAACAAATTTGAATTCTGCTATCTCCTTTGGGTCAGGGCCAATCTTTATTTTACTGCCGCATCTCCCTGCGAGGACAGCGCAAAGCTCATTCTCAGAGCCGATATCGCCATATTTTGCGCTGTACTGGAATTTGAAAAGCAGCCTCATCTTGCAGCTGATGCCGAGCTCCTCTCTTATCCTCCTTTCTGCCGCCCCTTCATAGGTTTCGCCTTTTATTGGGTGGCTGCAGCAGCTATTGCTCCAGTGCATGGGCCATAATACCTTGAACCTGCTCCTCTTCTGGATAAGAAGCTCGTTCTTATCATTGAATATGAACGCAGAGAATGCCCTATGGAGCATCCCTTCTCCCTCATGGCATCTCGATTTTTCCTCTTCCCTCAGGAAGTTATCCTTCTCGTCAACAACGACTATCTTTCCCCCCATAACCCTACAACCCCTGCTGCTGATTTAAATATTTTTTTGTTTTTCAGCTTAATCTTACCCTGTCAAAAACGAGCTTCCTGAGCTCCTTTGGCCAGGTCTTCTCGATCTCTTTCCTGTATTTCCTCAATGCAGATATGAATTCCTCGCTTATGTCCGTCTCTTTTTTGCCGTCGATTATGTCAATGATCTCCTGTTTTGCAAATAAAGGGGCTCTTTTCAGGTTCCACACCATGATCTTAAGCTCTTTCTTCTCTTCCTCTTCCTTCGTGAGCTTCCTCTCTTCAGCATTTTTCCATACTTCCTCATAATCGATCTCCTTCTCCTCTTTGGCTGACAGCTTTTTACCCTGCTTCAGGGAGATCTTTGCAAGGACATTCTTATGCATCCTCCTCAGGAACTCGACTTTGTCCTCTATCCTCATCACATCGACTTTGCCTTGCAGGACCAGGCTGAAGGCGAAAGGGCTAGGTATCACAGTCACTATCTCTTTTATCGCTATGTCCTCATTCTCAACCCTTGTCAGTATCCTCTTTGCATTCTCTATATCCATGAGGTCCTCAAGGACTTCCCTCTTGGCCTCCTTGATTATGAAAAAATCAGGGTTTATCCTTTTCACAGTATTCATCAGTATCATGGAACTTACCTGCTGCCTTCCGACGTTCTTTGTCCTCCCCCCATAGCTCCTCAATATCATCAATGCCCTTGTTGCGCAGTGTCTGAACCTTCTCTTGAGGATCTCTGTCTTCTCTATAGCATTCGAGAGCACCTTGTCGAAATCCTTGGCTTTCAGGAGCCTGAATGCCGCAAGGGCGTTTATCTTGGAAGCAGACGCCACATAGAAGCCATTGTCGCTTATGCCGAGCTCGACATCCTTATGCTGGGTCCTCCCTATTGCAAAAGCAACAGCCCTGCTGAGGCAGTCATTAACCCTCCGGCCATACAAGGTATGGAAGACCGCATTGTTCCTCCCCCCCTCATCCCTGTAATTCTCTATAAGTATCTTCTTATCCTCAGGGATCTCTGCGACATAATCGAACTGTTCCCTGAAATATTCATAGATGGAGTTTGCGCCATTTTGATCAACATAAAGGTAGGACAGTATGAACTCTATGGCCGCATCTTTTGTCTTCCCTGCCTCTATCTTCTCCCCCAACAGCCTCCTGAATCTCCCTATCTCCAATGCGAGGTCAAAGCTCAATGGAAGCATCTCAGAGAACCATGATGGGACATTGGGGGGCCTCTGCGGCGATGCCCTCACCTGTATGGACATCCCTCTCGCATGAAGGAATTCATAGACTTCACCGCCCAGGACAAAGATGTCCCCTCTGCTGAGCCTTTCCAGGAAAGCCTCCTCTATGACACCTATTATCCTGTCACCGAGCTTTACTTTGACTCCAGTCTCATCAGGTATCGTGCCGATGTTCGTCATGTGTATGACCCTGCTCAATCTCCCTCTTTTGCCCATCATGCCTGTCTTTTCATCATACCATATCTTTGCGTAGATGTTCCTGTCCTCAAGCGAGATGAATTTGCCTGCAAGATATTCGACGATCTCCTTCAGCTCGGATCTTTTCAGGTTTTCATAGCAGTATGAGCCTCTGACGATATCGAACATCTCATCAAAATGTATCTGCCCTTCGAGCGCAATCCCATGGACGTGCTGTGCAAGGACATCAAGGGAGTTCTTAGGGATGTGGATCTTGTCTATCTTCTTCTCGATTGCCGCCTTGAGGAGGACAGAGCATTCGACAAGGTCATCCCTGTCAAGGACTATGATCCTGCCTTTTGTGGTCTCATGCAGCCTGTGGCCGCTCCTGCCTATCCTCTGCAGGGCCCTCGCAACGCTTTTCGGGCTGCCAAGGAGGATGACCAGGTCTATATAGCCTATATCAATCCCCAATTCAAGGCTTGTCGAGCTCACAACGACCTTAAGTTCACCTTTCCTAAGCTTTTCTTCTATCTCAAACCTCAGCTCTTTGCTCAGGCTCCCATGATGGGCCCCGATGTTCTCAGTGTAATTCTTAGGGAATTTCTCCTTGAGATGATGTACAACACGTTCTGTCGCAGACCTCGTGTTCGTGAATATCAATGTAGTCTTGTGCTCCTGTATGAGCCTGTCCATCAGCACATACATCTCATTGTGCATTATGTTGTGCTCGGTCTCTATCAGGTTCGGGACAGGGCTCAGCACCTTGAGGTCCATCTTCTTCAGGAACTGGACATCAACGATTATGCAGTCTCTCTCCTTGTCCCCTCTATCCTTGTCTCTTGTTTCAGACCCGACAAGGAATTTGGCTATCTCTTCCAATGGGGCGATAGTGGCGCTAAGCCCCACTCTTGCAGTGTACCTGCTGAGCCTCTGCAGCCTTTCGACGCTCAATGAAAGATGCACCCCCCTCTTGTTCTCTGCAAGCGCATGTATCTCATCTATTATCACCCAGTCGACTGCCTTCAGATGATCGACGAACTTTATTGAGGCCAGGATTATGGCAAGGCTTTCAGGCGTCGTTATCAATATGTGCGGCGGATTTCTCAGCATCGCGGATTTCTCGGTCGTTGTAGTGTCTCCTGTCCTTACAGCGACCCTTATGCCGAGTTTTTTGCCGGCGATATCCTCAATCTGCTTCAATGGCTCTACAAGATTTTTTTCTATGTCATTGTTCAGCGCCTTGAGTGGAGAAATATAAACGCAGTAGATCTTGTTCTCCAATATGCCTTTTTCAGCAGAATCGACAAGCTCGTTAAGCACAGAGAGGAATGCAGTCAGCGTCTTTGTAGCTCCAGTAGGGGCAGACACAAGTATATTCTTCCTGGAATGTATCTCTGTCACGCCGAAAAGCTGAGGGAGTGAGAATTCCTTGAACCTGCTGAAGAACCACTTCCTGACTGTAGGGTTCAGTATATTCAGCAATTTCTCTTCGCTGTCCTGCTTCTCTTTGTAAATTATCATTAGAAATCACCTTGCCGGAGAAACTATGGGGCTGTTTGGGGGTTTCTGTCGTATATACTCGCGTATATATCTTTATAAGTCAGTTGGAAGGATATTTATAAGGCTTTTGGTGTCGTTATAAAAGGTTTTGAGCAGGGGATTTCATGGTTTTGATAGACCATTCATTAAATTTAAATACCTCCTTGCCTTAACGAGCCAAAGGAGGGGTGAAATATATGGCAAAAAAGAAGGCAAAATCCAAGCCAAAAAAGGCTTCTAAGTCAAAGGCATCAAAGAAACCCAAATTCAAGAGAGCGAAAGCTGCAAAGAAAGCCGTTAAGAAAAAAGTGATGAGAAAGGCAGCAAAGCCCGCAAAGAAGGCAGCGGCAAAGAAATCCTCACTGAAACGGGCAGTGAAACCGGCCGCAAAGCTTGTGCAGAGGACAAAGATAGGCGAAGTCACCCATTTCTATTCGCACATAAGCGTCGCAGTAGTGAAGATTGAAAACAGCCTCAAGGCCGGCGATGTGATATCCATAGAAGGAGCGACCACCAACCTGAAGCAGAAGGTCGAATCGATGCAGATAGACCATGACAAGGTCACAGAGGCCAAGAAAGGCCAGGAGATAGGCATGAAGGTCATCGACAAGGTCAGGGAAGGGGATATAGTGTATAAGGCGTGATTTTTATTATTTTTTTCTTTTACTTTTCTCTATTTTTTTCAAAAATATCAAAAAAACAGCTAAGTTGTCCTAAAAAACAACCTACCAAATACAATCTACTAAAAATATATTCCACACAATAAGAATATTTATAATGCTCAACAGATTTCCTTACAGATACAAGATATTGTGGTTTTTATCTTGGAAAACACAAGATATTGTGTTTCTTTATCTTGAAGTAACAAACGTCAAAAAAGAGGTTATTCAGAGGAGTGTAAAAATGAGGTGCCCATACTGCTCCCATGCTGAAAGCAAGGTGATGGACAAGCGGGATAGCCCTGATTCTAGTTCTATAAAGCGCAGAAGGGAATGCCTCAAGTGCAGCAAACGCTTCACGACATACGAGAATTTCCAGATTTCCCTTTCAGTGATAAAGAAAGACGGCTCAAAACAGGAGTTTGACCGCGAGAAGATACTTCTGGGCATGAGGAAAGCATGCGAGAAAAGGCCCATAAGCGATGAGATGCTGGCAGGGATGGTCGATGACATAGAATCTGATATACTCAACAAGGGAAAGAAGGAGATCCCTGCAAGGTCTATAGGAGACATAGTCATGAAAAAGCTGAAAAAGACTGATGATGTGGCTTATCTGAGGTTCGCTTCTGTCTATAAGGAGTTTAATGATCCGAAATCCTTTGAAGAGGAGCTCGGAAAGCTGAAGAAATGAATCTCAACGTGATAAAATGAAGGAAAATAAAAGTTAAGCCGGTAAAAAAACTAAAAACCGATAAAAACAAAGAAAAAACAATGATTCAGTAAAAAAGAGGAGGCATAAGATGGCAGACACAGATGTTAAGAAGATAAAGAAGAGGGACGGAAGGATAGTCGATTTCGATAAAGAGAAGATAACAGATGTCATATTCAAGGCAGCAGAGTCAGTGGGCGGAAAGGACAGGAAGATTGCAGAGGAGCTTTCTGCCATGGTCGCTGACGAGCTGAACGCCATCTTTGACGGAAAAAAGATACCTACAGTCGAGGAAGTCCAGGACACTGTCGAAAAGGTTCTCATGAAGACAGGCCACGCGAAGACAGCGAAGGAATACATACTCTACAGGCAGAAGAGGAGCGAGCTGAGGGCAGAGAAGACAGCAGTGATGGGAAGGCTTGTCGAGACAAAGCTCAGCGTGAATGCGCTTAAAGTGCTGAGCGAAAGATACCTCAGGAAGGACAACGACGGGAACATCATAGAGACGCCTAACCAGCTTTTCAGGAGAGTGGCCAGGAACATAGCCTCGGCTGACAGGAAGCACGGCGCAAAAGAAGATGAAGCGAGGGAAGTAGAGCAGTCTTTCTATGAGATGATGGCGAACCTTGATTTCCTGCCGAATTCCCCCACCTTGATGAACGCAGGCAATGAGATACAGCAGCTTTCAGCATGCTTCGTATTGCCCGTTGGCGATTCTATGGAGGAGATATTCGATGCCATAAAGAACACCGCATTGATCCACAAGAGCGGCGGAGGCACAGGATTCTCATTCTCAAGGCTGAGGCCGAAGAGCGACAGGGTGAAATCGACGAAAGGGGTATCATCAGGGCCATTGTCTTTCATGAAGGTCTTTGATGCGGCCACTGACGTGATAAAACAGGGCGGGAAGAGAAGAGGGGCGAACATGGGCATCCTGAGGGTCGACCATCCTGACGTAATGGATTTCATAGTCGCAAAAGAGAAGGACAATGTATTCAACAACTTCAACTTCTCAGTGGCTTTGACAGAAAAGTTCATGAAGGCGCTCGAGAAGGACAAGGAATTCGAGTTCTTGAACCCCAGGACGAAAGAGGCCATCAGGAAAGTCCCTGCAAGGGGCATATTCGATCTCATAGTGATGATGGCATGGAAGAACGGGGATCCGGGCATAGTTTTCATAGACGAGATAAACAAATACAACCCGACTCCGAACTTAGGCGAGATCGAGAGCACAAATCCCTGCGGAGAACAGCCGTTGCTCCCTTACGAGTCGTGCAATCTAGGCTCAATAAACCTGGCGAATTTTGTCAGGGATGGGGAAGTCGATTACGAGAAGCTGAGGAAGATCATACATCAGGCCGTGCATTTCCTTGACAATGTCATAGACATGAACTCTTATCCGATAGATAAGATAAAAGAGCAGACCCTGAAGACAAGGAAGATAGGATTAGGTGTGATGGGGTGGGCTGACATGCTGTTCCAGCTTGACCTGGCATATGATTCTGAAGAAGCCCTGAAGCTCGCAGAGAAGGTCATGAAGTTCATAGATGATGAGGCCATGGCAAAATCAGCAGAGCTGGCGAAAGAAAGGGGAGTTTTCCCTGCTTTCAAGGGCAGCATCTATGACACTGGCAAGAAAGAGGATAGGGTAAGGAATGCGACAAGGACTACTATCGCTCCAACGGGCACGATAAGCATGATAGCGGATGTAGCCAGCGGCGTAGAGCCATTGTTCGCCATATCTTTCATAAAAAGGGTCATGGACGGCCAGGATCTCCTGTACACAAACAAGTATTTTGAGATCATATCCAGGGAAAAAGGGTTCTATTCTGAAGATCTGCTGAAGAAGATAGCGAACAAGGGATCACTGCACAGCTTCGATGAGATACCAAAGTCCGTGAAGAAGGTCTATGTGACTGCGCATGATGTGACGCCTGAATGGCATGTCAGGATGCAGGCCGCATTCCAGAAATACACGAACAATGCAGTGTCAAAGACAGTGAATTTCCCCCACAGCGCCACAACAAGGGACGTCGAGAACGTGTATATGCAGGCTTACAAGCTTAAATGCAAAGGCGTTACGGTCTACAGGGACAGGAGCAGGGGCGAGCAGGTATTGAACATAGATGTCACAGATGCTGAGGAGAAAAAAGCCAAGAAAAAAGAGGAGAAGAAGGAAGAGCAGAGGGATGAGATATGCCCTGAGTGCGGCAGCAAGCTCAAGTTCGAGAGCGGCTGCGCCACATGCCCTTCGTGCGGCTACTCTTACTGCTCTTGAATGATTTTGGCAGCATGATAAGGATAAATGACGGAATGTGGTTTTGATGGGAAAGGAAAATCTGGGAATGGTCCATGTGTATACTGGGGATAATAAGGGCAAGACCACCACCTCAATGGGGATTGCGTTGAGGGCTGCAGGCCAGAATCTCAAGGTCTGCATAGTCCAGTTCCTCAAAGGCGGCGCTTATACTGGCGAGTATATAGCGATAAAAAATTATCTTCCAAACATAAAGATCTACCAGTATGGCAAACCCTGCGTGAAGGAGCAGAGGCAGCTAAAGCTTTCAGGGTTTGACGGAGAGAAAGACAGTTTTCCTGTCGATTTCATAAGGGAAGATATACAATGCGGGGAATGCAGGAACTGCTTCCTGCAGGATCAGGAAGAGAAGGCATTGGCATTTGAAGCGATGGAGCATGCGAAAGAGGCAACCGTCTCAGGAGAATATGATCTTGTGATATTGGACGAGATAAATAATGCCCTGAGGAAGAACATAATAAGCTCTGAGGCCGTACTTGCGCTGATGAGGAACAAAGCGAAGAACACAGAGCTTGTGCTCACAGGCAGAGGCGCCCCGCAGGAGATAATAGAGAAGGCTGATCTTGTCACAGAGATGAAGCTTGTGAAACATTATTTCGACAAGGGGGTTTCGGCGAGAAGAGGGATAGAATATTGATATCAACTATTTGACATCATTCGATAAAACACAGGCGACAATATGATAATAGGTTTAACCGGCACAAACGGCGCAGGCAAAGGCACAGTAGCAGAGATGCTGAAAGAGAAAGGCTTCGAATACACTTCATTGTCTGACGAAATAAGGGCAGAGGTAAAAAAAAGAGGCCTTGACGAGGGCCTTGACAACCTTATTACAGTAGGCAACGAACTGAGGGCAAAGGAAGGCCCTGCTACATTGAGCAAGAGGGTCCTCAAGAGGATAAAGGAAGGCGAAATGCACGGAAATAAGGATTTCATAGTGGACAGCATAAGGAATCCTGCCGAAATAGAGGAATTGAAGAAAAACAAAAGATTTATATTGATCGCAGTCGATGCCCCGATAGAGCTGAGATACGACAGGATAAAGCTGAGGAAAAGGGCCTCGGACTCTGTCAGCTTCGAGAAATTCAGGGGGCAGGAGGAAGTCCAGCTCAAGGGGGGCAAGACAGGCCAGCAATTGCTTAACTGCATGGGCATGGCCGATTTAACCATGATCAATGATGGTTCACTTGAAAAGCTGAGAAAAAATGTCGATGATCTGTTAAAAAAGAAGGATAAATAATGAACAATAAGATATAAAAGGGATACAATGCCAAAAGACCAAGAACAGCAAGATCATTCAAAAAGGCCTTCATGGGACGAGTATTTCCTTGCTATAACGAGGGATGTCGCTGAAAGGGGCACCTGCATGAGCGCAAGGATAGGCGCGTTGATAGTTAAGGATAAGAGGATAATCTCTACTGGATATGTCGGAGCCCCAAGGAAGACAAAGGACTGCTGGGAGAGGGGCAACTGCCTGAGGCGGGAGCTGAATATCCCTTCAGGGCACAGGTATGAGCTGTGCAGGAGCGTCCATGCTGAGCAGAACGCAATAATAAACGCATCAAGGGCAGGGACAAACATAGAAGGGGCGGACATGTATATATTCGGCAAGAGGATATATGGCGGGGATAATACCCTTATAGACATATCGCCCTGCTTCATATGCAAGAAGATGATACTCAATGCAGGAATAAACAGGGTAATATGCAACACGAAAGACAATAAGATAAAGATATTTGAAGTGGGCCAATGGGTCAAGGACTGGCAGCAGAAGGATATGATAGATGATATGGACGTCCATGATGCGAAATACCATGAAGTCAAAACGAACAATGACAAGTGCTGCAATTAGATTGATTCGATGAACTAATAAAAAGGAGGTGCAATCATGGGATGTTGCTGCTGTGAAAAGCCGAAAAAGAAGAAAAAGAAATGATCTTATTTCAATAAATCATCTTTCATAAAATATTTTCCATAAAATATAAAACCCCAAGAGGGGTGTGGATGTCATGCGGGCACTGCGGAAAACCAAAAAAGAAGAAATAAGGGAACTTCTTGATTTTTATTGGAAAAACAAGCCTGAGATAAAGGGAAGGCTGGCGGATTTCTCAAAAGTGCCTGAAAAGGACTGGTTCTATGAGCTATGTTTCTGCCTATGCACCCCCCAGTCAAAAGCAAGAAGGTGCGACATCTCAGTCTCCATCCTAAAGGACAAGGATTTCCTGCACAATGATTTCAACCCTTCAAGATACCTCATAGGCAATGTTAGGTTCCACAACAACAAGGCGAAGTACCTTGTGGAGCTCAAGGGAAAGATCAATATGGTCCTGGAAAAAGTGAAGGAAGCTAAGAAGAAAAAAGCAGATCCAAAAGAATTACGCGAGTTCCTTGTCAGGAACGTGAAAGGGATAAGCTACAAAGAGGCCAGCCATTTCCTCAGGAACATAGGATTCAGGGGCCTTGCGATACTGGACAGGCACATACTGAAGAATATGCTGAGGCATGGCGCTGTCCATAAGCTGCCAAAGACCCTGTCAAGGAAAGAGTATCTGGGTCTTGAGAAGGAGCTTGAGGCCTTCTGCGAAGAACACAGGATAAATATCGACGAGCTTGACCTTGTTTTCTGGAGCATGGAGACTGGGGAAGTATTCAAGTGAATACATAATAATCATATTCATCTTATCTCAAGAAATTCCGCCAAATGTTTTTCAGAATCTACGATCTGTTCCAATTCTTCCCTTGCATGAATGGCAATTTGGAATACCTTGCGCAATTCCCCCCTCTCACCGCCGAACTTTTGGTGGATCGTAAGGACCAGTTGGTCTGCCTTTCCACCCCACTGTTCAGGATGATTTAGGATTATATCCCTCAGATTTTTGATGTATAGGTCCAGCAAATGCAGCATATGCTCAAGATCCTTGAACAATTCTTCGATCTCATGCGCCTGCAGCATGATCCCCTCGATCGAAGATCTTTCTAGCTTATTCAGGTATTCCTTGAATCTGGGATTGAGCACCAGTTTAGCTAAAGTATCCGCATATTCTTGGACTTCGTCAAGTATCTTATTTGCCTTGTCTTTATCTTGCTGAGAAATCACCTCTCTGGGTATGTCTGCCATCACAATCTGTATCTTATCCAAACACCAACCAATATGTTTCATAATGTTATTAAGATAGAAGATTATATATAAACTTATCTGCTCCTTTTTGCACGCCAAAGCCCTCTTATCCTCTCCCTACTCACATAAACAATCCCACCCAATATAAGCGACCAGTTCAATATCATGAACCATCCCTGCCCCCATGAGAACCCAGGAAAATGCCAGTTTGAGACGGGCCAGAGGAACGGTGTCGGCAGGAATTCCCTTGAATGAGTGGGGATGTCCATCAATATCTCAATGGGGTATGCAAGCATGAATAAGGGTATTTTTTTGTATATGAGCCAGACTACCAACAGAATAACACCAAATACAACAAGGCTGTGGGAAATATCATACAACATCCATGTCCAGCTTGGTATTTTTGTAAGGTCTGGCTGACCGAATCTTCCATTGAAAAGGTTATAGAACATAAATCCCCCCCAACCTATAATATCGGGCAAAGCAGCAAAAAGCAGGGCAAGACAGAATTCCCTTTTTTTTAGCTTGTTGAATATTATATAAGCCCATGCGATATGCGCGAAAAAGTCCATTCATTCAGCCTCTTTTTCCATTATTTTCCATCATTCCGTTTTTCGTCAACATTTTCACCGTATCTCGTCTTCCTCCATAATCCCTTCACAGCGAAATCTGCGATAGTCTTGAGGTTTATTATATCCTCCTCATTGTATTTCAGCAGGAGATTGAGGTAATATTCATCACCTGTCGCCCTGAATACCCTCCACAGCTTTGCTGCATCCTCTCCTGTGACATTATCCAGTTCAGGCAGCCTTTTTATGTTCAACTGTCTCTCTATGGATTTGAGGCCGCCTGTCAGGCCTATCTTTGAGCAGACATGCCTCAGGTCAATATGTGGTATATAAGGGACAACGCCCTGGAAATATCTCTCAATGACAGGAAGGTCGAATGAAGAGCCGTTGAATGTCACAATCAATTTATATTTTGACAGCTCTTTCTTTATTATCTCCTTGTCCAGGTTTACTCCCTTTATCATCATCTTTGTGTCAATGCCGTCATAAAGCCCTATCACAGTTATATTGCCGTAATAGCCTGTCGTCTCTATGTCAAGGAAAACGGCATCCTCTTTGAAGAAGGGATATAATCTCCATGTCTCACCTCTTGTGAGCATATTCGTGAAATATGCTGAGTTCATGGAATAAAGATGCCTTCTTGCCTCGTCTATCTGCCTGTCATAATGGCCTTTCCTCAGCCCGGAAATGCCGTCAATCCTCTTCGCTTCAATGAAAGAATCCCAGCTGTCTATGCCCTGCTGCCATATCCTCTTTTCAGCGTTCTTGCTTATCCTGTCGAGGAAGATGAAGCTGTTCCTGATCATGGAAAATGGGTTTAAGCGTTTGTTTAAATAATTTGCCTGCCCATGTCCAGTTGGAAACAGCCTATTTTATAGAAAGTTTTAAATATACCCTATGCGTCACCATGCTAATGATCGGAATGACAGCAAAATCAGACAAAGGAGATTTTGCCAGTCAGAAGACCGGATTCTTTTACTTTTGGTAAAAGCCTTGCTTAGCATTAGCTGGGTAAGAGCCTTCATCGTTTCTTCTTGGTAAACTGCTAAGTCTTGCTTTCGGATCCGGTCAATAGTATGAAAAGCAATGGAGCGAGAAAAATGAAAACTGACGGCATGAACGAACAATTCAAGCAGTATGCAAAACACTATCCTGGCACAATAAGTTGCCTGCTAGAGGGATATAACGGCAACAGGAAAGAGGCTGTCCGGGCGATAAACAGGCTGTTCGAGATCGTAGAGAAAGAAAGGCACAGTTTGCCTGATAATCATGGAAGGCGCATAGGCGCGATAGGCGTCGGGTTGAATGAGCTCGCGCCAGCAGCAGAGATTGGCACATCCTTGGACTTAGAAGCGCTTGAGAAGATAGTTTATGTTGTTATTAGGGAAGACACCTCGTTGACTGTAAGCAGGGCAGAAGAGATATTAAGCAGATGTAAGGCATATCAAACATGAGTTTATGCCTTATCTGCTTTTCCCGACACCAACTCTCTTGCAGTACTTCGCAATAGTGCATCTGCTGCAGAACGGGCTTATGGGGACGCAGACATTCTGCCCCCATGCGACAAGGAGGTCGTTGTAGATGAGCCAGTATCTTTTAGGAAGTTTTTTCCTCAGTGCCATCTCAGTCTCAAACGGGTTCCTTGTCTTTACATATCCTAATCTGTTGGATATCCTATACACATGCGTGTCAACACAGATTCCAGGCTTGCCATAGCCAAGAGTGACGACCAGGTTTGCGGTCTTCCTTCCTACTCCTTTTAATTTCAGCAATTCATCAATCTCATCAGGGACTCTGCTACCATGATCTTCAGCCAAAACTTTTGATATATCCTTTATCCTTCCCGCCTTTGTCTTGTAGAATCCCGCAGGATAGATCGCATCCTCAATCTGCTTCACACTCAGTTTCATCATCTTTGCAGGAGTTTTTGCCAGCCTGAACAGTCTTGCAGACGCTTTTGCCGTCACCTGGTCCTTTGTCCTGAGGCTTATAAGGCAGGAGATGAGCACAAGGAAAGGATCATCTCTGCCGGCCACTTCTGTGACTATTGGGATGACATATCCTTTCGTCTCTTTCTTCAGGATCGAGATGACCTTGCCGATGTTTGAATCGTCCATGAATATCAGGCATATCATGCGCAGAATCCATTTATTAATCTTTGTCTCTCTCAATCAGCCATGCCCCCCAATCAACAAATCCATCAGAAACATTAATAAATAAAAACCTTATCTCGGTCTTCATGGTAAAAAAAGAGAAGATCCATGACATACTCCATAAAATCGAATATGTGATAGATAAGAGCATCCCTTATCTTGTCATCTTATTGCTTGTCCTGATAGTAGTTGACCTTGCGTTCGAAGAGCTGATAAGCCCGTATGAATTTTATGTTTCAGTGCTCGATTACTTCATACTGGCGGTTTTTTGCATAGATCTTGTGTTCAAATACATCAAAGTCAGGAAAATACCTGAGTTTCTCAAAAAACACTGGTTGGATATAATTGCAGTCTTCCCATTTTTCCTTGTTTTCAGGCTTTTTGAGCAGATATACCTCATATCAAACCTGCCGCAGCTCTTTATGGAGCCTCCGACAATACTGCATGAGGGCATAGTGCTCGAGAGGGAAGGGTTGAGGCTCATGAAGACAGCAGAAAGAACAGAGAAGCTGAGCCGCACAAGGTTGATTGTCAGGCTGATAAGGCCGATACAGAGGATTCCAAGGCTCTTGAAGATACTGCCTTATTTCGAGAAACCTACAAAAGAGCACCATAACGTGATAGAAGACATAAGCAAAGAGAAATCAGGGCAATCAAAACAAAAAAACAGGTGATCAGGATAGCAAATCCGCGGGATTATCTTGCAGAATGGGTTGCGAGGTTTGTGAAGAACAAGGATCTCATAGTGAAGAATATCCTTGAGATCAGCCAGAAAGAGGAGATTGTCATAGCAAAGCTTAAGGACGGAAAAGAGCACATATACCTTATCGAGCCGTTCCTTGACAATTCTAATCTCATATCATCTCTTGACAGGCTCAAGGGCCATGATAACTGCTCGCTTGCAGTCTACAACACCAAGGAAGCATTTGACGCAGTTATAAAGAGCTGGGAAAAACTTGCAAAATTCAAGAGGCATTTCAGCATCTATTTCATAAATCCTTTCTCAAAGACGGAGAAGAGATGGACATTGTACCCCATGACGCATGACCTTGTGACAGAAGGGGCAGGATTGAAGGCAGGATTATTGTCTCTGTTCTCAACCGTCGATTCAACAACAAAAGAGGAGATTGAGAGGGTATTGAAGGACGATAAATAAGGCCGAGAGAGTAGGCTCACTTGGAGTGGAGGTAAAAGAAGATAAAATCAAAGGTAAAAACATCTTAATAATTCTTTTAAGGTACTATCATCTTCACAATGCCGGGGCATGCCTTTATCCTCACAGGAGTAGTGCCTATGACCTCGCAGTCGACATGGCACAACACTTTATCCTTTGACCTTACAACGACCTCTTTTGCCTTGTGGTATTCTATTGTTGAGAGATCCATATGCTTCTTGGTGAAAGTGCCCCCGATAAATTCCAGGAAACTGAAGACGTCTTTGCCTTTGAATATGCAGGCATCGACAAAACCGTCGCTTATGCTTGCCTTGGGCGTGATCTTAAGCCCGGCCCCATAATTCTTTATGTTGCCTACGACTATGTAGGTCCCTTTAGTCTTTATCTTCCTGTCAATGGTTATATCGAGCTCAGAATGTTTATACTTCAGAAGCTCGTTCCAGGCTGTAATTGGATATACAGCCCTCCCTATTATCTTCTTGACAAAAGGCTTAAGCTTTGAAGCCACATGCGCATCAAATCCTATGCCTGCCATAAGGACGAAGTATCTTCCGTTTGCATTGCCAAGGTCGATGTTTATGGTTTTCCCTTCCAATATGACCCTTGCAGCGCTTAATGTGTCAAAAGGGATCCCTGTCTCCTGGGCCAGGACATTCTCTGTTCCCAGCGGTATGACCCCAAATCTCACTTTTTTTCCTTTTTTCCCTGCCATGACCATCCCATTAAGCACCTCATTCACTGTACCATCACCGCCGCAGGCCGCAATGATGTCATATCTCCCTGATCTTGCAGCGCCCTTAGCTTTAGCAGTCGCATCATTCTGTTTTTTTGTTAAGTATACATCCAGCTCAGCATAATTTTTTTCAAAGAAATTCTTCAGCCTGGGCATCACTTTTTTTGCAGCGCCCTTCCCCGATTTCGGATTCGCTATGATCAGGATTTTCATTCTTCTTTTTTAATCTTTTTGGTTTTCATCTTTCCGGATCTCTCATCTTTTTGCGCTTTCCCATACCATATCGAAATATTTAGTATATCCGTCTGCAATGGCCTTCTCTTTTATTAATATGCCTATGGGCTCATTTGTCCATAGGATTATGGCAACCTTGTTGCCATAGATATTTATTGCCAGAGGGGATGAGTTCTTGTCAGGTATGTATCTTATGTCTGCCAAAGGTATGTTTTTGACATAATCTCCCTTCTTGGCGGATTCCCTGAATATTATCTTCACATTTATCCTCTTTTTCTTCCTTTCCTTATCATAATGTATGAAATAGTAGCCCATTATCTCATTGACATTCTCAGAGCCCCCAAGGACAAGTATCTCACCCCCTTCGTTTATCTGGTCGTCAAAAATCGACCTTATTGCCAGCTTACCCCTGTAGAATGTAGTCTCCTTTGTCTCTGGAGCCATCTTTTTCAGGCCCTCAAGCTCAGGCAGCACGGCTTTTATGCCCTCTTCCTTCTCCTTGAGCAGCTCAATGAACCTCTTTGGATCCTCTGCCTGGAAATAGTTCCTGTTATTCGTCTTTATGTAGGACACAAGGCCTTTCTCAACAAGTCTCTCTATGGCATCATAGACCGATCTCCTGTGGATGCCTGTATCCCTTGATATCTTCCCGGCCATAGCACTGCCTGACCTCAGCAGCATAGTGTAGATCCTGGCTTCTGTGTTCGTTAATCCTGCATCCTCAAGCACTTTTATGTCCATTGGAAAACCCCTCATTTATCACTATATAAATTTTGTGGTGATGTTTATCACCGCAATCTTATTTATACTCCTGATGCACTCTCCCTCATATGGCGCAGGATACAGGGCATACAGGCAAGGGAACAGGGCAGGAAAATGACTCCGGGGCGGATATTCTTGAAACTAACATCCCAGAAACGAACATAATCCTCCCCAGGAATTACGGGGTAGCCATAAGATCGGGGTCAAACACCTTATTCTGTGATCCTGCAAGGTATATAATCGGCCACACCATAATAACGACCCAGCCCCAGCTTATAAAATGGCTTGAGAGATGGCAGGCATTCAAAAAGGATGAGACGCAGAAGATGCAGGAAGGCACCCTATCTTACAGCCCCAAGTTCCCGATCAATGGCAAAGAGGGATTGCTGCAATGCCCTATCGAAGACCTTGAAAGGATACTTGTGGATCGCATACAGAAGAAAGAGGGATCAAAGAATCTCTGGGTCGAGGGAGGCATGAGCGCAATAGAAAACCCAAGGATCTACGGCAGGTCCCTCGAAGGAATGATAAAATCAAAGAGCAAGGGATTCAACAGCGTCCACATAAACAACCCATTTGTCACTGATTCCGGGCTCATACAGTATGAAGACATATACAGCTCTGCTCCTGATGGCGATTTTGAAAGCCAGAAGAACCTAAGAGTGATGGGTTCCCATCCAGCTGCCCTTGAGACAGCACAATTCATGCAGCTCAGGTTAGGTAGGGATTTCTCGATCGATTATGGGAAGAGGAACACAAGGAGGATAAACCCTACTCTCGCATTTGATTTTGTCAGCAATCCTTTCCTCTCAAGCCTTGAAGTCGATGTCCTGATAGCGCATTATGTCAAAGGCGAAACGCTTTACAGCATAAACAGGAGACTGACAGAAATATTCGAGCATTACAGCGCAGCGCTGAACAGGACAGGAGATGTAGGATTGGCAAGATTTGCAGTCATGAGGCAGAAGACAAAAGATTTCGGAAGGAGCAGCTCATACCAGATGAACGAGAACAGGTGGGTGAGGAAGATAAGGGAAAAGATAACTGAGATGGGCTATACCAAGATGCCCTACTACACGATTGTTTTCAAGGACAGCCCTTACGAGATGGTGGCAGAAAGGTATGAGAAAGGCAGCGAATCAATAGAATTGGCCTGCTCATTTGAGCATGCGCCCATTGTGATAAAAAAGACCCTGCAGGGGGATGTCAATTTCCACAGCACGCCAGAGCCTTATGACCACAATCCCTTCCTGAACATGTCCGTCAGGGAAGGAAATATAGATAATTCCAACTGCCGGGAGAATGTCATAGATGACTGCACAAGAAGGAGATGCATGCAGACTGTTTTCATACCTGAGACACTGGATATGTCGGGGAAGATGAAGGCCGTCTACAGGAGACTCATAACAGAAGCAAAACGCGATGCAGAGAAAAGCAGGCAGTTTGAGATGGTTTTCTGAAATAATTAAGGATAAATCTGAAGAGATATCTGGATATGAATTATCTAAACAGATGAAGATAGATCATATATCAATTATAGATTAATAAGATTAATAAAAAAATTTAAGCTTCGCCTTCGCCAGAATAGCTTGGGATCGCAGCTTTCGATATTATCATCACATCACCTATGGACTTCACAAGCTGATGCGGGACAATGACACCTTTTGCGGATCCAAGGACTTTCGCAAGATAAGAATTCTTTGTTGCCTTGACCCTCCAGCCGAAAACCTTCGTCTTTGTCAGGATCGATTCCTCGACATCGCCGAAATATTCGCCTGTGTCTGTGAAGACCTTTAGTTCATAAGTTTCAGATATCTTCTGCATTTTTAACATAAAACATCACCTTTTTGGTTTATTCTGCTATTCTAACATGATTTTGCTACTCCTGCAAAATTAATGTATAAAAACATATATTAATATTTAAAGCTTTCGTTATAAGAAGGGCTTATCTGCCAAAAAAAGCCCTTATTGGCCAATATTGGCTTATGTGGCCTTTTTTGCAGAATAGGGGGAATTTTAACAAAATTTAAATATGGCTCCCATAACATATTAGCCTATGGTAACCAAAAAACAGGCAGTTTTTAGGGATGCATAATGAGAATTCTTAAAAAAGCCAAATTCAAGAGCTATGGGTGGGCAGATAACCCCGTCATAGGGGAAAACCTCTTCCGCGAGTATGACCTAAGGAACCCACTTATACCCCTAACTAAAGGCGGCAAGCAGATTGAGCCCGCAATAAACACAGAAGGTTTTTTTGTCCTTGGCCAGGCTTATGGCACATATGTACGAAAGGTCCTTAAGAAGAAAAAGATGAGCGTAGGCTGCGATTACAGGTCTTATTCAAAAGGCAACACATATGCTTTTATCACGGGCGTGCTCTCAACAGGAGTGGATGTAATCGATATTGGTGTTGTAATAACGCCGATGCTCTATTTCAGCCAGTATCACCTGAAACTGATAAGTGCCGCAATGATCACAGCAAGCCATAATGATAATGGATGGACCGGCCTGAAACTTGCAAAAGGATATTCAAAGACTTTTGGGCCTGAGGACATAGTAGGATTCAAGAAGCTTGTTTATTCTGAAAAATTCATGAAAGGCGCCGGCCATTATTCAAAATTTGAAGGCATGGACAGGTTATACCTGGCAGATATCCAAAAAACAGTGAAGCCTTATCTTAAAAAGAGAAAGCTCAAGGTAATTGTTTCAGGGGCTAACGGGGGCGGAAGTTACTTCATCCCTAGACTGATAAAAAGCCTCGGTTTTGATGTAATCGAATTCGAATGCGATCTGGACTGGGATTTCCCCAAGTTCAATCCCAATCCAGAGGACATGAAGTTTGTGAATGCCATAGGGGAATTCGTAAGGAAACAGGGGGCGGACATAGGCGTTGTCGTGGATGGTGACGGGGATCGTTTGGGAGTAGTAGACGAGAAGGGAAATATCATATTTTCAGACAGGGTCGGGCTTTTCATCGCAAGGTTCCTCGTGCAGAAGATGCCTCCTGCGCAGAACATAGTTATTGATGTCAAATCAACCGGCGCTTATTCAATCGACACAATACTGAATAAATACAAGAGCAGGATTGTTTTCAGCAAGACAGGGCATAGCTATGTAAAGGCCAAATCTGACGAGATAGGCGCATTGGCAGGTTTTGAGAAAAGCGGCCATTTCTTCCTAAGGCAGAAGTTTGGCAAAGGATATGATGATGCATGCATGTCAGCAGCGTGGTTTGTCACAATACTGTCCAATAATGACGCTCCATTGTCAGAAATCATGTCGCAGCAGCCAAAGTCATATCAGAGCCCGACATTGGAGCCTTCAACGACAAATGATTCTGTTAAATATGATATTGTTGATGAAGTCACGGAAATATTCAGGAAAATGAAGAAAAATGGTGAAAATTTTGCAGGAAAGAGGATAAAAGAGCTCGTGACGATCAATGGTGTCCGTTTTATCTTTGATAATGGAAGCTGGGGCCTGATAAGGGCATCATCAAACCAGCCCGTTCTCGTGATTACTGCAGAATCCTTCAATACAAGGAAAGAGATGTATGACATAATCCAGGCGATCCAGGGGTTGTTGTCTAAATTTGATGGTGTTGGTGAATATGATCAAAAGATGCCGCCATACACGGGCGAGGATAAACAGAAGGTGACAAAATGAAAATAACAATCATAGGGACAGGATATGTGGGGAGCGTGACAGGCGCCTGCCTTGCAGACCTGGGCAATGAGGTCATATGCCTTGATGTGGACAAGGAGAAGATAGAGAAATTCTCAAAAGGCATAATCCCGATATACGAACCAGGCCTGAGCGATCATGTGAAGAGGAATGTGAGGGAAAAAAGGCTCACATTCACGACAGATTCAAGGAAGGCAATCCAGGGCTCTGATGTCATATTCATAGCGGTAGGCACGCCCTCGAATGATGACGGTTCAGTCGATATGAGATATATTGATTCAGCTGCAGCAGACATAGGGAGACACATGAACTGCTATAAGGTGATTGTCGACAAGAGCACAGTGCCTGTAGGGACAGCAGACAAGGTTAAAGATATAATAAGGAAGAACCAGAAGGAGAAGCATGATTTCGACCTTGTGTCAAACCCTGAATTCCTGAGGGAAGGGGAGGCGATAAAGGATTTCATGAACCCTGACAGGGTCGTCATAGGAGTAGAGAACGCAAAAGCAAGGGAGATGATGCTTGAGATATACAAAGGCATAGAAAGGACAGGAAAACCAGTGCTAGTAACAGATGTCAAGACAGCCGAGATGATAAAATACGCAAGCAATGCGATGCTGGCGACAAGGATATCATTCATGAACGAACTGGCAAGGCTGTGCGAGAAGGCAGGAGCAGACATAAAGATGGTGGCTAAAGGCATGGGCCTGGACACAAGGATAGGGCCGAGGTTCCTGCAGGCAGGGGTAGGCTACGGCGGAAGCTGCTTCCCGAAGGATGTGAAGGGACTTATCTCGACCGCAAAAGATTATGGCATCGACATGAAGATAGTCACAGCCGTAGAAGAGGTCAATGAAGAGCAGAAAAGATGGATGATCCCTAAGATAAAGAAAGAGCTGGGAGACCTGAAGAACAAGAGGATAGCGATCTGGGGCCTGGCCTTCAAGCCTAAGACAGATGATATGAGGGAAGCGCCTTCGATAACGATCATAAATGAGCTTCAGAAAGAAGGCGCAAAGATCACTGCGTTCGATCCGGAGGCAGAACACACGGCAAAGCACATACTCAAAAACATTGATTATACTAAGGACCCTTATGAAACGCTTAAAGGATGCGATGCGCTGGTCATTGTGACAGAATGGGACGAGTTCAGGAATCTTGACCTGAATAAGGTAAAATCCATGCTCAAGAGGCCGATAGTCTTCGACGGAAGGAACATATACGAGCCGAAGGAGATGAGAAAGCTCGGCTTTATCTATCATGGTGTCGGAAGGTAAAAAAAGAAGGATGACGGGCGACGATAACATGAAAACATTCTTGATAACTGGCGGCGCAGGCTTCATAGGCAGTCATTTCTGCGAATTCCTTCTCGACAAGGGCAACAGGGTCATATGCGTGGATAATTTCCTCACAAGCAGCCCGAAGAACATAGGGCACCTGAAGAAAAACAAAGATTTCAGGTTCATTGAGCAGGATGTAGTCAAGCCTTTTGATATTGACGAGAAGATAGACTATGTATTGCATCTTGCATGCCCTCCTTCGCCCATTGATTTTGTCAAGATGCCGATAAAAATCCTAGAGATAGGGTCTTTTGGCACTTATAATGTATTGGAACTGGCAAAAAAGAAAAAAGCGGTTTTCCTTCTTGCAAGCACATCAGAGGTCTATGGTGATCCTTTGGTGCATCCTCAGCCTGAGACATACTGGGGCAATGTCAATCCTGTTGGCCCGAGGGGCTGTTATGACGAGGCCAAACGTTTTTCAGAGGCATTGACAATGGCTTACCACAGGTTTTACAGGCTTGATACGAAGATAGTCAGGATATTCAATACTTATGGCCCGAGGATGAGGCTTGATGACGGGCGTGTTGTACCTGCATTCATTACGCAGGCCTTGGCAGGGAAGCCATTGACGGTTTTTGGCGACGGCTCCCAGACAAGGTCATTCTGCTATGTCACTGACCTTGTAGATGGCATTTACAGGCTCGCTCTGTCAAAGATAAACGATCCAGTGAACATAGGCAACCCTAACGAGATGAAGGTGATCGATTTTGCGGAGAAGATAGTCAGTATCACAGGCTCAAGAAGCAGGATAACATTCAAGCCATTGCCTGTTGATGACCCAAAGATAAGGCAGCCGGACATAACAAAGGCGAGAAAAGAGCTCGGCTGGGAGCCCAAGATAGGCCTTGACGAAGGGCTCGGGAAAACAATAGAATATTTCAAGAATAATCCAAAAAAATGATTCCAAGGGGATGAGATGATGGCAAAAACCAAAGGGAAAGTGCTTGTCACAGGCGGCGCAGGCTTCATAGGCAGCAACATAGTGGATCTGCTGATCGAAAAAGGATATGATGTCGTCATTGTAGATAATCTTGTGACAGGGAACAAAGAGAACATAAGCAAGAAGGCGAAATTCTACGATGTCGATATAACGGGCCAGGGGCTTAAGGATGTCTTTGAGAAAGAGAAGCCCGATTTTGTGATACATGAGGCAGCTCAGATAAATGTCAGGAAATCAGTAGAAGACCCGATGTTCGATGCGAACTCGAATGTGATAGGCACAATAAATGTCCTTGAATGCTGCAGAAGATCAGGCGTAAAAAAGATATTGTATTCAAGCTCAGGCGGAGCCTGTTATGGGGAGCCGGAGTATATGCCATGCGACGAAAAGCATCCTGTCCACCCGATATGCCCTTACGGGGCCTCTAAATATGCTGCAGAGCAGTATTTTTTCCTTTACAATTTCCTTTACAGGATAGATTACACAATATTGAGGTATGCGAATGTCTACGGCCCGAGGCAGGATCCCAAGGGCGAAGCAGGCGTGATCTCCATATTCCTGGACAGGATATCAAAAGGGCAGGTCCCTGTAATAAACGGGGATGGCAGGCAAACAAGGGATTTCGTCTATGTAGGCGATGTCGCAAGAGCAAATCTTCTCGCGCTTGAGAAAAGCACTAAAAGCAGGATATTCAACATAGGTTTCGGAAAGGAAACATCAGTCAATCAGATATACTCTGAGATAAAGAAGGCGACAAAATCCGGCATCGACGCAAGACATGGCCAGGCGATACCAGGTGAGGTCTACAGGATTTACCTCTATGCTGGCCTTGCGAAGAAAGAACTCGGTTGGAAGCCCGGGGTGGTGCTGTCAGAAGGCATAAAAAAGACAGCAGAATGGTTCAATTCTGCCATAGGCGGCAAAAATATGGGTGGCAAAAATGGACAATAAAGATAAGACTAAATACAAAAACAAGTTCGTCCTTGTCACAGGCGGCGCAGGTTATATAGGCTCTATCCTTGTGAGGATATTATTGAAATCAGGATATAAAGTCAGGGTCATTGATAAATTCCTGTTCAACAGGGAAACCCTTGATGAGGTCAGGGGCAACCCGGGGCTGGATATAATCGAAGGAGACATAAGGTCTGATGATGACCTGAAAAAAGCCATAAAGGATGATGTTGCAGCAGTAGTGCATCTTGCAGCAATTGTAGGCGATCCGGCTTGTTCGGTTGATATAAACCGTGCTGTAGGGACGAATTATCTTGCGACAAAGAAGATTGTGGAGCTATGCAAAAAATCAGGCGTGAAGAGGCTCGTCTTCGCATCAAGCTGTTCAGTGTATGGCTCAAGCCCTACAGGAAAGCTGGACGAGACTTCAGAGCTCAATCCTGTCTCAGTATATGCTGAGACAAAGATAGATTCTGAGAGATTCATGCTTGAGAACAAGGACAAGAACTTCTGCCCTGTCATACTCAGGCTGGCAACAATCTATGGGCTTTCGCCAAGGATGAGGTTTGACCTTGTCGTTAATTACCTGTCCCAGAGGGCCGTACTGGAAAAGAACATAAATATTTTCGGAGGAGACCAGTGGAGGCCATTGGTGCATGTCTCTGATGTCGCGAATGCATTCAGATTCATGATTGAACAGCCCGAAGACAATGTATGCGGACAGACATTCAATGTCGGTTCTGACAGGGAGAACTACAGGCTTAAGGACCTGGGTGCGATGTTTGAGAAGATGGTCCCCGACGTAAAGGTGACATATATTGAGGAGATAAAAGACAAAAGGACATATAATGTCGTCTTTGACAAGATCGCTGCCTTGGGCTTCAAGACAACAAAAAGCGCAAAAGACGGCATAAAAGAGATAATGGATGCTGTCAAGAACAACAGATTCGGTGACATAAACCAGAGGAGATATTACAATTACAGGCCGGATTAGGTATCAATCAGATGTCGGATCATACCAAATTTCAAGAAAATCCAAAAACAGAAAAATCCAAAAAACAAAAACTGAGGGGAAAACAATGGCTAAAGGACAAAAACCTGCGATTCTTGGCGGCAAGGCAGCATTCAGCGAGATCCTGCCTATAACAAAACCGACAATGCCTGAGTTCAGCAGGCTCATTGTGGGTATAAGGAAGATACTCGAAAGCGGAATGATAACAAACAGCACTTATGTCGCAGAATTCGAGAAAGAGACAAGATCAGTCTTAGGCGTGAAAAATGCAGTTGCGCTGTCTTCATGCACCTCAGGCCTGATGCTCCTGATGAAAGCCATGAAGCTGAAAGGTGAGGTCATACTCCCAAGCTTTACATTCTCTGCCACAGGCCATTCAGTCATATGGAATAATCTAAAGCCAGTGTTCGTCGATGTCGACCCGGAAAGCTATCTGATTGACCCTGAACTTGTCAATGAGGCAATCACAGATAAAACTTCCCTTATACTCGGAGTGCACTTGTTCGGGCATCCTTGCGATGTGAAAGCCCTTGGTGAGATTGCAAGGGACAATAATCTCAGGCTTATCTATGACGCTGCCCACGCATTCGGCTCAAAAGTCGGAAAGGAGTATGTTGGCAATTTCGGCGATGCAGAAAGCTTCAGCCTGAGCCCTACAAAGCTTGTGACTGCAGCAGAAGGAGGTATGGTAACTACAAATGATGATGAGACAGCCAGGCTCATGAAGCTGGGCAGGACTTACGGCGACAATGGCACCCTTGTATGCGAATATGGGGGATTGAGCGCAAGGATGAGCGAGATAAACGGGCTTTTGGGCCTGAGGACATTGCAGATGGTAGAGAAGAATGTCCTGAACAGGAATAAGCTAGCAGACATCTATAAGAAAGAGCTTAAGGGAACCCCCGGCATAAAATACCAGAAGATAAGGGAAGGAGTGAGGAGCACATTCAAGGATTTCTCGATATATATCGATGAAAAAGAGTTCGGCCTTGACAGGGACAGGCTGGCTGAGGCGCTGGCAAAGGAGAACATAATCGCAAGGAAATATTTCTATCCCCCTCTGCATGAGCAGCCTTGTTATGGGGGCATGTTCAGGCATTACAATGCGAAGCTGCCTGTGACAAACGACGTATCAAGAAAAGTCTTGAGCCTTCCTCTATATTCCCATCTAAGCGTCGAGGATGTGAAGAAAGTCTCAGCATGCGTAAGAAGCATACATGAGAATGCATCAGAGATAAGGAAGGTCATAAAGTGAAATTTATCTTTTTATGATATCTTATCATCTGTCTGGAGCCATGAAATGAGAAAGGAAAAAACACACTACACGAAGAAGGCAGTGCGTTCAAGCGCGATCATATTCATAATGTCCATGCTGGCCGCCTTTTTGGCCTATCTGCTGCGCCTATTGCTCGCAAGGAATCTTACGCCCGCAGAATACGGGCTTTTCTATTCAATCTTCTCATTATTCGGTTTCATGGCCATATTCAGGGATTTCGGCCTCGGTTCTGCTCTTGTGAAACATATAGCTGAGTTCAATGTAAAGAAGAAATACCAGCAGATAAAGAGTTCGATAGTTTTTGTGATGGGATTCCAGCTCGTATGTTCCTTCATAATCTCCTCAATCCTATTCCTGCTTTCAGATTATCTCGCAATAAACTTTTTCAAAGAGCCTTCTGCTTCCCTTTTCATAAGGATATTCGCGCTCATGTTCTTCATAATGCCCCTGGAACGGGTCCTTATCTACTCCCTACAGGGCTTCCAGAAGATGGTTTACCTGTCCCTCGACGAGTTTTTGAGGATGTTATTGATAATCTCTGCCACTTACGTGCTTTTCATCTATGACAAGACAGCAGCATCGCCTTCGATAGCCTACTTATTTTCACAGGCCATCCTCTTCGTGATATATATCCCTCTCTTTTTGAAGGCATGGCCATTGTTCCTGAAGACAAAAACAAGGATCACTTTTGATCTCTCGAAAAAACTTTTGCATTTCGGGCTTTCCTTCACTGTGGGTCTCTTTGGCCTGTACATACTGTCTTATACAGATACATTAGTGCTGACATATTTCAGGCCTCTCGAGGAGGTAGGATGGTATAATGTAGCCATACCAACATCAAAGCTATTGCTCTACTTCACCAATTCCCTTGCGATAGTCCTTCTGCCATTGAGCTCAGAGCTCTGGGCCAAGAGAAGGATAGACAAGCTGAAGATAGGGATAACCCTCCTTCATAAATACTCTTTTGTGATGATAATGCCTCTGGCAATGGTGATGATATCCTTCCCAAAGCTCATCATAAAATTCTTTTTCGGGCAGGCTTATGTGAACGGAAGCATAGCATTGCAGATCCTGTCGATAGGAATGGTCCTTTACAATGTCGGCTTCATAAACAACAATATCCTTTCAGGGATAGGCAAGCCCAGGGAGAGCACAAAGATTATCATCGTAGCTTCTTTGGTCAATCTGGTCCTTAACATACTATTCATACCTAAATTCGGGATCATAGCAGCAGCATCAACGACATTATTCAGCTACCTCATAATCCTCATCTGGTCTTCAGCGAAAATAAGGCATTTTATCGACGTAAAAATCCCATATTGGGCATGGGCGAAGAGCTTTATCGCAGGGATGAGCTTCATTGCAGCAGTTTGGGTTATCAAAAGAAACCTCTCTTACAGCGACATGGCTGAGTTCTTCATATGCTCTATTGCAGCAGGCATATTCTATATAATAACCGTGCTTCTTTTCAGGATAGTAGATATAAAAGAGATTAAAGACCTCATCAAATCATCATTATGACAATGTAATATCTTATAAGTTCAAGAAAAATATTTAATATACATTTTTAATGTTTAAGAATAACTTAATCTATCCAATGCTCACCATTCTATATCTTCTTTCTTGATGGTCACATCTTCAGGAATGTCTCTTGCTGCCTTCTTTCCCGGTAGGGTGTAGTAATATTTCGGCGCAAGGCCGTCACCTGGGCTTTTTGTTGTGAGCATCTCTTTCGTTATCACAGTCCCTTTCTTTATGGCCCTTGTCGAGGCAATGCTCTTCCTGAGCTTCAGAGCGATAGGTTTTTCTGAGTCGAGCACAGCCTTCTTTCCCGAGCCGAGGGATTTTTCCCATGCCCGTATGTCCCTCACAAGCTTCCTAAGGCCTTCAGGCTCAAGGCTTGCAGCATGGTCCCCTCCTTTCATGGTCCTGTCAAGCGTGAAGTGCCTCTCGACGACGCATGCACCCATCACTGCAACAGCAAGGCTTATCGCTATGCCCAATTCATGGCCCGAGTAGCCTACAGGATATCCGAACTTTTTCAGGGATTCCATGGCTCTCAGATTAAGTTCTTCGAATTTTGAAGGATATGTCGATACGCAGTGCAGGAGTATTATCTGCTTGTTCCATTTCTCTATGTGCCTCACTGATTCTTCAATCTCCTCCATTGTCGCCATGCCTGTCGATAAGAATATGGGTTTGCCGAATTTTGCGACCTTCTCAAGCATAGGCAGGTTAGTCATGTCGCCTGACCCTATCTTCACGCACGGGACGCCAAGGCTGTTTATGAATTCAGCGCTGTCCTCATCCCAGACGCTTGCAGACATCATGATCCCTTTCTCATCGCAGTATCTCTTGAGCTCCTTGTAATCATTTTCGCTCAGCTCAAGGGCATCCCTATGCTCGCCATAAATCTTTCCGAAAGAATGAGGGCCTTCATAAGGCTTTTCAAGGCCTGCCCTGGTTAGCATCTTCTTTGCATTCCTCTTCTGGAACTTGACGCAGTCTATCTCTGCAAGGCATGCCACATCTATGAGCTTCTTCGCTATCTTTATGTCTCCCTGGTGGTTTATGCCTATATCCCCTATTATGAATACAGGCTGGCCTTCTCCTACAAGCTTACCCCCTATTTTAATGGTTTTATGCGTCATAAGAAAACTCGACAATCTTGATGTTTATAAAGTTTGTTTTTTAGACCTTAAAATGTTCTGCTTCACGGATATGGGTAGCGAATTTGTAAAGCTCAGACTGCAGCTTTTCCACGGGCCTCCCCATTGTGTCTATTTCAAGGCCATAATGATACTGGAGAATCCTCAATGCCTTGTGGGCATTTGTTTTTGCTATCATCAATGGGATCGCTTCAATCTCTTTGGCTGACAGATTATTCTCCTTGATATAACCTTTAATGAAGCCGTCCATAAGCCTTTTTATCTCTTCTTTGTTTGGTTCAACGCCATGGCAGGTGAACATATAGACAATCGCCTGCCTTATGAACCTGTGCGCACTGAAACTTATCTGTTCAATAACGGGATAACCAAAGCTTGCTTTTTCAGGATCTGAGACTGCTTTGAGGTCATCGCCTTCATATAGAGTATGATGAGGATGGATGTTTCCGACAGTAATTCCCGGTTCAAATGAATACCTTTTTACTCCTTCAACAATCCCCTGCAGCATGGGTTCAAGTATCTCATTTATGACCGTCTGCGCAAGATGATCCATCTCGCTTGGATTTTCGGACATGGCTTTTTTATTCAGGTCTTTAAGCTCCCTCAGGATTTCAGGTTTGAAAGGGATTTCAACATATTCGCTGTCAATCGCATTCTGAAAACTTTGCATACTTTTATCTATTCTTCCAAGCTCTTTTGCAAACTGCTGCAGCTGAGGGAGTGTCCCCTTGTAATGGTCGCCTTCTATGAATATAGATGCCATCCATTGGGAATCGCCTTCACGTACATATCTCCTACCATCTTTTGCCTCTATGAATGTGAAAGTTTTTATGCCCCTTCCGACGAGATGGTCTGCCACTGCTATCACTCTATCCAGTGTCTCAATCTCCCTGTTAAGCCGGTCAGGATCGCATTTGAATCTCAGGAAGTTTTTCAGGTGGATGACTGGCCCATCTTTTCCTTTGACCTTGTAATTGATGCTGCTGCCACCTTCCTTGCCCATAAGCCTTTCCACTTCAATAGGCTTGAATATATGCCCAGAATAATGTTTGTTGACAACATCTTCCACTGTTTTGGACTCAGGATTATCATTACTTAAAGGATCATACCCTACCCTCCAGATGCTGTGATCATTGGGCTGCCAAAGATTTATTTGAGTCATCCTGTATATTTGCCGAAAGAATAAATATATAAATTTTGTGTTATTGACTACTAAGTGGGAGTTTATGATTGCCTGCCTTAAACAGCCTCAATGCACCTTCACAACGACATACCCTATCTTGCGTTTCCTGGCGTCCATCATATGAGGTGTTCTCCTTGGGATGGAGATGATCTCACCTTTCTTTAACAGCCTTGTCTTGCCGCCTGCTATCCTATCACCGCGGTACTCGCCGGCGCTTTTCCTGATTTTTTTCACAATCCTTCCGCCAAGCGTAAGCCTTGCGCTACCGCCAAGGACAAAATAGATGTCATCTGCCTTCTCATGCATCTCTGCTCTGTTCTTCTTATCCTTAATCCCTACTTCAATTATTTCATACTTTTTGGTTTTTGCCTTGCCTACGATCACCATTCTGGATGAACCTCCTCAATACTCCGGATTCCCTGATTTTTTCCTGTGGTTGATCACCTGTTCTATCAGCCAGAAATCGAAAGGGTCGTCTATCTCCCATGAGTCATCAACTTCCATGACATGCAGGGCTATCTTCCTTCCGAGCCTGTTGTTCTCCTTTCTCCATATCTCAGGCCTTGTCACATATATCGAGCCGTTCTCCTTGTACTCAGGCTCGCGATCCTGCCTTCTGGGCCTGTGCTTATAATCATAATTGACAGAGACCGCAGTACCTTTATTCTTGTCGAATTTCCATATGAATGCATGATTGTTGCAGACGCTCAGCAGCGAATCGGCTTTCTCATCAATGAGCTTCTGTATGGCATTGTCTATGTCTTTTTTCTTCCTCAGGGGGGATGTGCATTGTAGGAAGACGACGAAATCAGGCACCCACCCTTCCTTCTCTTTCAGCGTGTCAAGGACATGGATTATCGTCGGCTCTGAAGGCGCAGTGTCGACAGCGAGCTCTGCGGGCCTGATTACCACTTCAGCGCCGTATTTTTTTGAGATGTCTGCTATCTCCTTATCGTCTGTCGAGACAATCGTCCTCGAGACAAGCTTTGAATTCACAGACTGCTCAATCGTATGCGCAATCAGCGGTTTTCCTGCCAGCAGCTTTATGTTCTTCCTCGGTATCCCTTTTGAGCCGCCCCTTGCAGGGATTATAGATACTATCTTCATCTTATCCATGACGCTCACCTTTTCTTTTCACCATTCTTGAATATGTTGGTATCATTTGCGCTTCATCCATCACAGGCTTCATCTTTTCCCCTTCACTTTTGCAGGGATGCCGAAAGCGACACAACCGGGAGGCACATCTTTATTCACAAAACTGAAAGCGCCTATGACTGAATTCTCGCCTATTGTGACACCAGGCATAATCACGCTGTGGGACCCTATCCTGCAATTTTTTTTCAGTACAACCTTCCCTTTTTTATCGTCAATAGTGCTAATCGAGTATATTGAGCAGTGCGAGCCTATCTGCACATCATTCCCTATTTCAACGCCATATGCAGCATTTATGTATGTGAATGCGCCTATGTCTGTCTTTTTCCCAAGGACAAGACCGTCAGGGTGCCTCACTATCCAGTTCCATTTTGTCGGTTTTCCGTCTTTTATGGCCGGTTTTTTCCATTTTTTGAATCTTTCTTCCATGGGTAACACCTTAGCTGCAATATCATTCAGCATTCGTCATATATATCATATAACTTGTCTTTTATCTTTTTTATATCATGCATCTTCCTTACATATTCTTTCCCCTCTTTTCCTATCCTTTTCCTTTCAGAAGGGTTTTCTATGAGATAAATGAGCTTTTCTTTTAAATCTTTTGGGCTGCAGTTGACAACAGGGCAGCCAGGCAGATACCTGTCATATTTAGGGTTGAGCGATGCGCAGCATGCCTTGCCGAGGGCCATGCTCTCTATGGATACAGTCCCATATATCCCATAGATCGGATTTATCCAATCAACGACTATATCACTCTTTGCGTAATTCTTTACAGTCGTCTCATAAGGCACCTTGTCATTGAGCAGGAACCTGAACTTATAACCTTCCTTCTTGAGCTCATCAACAGCTTTCAGCACATGATCCGTGCCTTTTATCTTCCAGTTCGCAGTAGCGTGCATTATCAGCGGATTATCCTCGTCGCTCGTTGTTTTTATCCTGTTAAAATAGCCAATGTCAATGCCGAAAGGAAGCCATTCGAATTGCCCCTCATACTCCTGGAAATCAAGCAGGTCAGGGCTGGAGCATATCTGCCTTATCTTGCTTAGCCAGGGGATGCAGTTGAAGCCCCAGACCCTCACTCCCTGACCCCTCCAGTCGAGAAGGACCTTTTTCTTGAACTTGTATTTAAGCCACGCTATATCCTTCTTGCTGGGCAATAAGAATGCATCATGATGTATGTGGTATACATCATACCTTAACAGATCCCTGAAGTTGCCGTTGAATGTGTTCGCCAATATAGACTTTATGTTATGGCCCCACCCGAACTCATAAGGGCTCATGCTCAGGTTCATGTCATAGCCCCCTTTTTTTGCAGTCGTCGTATGCACCATGACATGGCTCACATTCCCGTCTTTCTGCTGCAGGTCCCTGTAGACATTCTGGATCAATGTGCCTGTGCCGATATGTAGTATCTTAAGCTTGTCTTTCCTCTTAAGGTCTGCCTTCTGCATGCCTGTCAGGCATCTTACGCTCTCTTTCCTGTCCACATTCTTCTTTATGTCATATGTCACGGCAGAATTAAAGAGTTCAATGGTCCTCCTGCACTTTGCGGTGTTTTTCAGCTTAGGATCAGCGCAGGGATGGCCAGGAGGCGGCCCTCTATGATTTTCCCACTTCCTCTTATCTATGAAATAACGGACATCATCCACTGTTGTGATTTTTGCACCTCTCAGCAACACAAAACTAACATAAATAACCCTTCATTGGGCGCATCATTCTTCCTTGTCTTTGTTGATCTTCTCGAAAAGGTAATCTTCCATCGCAAGGTAATCCAGGCCGGAGTTCTCCATCGTATTTATTGCATCTTCAGGAGAGCATACAAGGGGCTTGCCATGGATATTGAATGATGTGTTAAGGACACCGCCTCTTCCTGTGAGTTTCTCAAACTCGGCTATCAGCCTGTGGTAGCTCTCGTTCATCTCTTTGGAGACCACCTGAGGCCTTGCTGTCTTGTCGAACTGGTGGGTTCCGGCAAGTATGTCGTTCCTGTTCTTATTCACAGTGTCGCAGGCTATCACCATGTATGATAAAGGCACATTCTTCGGGTTTATGAGGTACTTGCTTGCCCTCTCAGCCATGATCGAGCATGCAAAGGGCATCCAGAAATCCCTCATCTTTATCATCTTGTTTATCTCCGGGATCACTGCAAAGTTCGAGGCGTCTGCAAGTATGCTCCTGTTTCCAAGGGCCCTGGCGCCGTATTCGCATCTCCCCCTGAATCTCGCGACAACATTCCCTTTCGCAAGCAGGCTTGCGACCTTCTTCTCCATATCCTCCTCAAATGTGATCCTGAATCTCTTTTTCAGGTTCTTCTTTTCTATTACTCTCTTTATGTAATCCTTGTCATAAGAAATTCCAAGATAAGGCGAGAAGAAAGGCTTCACCCCCAACTTGTCTTTTTCTGCATGGACGAAATATACCGCGCCTATGCATGTGGATTCATCTCCTGAGCTGGGTATCGCAAAAAATTTCTTTACTTCAGGCATCTCGATTATCTTCTTGTTCACCTTGACATTCATGAAACATCCGCCACCGCCGCAGACATTCCTTATCTTGTACCTCTTTATGGCTTCCCTGACCCATTCAGTCACAAGGTCTTCTGTAAGCTTCTGTGCAGCGCCTGCTATCCAGTCGAACCTATAACCTACAAGGACATTTTTCATATGGGTGTAATAGGAATCCACCACTTTTTTGCGGAATTTCAGGTCTTTTTTTGACAGTTCGATCATCCCTCTGAGAATGCCATAAATCTCCATGACATCCTTGTCCTTACAGTATGCTGCAAGGCCCATGACCTTGTACTCGTGCTCCCATACCTTGAGGCCGAGGAACCTCGTGACTGCGGAATAGAAATCCCCCAAAGACATGTCTGTTGTTGATGATACCTTCCTTATCCTGCCCTTGCTGCCTATGGAGACTGTTGCAGAGGCATAATCGCCGTAAGCGTCTGCAGTGAATATAAGAGAATCTTCATCATTGAAGTAAGAGCCATAATACGATGCAGAAGCATGGGCGGCATGGTGGTCAACGACTATTATCCTCTCCTTGTTTATGCCGATGTTCCTGCATATCTCCTCCTTTCTTTTCTCAAGGAGGGCTTTATACATTATATCCCTTTTTGGTGTGTAATAATACCTGTCAAAAACCTTCTTTGCGATGCCGTAGGCCCCTGAATTTATCATTGCGCTCCTAAGAATGCCTGGTTTGAGGATATAGGCCCTTTTTTCAAAGAGTTGATTGCCCATTGTCTGGGATTTTTTGTAGTGTTCCACATCATTCATGAGGAATGAGGACAGGGCGACAAAATCAATTTCATCCGCAGAAAGGCCGTTCTTCTCCATTATCCATCTTGCTGCATTCTTCGGGAATCCAGGCTGGTTCTTGAACTGCGTGAATCTCTCTTCACTTATGCAGTCCTTCAGTTCTCCATCCTCAAGCAGGCACGCTGTCGCATTATGCCCATCGTGGATCCCTATTATCCTCATAATTCTTTTCCCTCACCGGCCTCTTAAAATTCATTCAAACAATCTTTAAAATTTCCTCAGACACCAAGGTGCTTATTCAATGCCCCGAGCTCGTAATCATGTATCTCATAATACCTGTCCTTGCCTACCATCTTCAGGCCAAGCTCTTCCAGTATTTCCAGGGTGTCATTGTCATAATTCCACCATCCTGGCACGAATTTCGTGACCTTAAAACCATTCTGCAGCATCCATTCCCTGCTATCTCTTATCATCTTCATCTGCTGCCCTCTGCCCATGTTCTTGAGTATGGAAAGGTGGACATGCAATTGGATCTCCTGGCCCATGGCCTCAATTTCCTTGTATCTCCTCTTAAGGAGCCTTGAATACGCTTCCCTGCCCATTCTCAGGTTCCCCGAAGCACTCATAAGGTCGTAATTGACAGGTGTTATGCAATACCATATCAGCTTCCTTGTTTTGCAGAGACTTTTTATCTTTGCCCACACCCCATCATCATAGATGACTTCGCAATGGACAGCCCATGTGCCGAAGAAGTACAGGTACATCCTTTTTACATTTCTGCTTACGACTTTCCAAGTCATCAATAACATGTTTATCAAATTACACCCCCCTGATTTGGCTTATTAATGCCTTTTTAAGAGTATATATAAATTTTTTCATATTTTCCTCATGATAAGAAGGCATGAAAACCAATCAGGAATCGGCTGACAAACTATTTATACCCTTCATCCAATAGGAGGTGCAACTGGCCATAATGGGCCGCAGGGAGCCAAATGGACAAGGATTACAAGACCCGGACTTTCAGGGAATCTGATCTAGCAGGAGTGATAAGCCTATGCAGGCTGGTTTTTGGCAGCAAAACAGCTGAAAAATTCAAAAAGAACTGGCATTGGTACTCCAGGGAGAATCCTGTCTTGAGGGACCATAAGCTGGATAGCTGGGTTGTTGAAAATAAAGGCAAGATCATCGGGTATATAAACTTAAATCCGGGCATGATTAAGATGGGCGACAAGAATGTGATGATTGCGTGGGGCGGGGGCCTTATGGCCCATCCTGGCCACAGGGGCAAAGGTATAGGGAAGGAAATGGTGAAGAGATGGAAAGAAGAGGCCAATATCTGCCTTGCATTGGGTGTCGGGGACGTGGCTTATGGAATAGAAAGCAGCATGGGATGGTCCAATCTGGATATGGCTAAGGCCATGATAAGGATAATCAATCCAGAGAAATTTCTGTCATACTCGCTGAAGATGAAAAAAGGAAGATTATCCTATCTGCTTTCCAGGCCTCTCGGGCTCATTCTTGCCATGTTTTTCAGCGCAAAGAAGCCAGGCAGATACCTTGCAGATCACACGATCGATGAATTAAAAAATTTTGACAGCAGATTCGATGTGTTCTGGGATGAAGTCTCAGATGATTTGGGTATTGCTGCAGTGAGGGATAAGGAGTATCTGGACTGGAAATACACAAAAAACCCCACAAGGGGGTTCAGGATATTCGCTGCTGCAGACAAAAAAGGCAGGATAAATGGATATGTCGTCATTACAAAGATATCAAGCGAGAATTTCAACTGGGGCAGGGTAGTGGAGTTTGTAGCAAGCCCTCATGACATTGGCACAATGCAGGCCCTAATATGGAAAATAAACGACTATTTTATTGAAGAGGGCTGTGACGCCATACAGGCTTATGGTATGAAGAGGCAGCATAGGAAGATGTTCAGCAAGAACGGGTTCATCTATTCCAGGACGATGGGCCAGAGGTTCATAGTGAAGATAGATGACACCAAAAATCTTCCGGACATCCGTTTTTTCAAAAATCCGGATAATTGGTTCGTGACCGCAGGAGATTCTGATTTCACGATCTGAAATCCTGCAATCAATCCGGCAATGCAAAAACTTTTTATAATTAAGGGCAAGAAAGAATAATAGAATGATTATAGAATGATCATAAGGTGTATTTTAATGTATATAAGCGGGATCGGGAAGACAAAATTCGGCGTTCTGGACAAAGGGCTGCCAGAGCTGGCTTATGAAGCAATGTACGATGCGATAGAAGACAGCGGAATACCCATAACTGAGATAGACGCGATATATGTTGGGAACTTCTTGGGCGGCATTTTGCAGAACCAGCTTCACATGAACTCGCTCATATCAAGCCTTCTTCCTGGCCTTAATATCCCAATAATAAGGATCGAGACTGCATGCTCATCGAGTGGAGCAGCCCTGCATCAGGCGATAATCTCCCTAAGCAGATACAAGAATGTGCTTGTCCTTGGGGTAGAGAAGATGAATGGGATCGATAATTCATTGCTCACAAAAGGCATATGCGCTGCCGGCGACTGTTGCATGGACCAGAACAACGGCCTAATATTCCCTGCAGCATACGCCCTCGTAGCCAAGAAACATATGGAAGAATATGGCACGACTGCTGATGATCTTGCGCTTGTTGCCCTAAAATCCCATGAGAACGCAAACCTCAACGAGAAAGCGCATTTCTACCACAAAAAAGTTGATCTTGATATGATAAAGAGATCACCAATCGTCTGCACGCCTTTAAGGCTTTTTGACTGCAGCCCAATAAGTGACGGAGCTGCTGCTCTTGTCGTGTCAAGGGAAAAGAGATCAAAGAGGGACATAAAGATCCTGGCTTCCAGCCTGAAAACAGACACAATATCACTTGCACAGAGAAAGGACATAACCTCATTCAAGGCGACAAGGCTTGCAGCAGCAGAGGCCTATAAGGAAGCAGGCATATCCGCAAAAGATGTGGATATAGCCGAGGTCCATGACTGCTTCACAATATCAGAGCTTGTCGCGATGGAGGATTTGGGATTCTGCAAGCCCGGGGAGAGCAAGGATCTCGTAAGGAAAGGGGAGACAAAGCTCGATGGCAGAATACCAATAGGCACTGGCGGCGGATTGAAGGCTAACGGGCATCCTATAGGCGCAACTGGCGCTTCCCAGATCTGCGAGATTGTGGCACAGCTAAGGGGCGAAGCAGGAAAAAGGCAGGTCAAAGGTGCAAATATCGGGCTTGCGCAGAACATAGGCGGGGTCGGAGGGACATGTGTCATACACATACTCAAGAAAGAAGATTGATCTGGAACATGATTGAAGACATGATCTGAAAATAAAATGGTATTCGTCTGTAAAAAATGCGGAAAAGTGTATTATTATGACGTGAAGAGATGCATATTCTGCAGATCAGAGGTCTCTGAGAAAAAGGACAGTAAGCTCAAAGTCAAGGCATTCACTGAAGTTCTTGTTCCTTCTTCTGACCATAAGCAAGTGCCTTATTTTGATGTCCTTGTGGAGGATGATCAGGGCAATCTTGGCATAATCAAATCAGGCGTAAGGTATGATGTAGGGCATACCTTGGAACCAGCAGGAAAAGGCAAAGACAAAGGCTCACTGCATGGCCTTAAGATGGGTATTGTTGGCACAGGAGTCACAGGATTGGGCATAGCCGAAGTTGCGCTTATGCACGGCATGGAAGTCCGTCTCATAAGCAGGACAGAGGACAGGCTGAAAAAGGCAGGTGAAGAGATAAGCAGGTTCATGGCGAAATTCATGGCTGAAAAGGATAAAAATGAGGCCATGGGCAGGTATAGGCCTTCTGCAAGAATAGAAGACCTGGGGGATGTAGATCTTGTGATAGAGTCAGTCGTTGAAGACAAGAAGACAAAGGATGAATACTTCAGGAAGCTCGACAAGATATGCAAAAAAAACGCAGTGATAGCCACAAACACCTCTTCCCTTTCAGTTGATGAGCTTGGCGAGAACTTAAAGGATCCGTCAAGGTTTCTGGGCATACACTTCTTCAACCCTGTGCCGAGGATGGCCCTTGTAGAGGTTGTCAAAGGGAAGAATACATCCGAAAAAACACTGAATTTTGCAGTGGAATTTGCAGAAACGCTCGGTAAATCACCAGTCATAACAAAAGATTCCCCTTGTTTCATAGTCAACAGGATAATGGTGCCTTATCTGAATGAGGCTGCCCATATATATGGCGAAGGCGTTGCTTCAAAAGAGGATATAGACAAGGCAGTAAAGCTCGGCTTGAATCACCCAATGGGGCCGCTGGCCCTCATGGACCTCATAGGCCTGGATGTGGTGCTCGAGATAATGAACAATATCCGCAATAAGACTAATGACAGGAAATATCTTCCTGCAGGGATAATGGTGAAGATGGTCAAGGAAGGGAAGCTGGGAAGGAAATCAGGGCAGGGTTTCTTTAAGTATTCTTGATTTCACATCCATCTTAAGCCAATAAAACCTTTGCCTTATCCTGCATTTTAGCGCTTCTTAACAGCCTTTAACCACATATAAAAAAGCAATATTTAAAAAGATACAGGCTTAACTTTATGGGACAAAGGGGGTAAAAATGCCTGAATTATCAATAGTTGCGCTTTTTTATAATGAACAGGAGAATGCGGGAAAAGTTGTTTCTGACCTATCAGCTAGCCTAAAAGATGCATCTGTTGATTACGAGATAATTGCAGTCAATAATGGCTCTAATGACCGGACGCCGCAGATATTGGAAGCAATCAGGAACTCTGAAGGGAAGAGAATGAGGATAGTCACCATCAAAAAGAACATTGGGTATGGCAATGGGGTGATTCAAGGGCTGAAATCAGCGAAAGGCAAGTATGTTGGGTATATGTGGGGCGACAATGAGATTAGCTCAGGAGCAGTTGTCATGCTTTATGATGAGCTGAAGAAAGGCAACTGTGATTTGTGCAAGATCACACGGGTATCAAGAAATTACAGCCTTATGAGGAAAATCCAGTCAAGATTCTACAATATGCTTTTTTATATGATGTTCTCTGTAAATTCAAAAGATATAAATGGCTGTCCTAAGATAATGAAGAAAGAATGCTACCTAAAAATCAATCCTCAGTCGAAGGACTGGTTTGTGGATGCCGAGATAATGATAAATGCAAAAAGGAACAACTACGGGGTAAAAGAGCTTCCCGTCGAATACCGTAAAAGAGAAGGGGGCCAATCTCATGTGAGATGGACCACTACATTCGAGTTCCTGAAGAATATGCTGCATTATAAGCTTAAGGGGGTTTGAGAATGGCCGAGCAGAAGAATCAGAACAGTCAAAAGAACCAGAAGAACACTAAGGTAGTCATACTATGCGGTGGGATGGGCACCAGGCTTAGGGAACAGACGGAATTCATGCCAAAGCCGCTTGTCGAGATAGGGGGCATGCCGATATTATGGCACATCATGAAGACCTATTCCCACTACGGTTTCAAGGATTTCATACTCTGCCTTGGATATAAAGGGGATATGCTCAAGGAGTATTTTGTCAATTTTGAATGGAAAGCGAATGATTTCACCCTCAACCTCAAATCAAAAAAGGAGAAGATAATACACTCTAACAACACTGATGACTGGAACATAACATTTGTGAATACCGGCCTTGAGACGAACACGGGCGGAAGGATAAAGAAGATAGAGAAATACATCGACGGGGACATGTTCCTTGTGACATATGGCGACGGAGTTGCCGACATAGACATAAACAAGCTGATGGCATACCATAATTCCCTGAAGCCGACCGCAACATTGTCCGCAATCCACCCAATCTCCAGATTCGGAGTGATAGAGGTCGACAATAAAGGTTTTGCAAAATCTTTCAAAGAGAAACCGCAGCTTGATGGCGTCATAAACGGCGGTTTCTTCGTATTCAACAGGAAGATATTCGACTATCTGGATGAGAATTGCGTGCTTGAGCAGGATCCCCTCATGGCCCTGGCAAAAGAGAACAAGCTTGCAGTCTATGAGCATAAAGGGTTCTGGTATTGCATGGACACTTTCAAGGATATGGAATATCTCAATGGATTATGGAAAAAAGGGAATGTGCCATGGAAGGTGTGGAAATGAAGAACAAGACATCCGGAAGCGATACAAGCAAAGGAGATTCGTACTGGAGCGGGAAAAGGGTTTTTGTCACAGGCGCAACAGGATTCCTGGGATCATGGCTGACAAAGCAGCTTGTCGACGATGGAGCTGAAGTAATATGCCTTATCAGGGATAATGTGCCAAGGTCGCACCTTGTGGAATCAGGCACAATAAAGAAAGCCACAGTCGTCAATGGTTCGCTTGAGGATTACTGGCTTCTTGAGAGGGCGCTTAATGAATATGAGGTCGACACAGTATTTCATCTGGGAGCCCAGGCCATAGTGGGCACAGCGAACAGGCTGCCTATATCCACTTTTGATTCCAATATAAAAGGGACATGGAACATGCTTGAGGCATGCAGAAGGAACGAGATCGTTAAGAGGATAGTCGTGGCTTCAAGCGACAAGGCTTATGGCCACCATAAGGAACTGCCTTATACTGAAGAGGCACCTCTCCATGGTTCTCATCCTTACGACGTATCAAAGAGCTGCACAGACCTTATTGCACAAGCATATCATAAGACATATGGCCTTCCAGTGGGTGTTACAAGGTGCGGCAATTTTTACGGCGGAGGGGATCTGAATTTCAACAGGATAGTGCCCGGGACAATCAAGTCAGTCCTGAATGATGAGAATCCCATAATACGCAGCGATGGAAAATTCATACGCGATTACCTGTTCATAGCCGATGCTGTAAGCGCTTATCTGACCTTGGGGAAGAACGTGGACAAGCAGGGCATCAAGGGCCAGGCATTCAACTTCGGCACAGAGAACCCCATAAGTGCATATGATTTAGTATTGAAGATAATAAAGATATCAGGAAAGAACAATCTCAGGCCAAATGTGCTGAATGAAGCCAGGAACGAGATAAAAGAGCAGTTCCTGTCATCAAAAAAGGCAAGGCAGCTCCTCGGCTGGTCCCACAGGGAGAGCATAGAATCAGGCATAAAGAAGTCGCTTGAGTGGTACAGGAGATATTTTAATAAGCGATGACCTGTTCATCCGTCATTTAAAATCTTAATATCATGGGCTTAAAACCATAAAATCAAACCCATAAAATAAAATCATAAATCAGATGGATAGAAGGTGCGAGATGGATCTTGATGGCACAGATGTTCTTGTGACTGGAGGGAATGGTTTCATAGGTTCACATCTTGTCAGGAGGCTTATAGCAGAAGGCGCGAAAGTTACAGTGATCCTACAGACAAAAGACACAGGTAATCTTGAAGGTGTGGAAGACAGGATAAGAACAAAGGTCGCTGACCTCACCAATGCGGCCAAAATCAGCAAGATCGTGCAGAAAGTCAATCCCCAGAAGGTTTTTCATCTTGCAGCATATGTAAGCGTTGACAGGACATTTGAGAATATAAGTAAAATCATCCAGAGCAACATAATGGGCACAATGAATCTTCTTCAGGCCCTGGACAAATCGGATTATGACTGCTTCATCAACACAGGCACATGCGAGGAATATGGGGATAACATGGCGCCGTTCAAGGAAGACCAGCAGATGAATCCTGTGTCCCCTTACTCTGCTTCGAAGGCATCTACAACATTATTCTGCAGGATGTATAACAAGGTGCTCAGTTGCCCTATAGTGACATTAAGGCCATTCCTGACTTATGGCCCTTACCAGAAGAACAGCATGCTCATTCCAAACACAATAATAAACGCTCTGCATGGCAAGGAGATCCATACTACGCCGGGCGAACAGACCAGGGAATTCAATTATGTTGAGGACATTGCAGACGGCTTCATAAAGGCATCACTCTCAAAAAAAGCCATCGGTGAGATAATAAACATCGGCAATGGGAAAGAATATAAGATAAAAGATGTTGTCCAGAGAATACTTGCGATCATGGGCAACCCTGTCAAATTGCACATCGGCGCTTTGCCTTACCGTGAAGGGGAAGCCATGCATTTCTATTGCGACAACAGAAAGGCACGAAAACTTCTTGGCTGGGCACCAAAGACGGGCCTTGATGAGGGGCTTAGGAAGACGATAGAATGGTATGAATCCAAACTTAAGAAGAAGGAGCTGCATAGATGGATGATAAAAAAGATCTGAATGAAAAAAGACTCAGGAAAGAGATATTCTCAAAGATAAAAGAGTTTCATTCCCTTAAATTCGCCGATAAGAGATTCATCCCTGGAAAATCAAAGGTGCATTACGGCGGAAGGGTGTTCGATGATAAAGAGATGAATGCGATGGCGGACTCATTGCTGGATTTCTGGCTGACCCTGGGAAGGTATGGTGATGAATTCGAATCAAAGCTGGCAAGATTCCTCAATGTCAAGCATGTGCTGCTGGCGAATTCAGGGTCTTCAGCAAACCTGCTGGCAGTATCAGCATTATGCTCCAGGAGCTTCAGCAGGCACCTCAACCCCCGGGACGAGGTGATAACCCCCGCAGTCACATTCCCGACGACACTCAACCCCATATTGCAGAACAATCTTATCCCTGTCCTTGTTGATGTTGAGGTGGACACCTGCAATATGGACTTATCTGCCGCAAAAAAGGCAATCACAAGGAAAACAAAGGCAATATTCGTGCCCCACACCCTGGGCAATCCTAATGATATGGACGAGATAATGGCCTTGTCAGAAAAACACGGCTTGTTTGTCATAGAGGACTGCTGTGATGCATTAGGTTCAAGATATGGCATAAAACAGGCAGGTGCCTTTGGCCATATGAGCACATTCAGCTTTTATCCTGCCCACCACATAACGATGGGGGAAGGGGGGGCAGTTGCAACAGACGATGATGAGCTGGCGAAGATAACATCCTCACTGAGGTCATGGGGTCGCGCCTGTTATTGCAAGTGGGACGAGAAAAACCCAAATGGCACATGCAATTCAAGATTCAAGTTCAAGCTTGACGGCCAGCCATGGGACCACAGGTATCTTTATACTAACATTGGCTACAATATGAAACCCCTGGATCTGCAGGCGGCAATGGGCCTTGCACAGCTTGAAAAACTGCCTGGATTCATAAAAAAACGCAAGGAAAATTTCGCAAGGCTCTTCGAAGCGCTTTCGGCGTATGACAATCATCTTGTCCTGCCGCGGGCATTGGATAGATCGGATGTATCGTGGTTTGCGTTCCCGATGTCCGTCAGGGAGGATGCGCCTTTCTCGAGACAGGAACTGCTTGAATGGCTGAACGGCAGGATGATAGAGACACGCATGATCTTCGCAGGCAATATCGCAAAACAGCCGGCATATAAAGACGCGAATATTAGGATCTCAGGCAATCTCGGGAATTCTGACACTGTCGCAAGGAATTCTTTCTTCATAGGCGTTTATCCAGGGATAGATGGCCTGCAGCTTGATTGGGTCATAGATTCATTCAGGGAATTCATGGCAAACACGGCAAAAAAATCCAGCAGATGAGATAGGGGTATCATGATCAGCATGCCCTTATCAGCCAGTCATTATCGGCATATCATGCCATCAGATAAAGATAAGATGGGTAAGATAGGATAAATCAATCCGGCTACAAGGATAAGAAGGACAACATGGCGAAAAAAACCAGGAACACAAGGAAAACCAGGAAATCCAGTAAATCCGCATCAACAGGGATGAAACATGAACTTAAGCCGTTCTTGTTGGTCATGCTTATCCTTGCTGCAGGCGCAGGTTGCGTCTTATATTTCATAACGACTACTGCCGGATTCGACAGGTTCCTTGAAAGAGGTGATGAGGCATACCATTATAATATTGCAGAGAACATCCATGATGGGAAAGGCCCTGTGCAGGATTTTGTATGGACATACTGGTTCAGGATCCCTTTAATCCCTTATCCAAGCCCAGTCTACCCTCCTGGCTATCATTATATCCTTGCAGGGGCATTCTGGCTTTTCGGCAGCTCGATAGCGATAGCAAAACTCTCTTCATTGTTTTTTTACATCCTTATGCTGGTCATAATATATCTGCTCTCGTCCCGCTTATACAATCGGACTGTGGGGGTCATATCGACGTTGATTGTTGCAGTAAATGCCACCTCTATATACTCTGCAGGGATAATAATGAGGGAAAGCGTTTATTTCTTTTTCTTCGTCTTGACAATAACTTCCCTCTACTTCACGTTCAAAAAGAATGAACCTAAGCATTATATCGCATCGGGAATACTATTTGCGATACTCACTTATATCAACTATCTCGGCCTGGTTTTTTTCGGCTCAATCATGCTACTGTTCATGTTCTTCATTTTCTTCGAGAAGAGGGACATAAGCAAGAAAGGCCTCATGATGATGGTCCTGGCCTTCGCCATAATCATGGTGCCTCTTGGGTTATACACCTATGACAATTTTGGAAAACCTTTCTATAGCGCCACAAATCTCTACAAATATTCGCTTAACTGGCACAGGCTCATGTATGATACAAGCCAGCCAACACTGCAGTCTTATCTGAGCGAGCCGCCTGCCAACATAATCAATGCGAAGGTTTTCACAGCATATAAGATGATATTCCGTCTGCCTTGGATATTCACCCCTTTAATCCTCATATTCCTCATACTCTCATTTATCGACAGATTCCTTGGCAAACCGACCGGCAGGTTCATGCGCAATGGGGGTAGCAGCCATGGCAGCGCAGCTGATAAGCTGATATGCCATCTGAAGCATGATCTTTCAGATTATGAGAAGATATTCTTGGTATCATCCATCATATTCTCCATGGCCTACTTCGTTTCAATAGGCGGGTGGTATTTATGGAGGGACAGGTATTTCTTTCCCTTCTTTTTGATGGGTGCGCCTATCGCAGTCAATCATGTCCTATCCATATTGAAGAAGAGGAAAAAGCCAAGCCGTGTTTTTTGGACAGCCCTATTCATCATAGCAACAATCGCATTCTCATTTTACGACCTTTCCAGCCTGCTTGATTATACAAGATCCCCTCAGCAGCAGTTTCTCAGCGAGCAGCAGGGCCTTGAAAGATTGGGCAGATGGGCTTCTGCAAATCTTGACAGGCATGGAGTGATCATGACCCCAACATGGGAGGTCTATCATTATACTAGGATGAGGGCAGTGATGGACCCTTATTACCAGGCCAAACTCGACGAGAAAAGGGAGCAAAGCTATCTCATGCAGATAGAGGGGCTGTTAGGCAAATACTCCCATTATATAATCGATGAGAAAGGGCTTGTGAATGCCTCATTGTTCCTCAGGAGGGATGAGCAGGAGATTGATTATTACAATATCTCTTATGTGCTGATAATCCCCATTAAAGATATCCCCTTGCAAGAACAGCTCAATGCATATTCCAATCTAAACATGACTCTTTTATATTATGACGAAAAAAATCAGATATTCTTCTATAGGATTTCTAGGAGTTAAGGATTTACCATGTATCCATCATCCCTTTCATCATCTTCTCAAATTTTTCATAAGGGAATAAACCCTCTCGCTCGCCTTACCATCCATCTTATAGACAAGGCCATAGACGAATTTCTCCCTATTCTTATCCAATGCTTCCTTTGTCTTCCTGTCATGCATGACCTTTTCAATCGCATCCTTAAGGTCATCTGCCTTGTAGACTCCTAGAGCAGCTCCAGAGCTTGCGTATGGCATCATGTCAGGCTCTCCTGTCAGGTTGATCGTGATCACGGGCCTGTCAAGCATCATGGCCTCTAATGCAGTAGTCGAGAAGACAGTAATCATGAGCTCGCAGGCATTCAACAGGCCATAGAGGTGGATATCCTTCCCTATCACTATATTCTTTATCCCTGTCTCCTTTCTCAGGTCCTGGTACATCCTGTCTGTCCTTTCAGCAGGATGGAGCTTCACTACAAGAAAGCAGTCCTGCATGCCTTTTACTGCATCATAGACTGCCCTTACTACCTTCTCATTGCATTCTGGGACCTGTGTTGCAAGGACAATCACCTTCTTTTTGCCGTCTATGCCAAGCTTGCTGCACATCTCATCCCTGCCCGGTATCCCTTCCCTTCTCGCAAGGACATCATATCTTGGCTGGCCTGTAACCATGAACTTGTTTTCCGGAAGGCCCTTCTCAATAAAGAATCTCCTGACTTCAGGCCCTTCAACAGCCATATCATCTGCAAATATCCTGTTGTACTTCGGTTCGTCTGCGACTGCGCCGTGCTGGACAAGCAGGTTTGGCACTGATTCCATCCCTGAGACAGCTGCAGCGACCCTACCATAAGTCGATGTGTCATTCGCTATCACAATTATTGAAGGCTTCTTTACAGAGATCATATGCCTTGTTGTCTCTATGTACTCTGAGACCTGTGCGAATCTCCTGAGGAAGAGGAACCTTAGCCTGGGCCTGAGGATATCCCACAAACCTATCTTCCTGTACCTGATCTCGTTCTGGGCCTCAATATCCTTATCGAGCTGTTTCCATTTTGCCCTGAATTCCTCTTCATTGGTATCCACAAGACTCATCACCTTCTTGTTGGAATAATGCTCAAATATCTCATAACCTATCCCATACCTGTCAAGCCTTTTTTTCGTAACATTGAAGATATTATCTACGCATACGACATCAAAATCCTCTTTTTTCTTTTTCAGCAGGCTTATGATCGGGCTCATGACATCAGCATGGTTAGCATAATATGGCAGCAGCAATATCCCTCCCCTGCCCTTTTCCATCCTCTGGTCCAATCTTCTCCTGAATTTCTGGATTTTGAGGTATATCTCATAACCATATGACATAAGATCGGATCTTATGAGCTTATTGATCCTTTTTGGCAATCCAAACGAGCTTATGCCTGTTTTCATGCCCATCGCCCTTGCCGTCATCAACGCACATCTGTTTTTTATCGAGACATCATCTTTCACTATAACCTTGAAAGGCTGCTCAGCGTCTATCACCTTCATCGTAGTGCCGATAGCCCTCACTATGTCCTTTATGGTGTAAGAGAATATTGATTTGAAGCAAAATTCTTCCTCGACAAAATCCAGGACATTCATGCCGTTGTAATCGAAATAATCCCTGAGGTCAGGATGAAGCCCTGCGAAATCCATGAAGAACTTATATGTCTCATTGTCCATGTAGGCATAATCCTCTTTTGTGAGGTATTCTTTTGCGTTCCTTTTGACAGAATCGCCGCCTACATGCACCATTATATTATCATCATCGAAGAAAAGGGTTTTCATTGTTCTGTCTTTTGTTTTTGCTGACTTTGCTCCTTTCCCCCCATCCAGGCCTTTCATTACCTTCTTGTCATCTCTCCCTTTCTTCCTGCCTGCCTTTTTCATGTTTTTCATGAATAATCCTCTATCCCCATCTTCGGCTTCATGATCCGCTTCCTGTCAGCATCGATATACATCTGGTGCCATATCTCGAATGCCATCATGTTCCACAATGTCTGGTACTGGTAATAGAGGTTTTCAGACGGCTTCTTGTTCAGGAATCTCTCCACATACTTGTAGCTGAAAAGCCCCCTCCTGTACACTGCCTCTTTCGTCAGTATGTTCTTTATGTGCTCCCTCAGGTGGGCCTTGAACCAGTAATAAGGGCTCATGTTGAATCCGACCTTCTTCTTCTTGAAGACAAAATCAGGGACCTTGCCCTTCATGGCCTTGCACAGAAGGTCCTTGCCTGATGTTGTGCCTAGCTTGAACCTCCTGTACTTGTTTGGTATCGAGAATGCGAACTCTACAAAATCATGGTCGAGGAACGGGACCCTAGCTTCAACAGCATGGGCCATGGACATCCTGTCCATCCTCTCGAGGAGGTCATCATTGAGGTATGTCTTTATCTCCATCTTCAGCGTCTGGTTGTAATAATCAGCATCATCATTCTTGGTCTTCTGTGAGAGATAAGGCTTGAGCATGTCCTTGAAATCCTGCAATCCTGCCTTCTTCATCCCCTCTCCATAAAGGTCGTCCCTCTCATCCTCATAGACAAGCAACGGCGCAGCGATAGTGTAGGTCTTCTCTTCATCATGTATGTTTGCAAGGTATATCATCCCTCTTTTGAGGTAGTTTGACAATGCTATCCTGCTCATCGCGCTGAAGAAAGGCTTCCCGAGGGATTCAGGTATCATCGCGCTTATTTTTTCCTGATGGTAATAATACTTATGCCTCCTATAGCCGGCAAAAAGCTCATCTCCTCCGAGGCCCGTCAATGCGACAGTCACAGACCTTTTTGCAAGCTTCGAGATGTAGAATTGCGGGCTTATGTTGGTCTTTGGCGTGTCCATATGCCATATGAACTCAGGGTAATGCTTAAGGACATCGCTTTCGACATAGATCTCATGGTGGTCAGTGCCGAACTTATCGCTGACCCTTTTTGCATCATGCAGTTCATCCCATGGCTCATTGAACCCTACTGCATAGGTCTTTATCGGCTTTTCAATGTCATCGAATTCCGACATCAATGCCACGATAGAGCTTGAATCAATGCCTCCTGAGAGGAAAACCCCTAAAGGCACATCAGAGACAAGCTGCATCCTTATCGATTCTGAAAGCCCTTCCCTTATCCTTCCGACATAATAATCCTCGGGGTGGTCTGTCTTCTCTATCTTCAATTCCCAGTACTTACCTATCCTGTGCTTTTTCGTCTTTATATCATAGACCAAGCAATGGCCAGGGTTGAGCTTGAAGATGCCCCTGAACAATGTCTCGCCGCCGAATATGTAATTGAAGTTCATGAATTTATGGAGGCCATTGAGGTTCACTTCCCTCCTTACATTTTCGCATTGGAGGATCGATTTTATCTCTGACGCGAAGAGCATGTTGCTGCCATTATCCACAAAAGCGTAATGCAATGGCTTCACCCCAAGCTGGTCCCGGGCGATGAAGACGATCTTCTTTTTCGAATCATATATCGCGAACGCAAAGATGCCCTTGAGCCTCCTGACGCAGCCAATCCCTTCCTCCTCATAAAGGTGGATTATCGCCTCTGTATCAGAATCGCTGCTGAACCTATGGCCTTTCTCATCAAGCTCTTTCTTCAGCTCCCTGAAGTTGTATATCTCGCCATTGAAAACTATCCAGATATCCTTGTTCTCGTTGCACATGGGCTGGTGGCCCCTCTTGCTCAGGTCGATTATGCTCAATCTCCTGTGGCCGAGGCAAACATTCCTGTCAGAGAAGAATCCTGAATCATCAGGGCCCCTGTGGGCGACTGCATCATTCATCCTCTTTATGAGTTCCTTGTCCTCGAACCCAGCTATGCCGTTTATCCCGCACATAATGTTTTATTTTATACTTGGTTATTTAAAGGTTGCGATGGGAAATTCGTGTATTGTTGTAACTTAAAAGGCATTTTTTCCTCAAAAACCGTCCCGCTCGAGATGGTTACGCGCATCTGCTGAAAATGGCAAAGCCATTTTCAGATCTTGAAAATCCGCAACCGCGATTTTCAAGTCGAGCGCAACACTAAGGGGGGCATAAAGCTAAAGCTTTAGCCCTCCGACTAATTCAAGCAACATCGATAAATCCTTACGGATTAATGTAGTCCCACCCCGTCGCTGTGCGTGCGCAAGAATCCTGATTTAATGGGCTCTGTCCTAAATCTCGCTTCACTCGGGTTAGCATCGGTTCGGCTTCTGCTTATTTAACCTAAGGCCGAGATTCCCCGTAAGGGACAACCCCCTTCTCGTCTTTATTGTTATATAGAAGAAGCCTCACAAATTGATGCTAACCTTCATTTAGGACAGAGCCGATTTAATGGGAATATTTAAAAACTTAAGGGGAATAGTCCAAGATATGGTTAAAGACAAAAGCCGTTTAACGCTTCTGCTGCTGTTTTTAATGGCATTTGCAGCCATGCTTCTCCCTTTCTTGTACACATCTTACCCTACAAGCGATGATGCATGGCAGCACATACAGAAGGCTGAATGTTACCTCAGGAACGGGGGGTTTCCCTTAAAGGCATTCTATAGCATCAGCGTTGAGGACTGCATAAGCTACCCCAATTACCCGCCGCTGTTCGATGTGATCCTGGGGTTCGGAAGTTATTTCGGGATGGATTTTTTTGCCAGGTTTTTCCCTTCATTGCTTGCGGCAATGGCCGTTTTCGCATTCTATCCTCTGGCAAGGAGATTCCTAGATGAAAAGAAGGCCCTGCTTGCTACAGCGCTTGCTGTCTTTTCCCCTGAATACATGGTCCTGGGCTCGACCAATGCCCAGCCGCAGATATTAGGCATAATCCTCTCGTTGCTCTGCTTCAACTATCTTTTGAGCATGCTCGAAGACACGAAGAACAGGAATTATGCTGTGAATTTCATTCTGGCCCTGATATTCTCAGTCCTGCTTTTCTACAGCTATACCACTTACCTTGGCTTCACATACTTCATATTACTTATTGTCGTCTTGATAAGGAAAAGGTCTGATTTCATAAAGCATATCGCGCTTCTTGCCGCCTCTACAGCAATACTCAGCATGCCAATGCTGATCAAGTACATCTCATTCCCTCCCCCTAATGCGGGCCTCGGGATAGCAAAAAAGATCGTTGTAGATTCCTACTGGTATCTGATACCAATAAGGGTTGGGTTGCCCGCATTGTTCCTGGCTTTCTTCTCAAGGATGAAAACGCAGCATAAAAAAACAATTTATCCATTTGTCATTTTCCTTGTGTTTGTATCATTCTTCCAGTTCATAGCCCCTTTCCCTCCTACAAGAAACCTTGCATTCCTGCTGTTCCCATTGGCCATACTCGGAGCTGACGGCTGGGGGCATTTTGTCGAGAGGATAAGGCTGAAAAGATACTACCTCCATATGACTGCCGTCTTGGTCGCGTGCTCTGTCATCGCGGGCTTATTCTCGGCATACTATTTTGTCAGGCTGGAGACAGCGACAGACAGCGAGTATCATGCGAGCCAGTGGATCATCTCGCATCCGGGCAAAGTAGCCACATTCAACTGGGGGCCTTTCAATTACAGGGCTGATATGCAGTACAATGCAGACATATTCGGCGATCTCAGTGGGAATATAGGCAGGTTAGGCATAGATTATGTGATCCTTACATCAAAGACACCTGAGATATACAGGATGCCTAATGAAGAAGCAGCAGAGAGATTAAGCGCATATTGCAGGGAGGTCTTCAGGGAAGATAGTGCATATATATTTGATTGCAGGAAGGCATAATGGCCTGATAAATCACTTTCTGGTTTCCATTTCCACAAGCCCAGCCATAAAACCTATGTTGTAGAACAGGTGCTGCAGGGCAAGGATGAACGGAGTGAATATGGCGATGGGTTTTTTCAGCTTTACTATGACCTGCAATGTAGTCAAAAGCAGCATTGCAAGGTATGCAATCACCAGCCCTTCAAGAAGGTATAATGCGAGAATGCTTGAGAATGATATCACAAAAAGTATTATCACAAGAGCCATCCCGAACAAGGACAAAGAGGCATACCACCTTGCTTTCAATATGCCCGGGTGCAGCTTGAACACCCTTGCAGCAGCCTCCCCATACTTGTACATCCTCCTTACATGCTTCCTTATGCTGTTTGTCCTGTGGTGCCATACGACTGCATTAGGTATGATCAAGAACTTATTTCCCTGCTTTCCGAGCCTGTAGTTGAATTCTCCGTCCTGGCCTATTATAAGGTTTTCGTCCTGCTTGTTCTTAATCCACAGCTCTTTCCTGTACAGGGCATTGCAGTTCGGTATTGACTGGACTATTCTCATCCTCTTTGTGACTGCAGACTGCGCAGACCCTCCCCCTCCGAGCAAGGTCTGTTCTATTGCGCCGATAAGCTTTGCAAACTGATTGTCTGATTCTGGCACAAGATTCAATCCGCCTACGCAGCCTATGTCCTTGCTTGAATTATTTATCCTGTGAACAAGGCTGCCCAGCCAGTTCTTGCTGACTATGCAGTCAGCATCCGTGAATGCGAAATATGCCGCCCTTTTGTCAGCTTTCATCACTCCCAGGTTCCTGTTCGCAGCTGACCCTGATCTCTTTGATCTCACGACCTTTATCCTTCCCCTGAAAGTTGACAATGCCCTCTCGACTTCAGCTGTCGCATTCTTATCAAGCACTACGATGATCTCGTAGCTGTTTTTCGGGTAATCGACATTCAGGAGGGAATTGACACACTCGATGATATACTTCAGTTCATTCTTCACAGGCACTATTATTGAGACAAAATGGGCCATTTTCTTAGGTTCACCTGTTTTTATTATCATCAGTTTTTATTATTGTATCTGCTGGTTTGCGCCATTAGGATTGGATTTTTCAACCAGCTTGAACAGCTTCTCATCATAAAGCTGCAACTGGAGGGTGTTCTGGCTGTAAGCCTCGTTCGTTTTCGACCCCACCACATAGACGTCGAAATTCTTCAGCAGCTCTTTGGTGAATCTTCCGTCAGGGTCATATCCTATGCCTGACTGGGCCATGTAGACAGGGACGCCTTTCTGCAGGTAATTATGGAGTATATCGATGAAATTTGCTATCTCATCATCGCTTCCTGAGTAATAATGGCCTATGAACTTCTTTCCTGTATAGAACTCATAAAAAAAGCCCTCATCAGTGCTTATCAGGATGGAATTCGGCTCTGTCATTGATCCAGCCCACAATGCGAACTCCTTCTGGCCTGAATAATTGTGCCTGTATTCTAGTACAGGGTAGATTGTTGTGAACATCCAGACGACAAGGCCTATTACTACTGCCAACCCCAGGATCCTGTTGCTGTTGTACAATAATTTGCATCCGCATGCCGCAAGTATGAGTATGGCTATCAGGGCGGATGTCAGGAATCTCGCCTCAACGCCCCTCAGATTGCCGAAGTAGATGAAGAACATGAAGAACCAGACCGCCAGCGCAGCAAGTGCGACCTTGTTCTTCCTGTATAAATAATAGATCCCCAAAGCGCCTGCTGCCCAGCCGAGCCAGGTGACTGATCTGTGCAGCTGTGAAAGCGCGAATGACAGCCTGTCCGACATCGCACCCTGCCATGCGACGGTCTTCCTCTCCCCGAGAAGTATATTGATGAACCCCCCTGCTCCAACCTCGAGCAGCCTCGGTATGAAAAGTATGAAAACAATTATGAGAACAGAGAACAAGAACCAGAATATGTTTTTCTTGTCAAGGATCCCCTTGTTGAATGAAATCTTTTTTCCCGAAACAATCATCGGGTTGGCATAGAATATCAGGAAGGGGATTATATAAAAGAAGCTGAACACCCTTATGCTTATCGCGAAGCTGAACAAAAGGCCCGATATTATTATGTTCTTCAGCTCATCATTGCCTTTGTCAGCGGCCCTTAGCAGGTAATATCCTGCAAGCAGGGAAAAGAATTCCCCCGGGCCGTGCGTTTTCGGGTATGTCGTCACAGACAGGTATATGGGTGTTACGCAGAAAAGGACAGCAGAGAAAATGCCTATCAGCCTGTCCCCTGTTATCTTCTTTGCGACAAGGTAAAGGACAGATATCGATAGCGCTGCTGTGACAAGCGTTATGAAAAAATAGGCGAATTCAGCATTTGTAGCTCCCCTGACAAGATGATCAACATAATAGGCTGCTGTGAGCAGGACGACTATGCCCGGAGAGCCATAACCGTAGGAATACTGCAATTTTCCTGTGCTTATCGTCAAAGGCGCCTTGTTTGCGTCCGCAATGGAGTCAAAATGAGGTATCCCCTCATTTACGAAGATGATTCTCAATGCGAGGGAAGCTATGAACAGCAGGATGAATATGTTCCTGTCAGTAAGATACTTGCCAAGATCAGCCTTATTCCCTGCCTTTTTCGCCATAGCACAGGCCAAACAAAGAGGTTATTTAAAGTTATCGCTGATACTTAACTATCCTGTAATACTGAAATCAGGCCTGTTAAGCACGCCGCCCGCGGCGCAATAATGCTCTTCTTTTACAATATCTGTTTTGACTTAATCAGTCATCAAAAAGATTTATAAACCTTAAAACCCAAACCATCAATTATGAAAGTTGCAATGGTTATGCCATACCTGCCTCCGAAGATAGGTGGCAGGGAGCTCTGGATAAAGTGGATGACCCCTGAACTGCTCAGAAGAGGCATTGATATCGTGATTTTTGCAGCCAATGTTCAGGACTACCACAAGTACAAGAGGAGATTCGAGGTCAGGGAGTGGAAATACAAAGGGATAAAGAAGACAGCAAAAGTCTATCTTGCAAATACCTTATACAATAATGACAAGTATTCAACGCCCCTGGTCATCCCTCCGTTCCTGAAGCTGATGAGGGAAAAGCCGGATATCGTGCACCTGCACGAGCCGAACGTCTTTGTTACAACGATGCTAGGCGGATTTGCTAAGATATTCATGAGGAAAAAGATCCTGCTGCACTGCCATTCTGACGCATTCAAATGGAAAGGATTGCCATGGTATTTTGTCCCTGTCATGACAGTTTATGGCTGGATGTACTGGATCAAGCTGAAGATGAGCGATCTTATCCTGGGCGTAAGCAGGGAATACATGGAGAACTCATACTATCTCAAGAGATTCATGTACAAGGCGAAAGTCTTCCCAATGTCCCTGGCGCCGACTTTCAGGCCACTCGGCAAAGAGCAGATAGATAAGTTCAAGAAGAAGGAGAATATCCCTGCAGGTAAGAAAGTCGTGCTTTACGTCGGAAGGATAGACCCCAGGAAAGGGATAAACTACCTTATTGATGCAGTCAATATGATGCCTGACGTTTTCCTGATGATCGTGGGCAGCGGAGACGGGAAGAGCACGAAAGACCTTGTTGAGCAGGTGAAAAGGCTGAAGATGCAGGGCAGGGTAAAGTTCGTGCCTACTGTGATGCAGGAAGGCCTTAATGATTATTATAATGCAGGGGATGTCCTTGCTTTGCCTACGAATGACCTGACAGAGACTTTCGGTGTTGTGCTGCTTGAGGCATGGTCTGTCAAGAAGCCCGTTGTTGTCACAGACATACCTGCGCCTAAGAAGATGGTCGAGAGATCAGGTTCAGGTCTTGTGGCAAAAAGGATGGATGCGAAGGATATTGCAGAGAAATTAAGGAAAGTCCTCGAGAATCCAGAAAAAGCGAGGCAGATGGGCGAGAACGGATACAAGTTCGTCCAGCAGTTCTCTTTCCCGGCGATGGCTGAAAAGATTGTTGACATATACAAAACTATGCTGAAGAAATGATTTCTTATTCACTTCGGCAATTCCGTCGGATGCTTCATCCAATATATTATGCCGGGTATCGCTATGACATATATCACGACCAATATCAGCAATGAGAACGCGACTGCAGCCTCCTTGTTCACAGAGACAAGGCCCATGAAGAATATCATCGCAGCATCCCTCGTGCCAATGCCCGAGAATGATATCGGTATCAATTCTATCATGTTTATTATGGGCGCTATCGAGCCGATGAAGACATAGCTCACATCAAGATTCAATGCAAGGGCGAGCAGATACATCTCAAAGAAAGCAATGAGCCAGCCGAGAAGCCCTATAATGAAAACCACGGCAATCATCGAAGGTTTTTCCATCACCCTGTTGAAAAGGCTGAAGAAGCTCTTGTAGTTCTTCTTCATGTCCTTGTGGTATCTCTCAGGTATGAACCTGTAGAACAGAGGCCTTACGAGCTTCCTTACTACATTCTCCCTGAAAACGAACAGGAACACGAGGCTTAGCAAAGCGAGCACGACAACTGTTATCGCAAGCTCCCTGCCATAAGGCACATTGTACCCTAAGATGAGATAAATGACGCCAAGGCCTGCAAAAATGAGCATGATTATTATGTCCACTATCCTGTCAAGGAATACTGTCGCGAAGCAGACGCCCAAGGGCTTCTTGTTCGATGTCTTAAGATACACTGACCTGTAGAAATCACCTACGCGGCCGGGAGTTATCATGCCGACGGCAAATCCGACAAGCCACGCAATGAACGAATTCGAGAGCGTGTATTTCATGCCCGAGTAGTCTATTATCTTCTTCCATTTCCATGCCTTCAGGTAGACCGCAAGATAAGCGGTAACAACACCCAGGACAAGAAGCCACCATCTTATGTTCTTTGCGACACCGATTATGCCATTGATATCAAGCTTCGAGATTATGAACAGGAACAATGCAATGCCTAACAACGGAAGAAGTCTTTTTGCAAGGTCTCTTTTTCTCACGATATCACTTCACTTTCCTGTATTTTTCCCTGTTGAACCACATCTCATACCTTATCCTTGAGACATCCCTCAGGTAGTCATAGACGGTCTTGAAGATCCTCACCTTGCTGTGCAGGTCTTCGTCCCATGTCACAGGCGTCTCAAAGATACGATATCCTTTTCTCTCAGCGACTATCAGGAGCTCCGTGTCGAAAAACCAGTTATTGTCCTTGACCCATGGGGCAAGCTCCCTTGCAGCCTTTCCGGTTGCAGCCTTGAACCCGCACTGCACATCAGTTATCTTCGTCCCCAGGATAAGCTTCACTATGAGGTTATATCCCTTTGAGAGGATCTCCCTCTTCACGCATCTTTTTGTCCTTGAGCCGGACATGAGCCTTGAGCCTGTCGCAACATCATATCCCCTGTAGGCAAGGGCCTCTATCAGTACAGGGAAAGCCTCCAAGTCCGTAGAAAGGTCTACATCCATATAGCTGACAATATCGGCTTTCGTCTCTGTCCATGCCTTCCTCAATGCCCTTCCCCTCCCTTTCTGGTCAAGATTGATGTAAGAGACATCCTTGTATTTCTTCCTGAGTTTTTTTGCGATATCCAATGTACGGTCAGTAGATGCGTTATTGGCTATGACGACCTGCCATCTGTATTTGTCCATGTATTCGCCGAGGAAGTGCCTGAGGTTCTCTACAGAATTCTCAATATCCTTATCTTCATTATAGACAGGTATCACGACCTGGAGTGATTTTTTTGCCATTTATTCAACCTATTTGCATATCTCTGATTATCTCTTGCCTTTGCTGCCTCTTCCTTTCTTCAATGAGACTTCACTGACGACCTTTGTTATCTCCTGCTCGACCTCTTCAAGCTTCACATATATCCTGAAGACAAGGTAGAACAGAAGTATTATGCTCAGGTAGACGACTACATCTATGCCTCTGCCTATCTGAAGCAGGTTTGCAATCGGTCTTGTTATCGCAGGCATGAAAAGCACGACCAGAGCTCCAATCCACATCAGGCTCCAGAAAGCGAATTCCCACCTGCTGACCTTCCTGTCCCTGAACCTTAGAAAAACCCTGCTCCATGCGAACAGCACGAACAAAACGACTATTATCTTGAAAAGCATCTTATCACCTTTTAGCTGTTTTTTGATTAATTTAGATTGTTTTTAATTACTTCTGTTCTGATTCCTTAAATCTTCCCTCTATTTATTTAGTTTTCCTTTTGATCAGCAGCAATCCTAATCCATTACCCTCCTGAGGACAAGCTTGAAAAGTATCTTGAATCCATTGAGGCTGCTCTGGCCTTTTTCAAGGGAATATTTTGTGTATATGGCCCTTATGGGGACTTCCCTGTACCTGAGGCCATTCCTCTTTATCTCTGTGAAGAATTCAGAGCTCACTTCCATCCTGTTCGTCTTCAGCTCGATCTTCTCTGCTGCATATCTTGACATAGCCCTCAGCCCGGATTGGGAATCAGTGGTCCATACGCCGAACAATATCCATGTTATCACATTAAAGCCCCAATTGCCGGCCCTCCTCACAAAGGGCATGCCTTTCGGGTTGATGAGCCTTGATCCGACTACGAAATCCGCCTCATCTTTAATTATTGGCCTGAGAACATCCTTTATCTCTTTCGGATTGTGCTGGCCGTCAGCGTCAAATGTCACGATTATCTCTGCATCCCTTTCCAGCGCCGCCTTTATGCCTGTGCCCAGAGCGCCGCCGAGGCCCCTGTTCAGGGCATGCCTGTACATTATGGCATTTGTTCTCCTGGCAGCATCGAATGTGCCGTCTTCGCTGCCGTCATCAACTACGATTATGCTGCTGTAGCCCTCTCTCCTAAGCCCTTTTATCACTCCTGCTATCTTCCTTTCCTCATTATATGCAGGTATGACAATAAAGGTCTTTTTGGTCGTCATGGTCAATAATGCCTAATTTAGCAATATTTATATAGTTTATGGAATTTTTATCGAGAGGGGTTGTATGGCTAAACAAGACTCTAGGCACATGGCTAAGCAGGGAAAAGAGGAAGCGGAGATTTCATTCGATCCTATAAAGAAAAACCTCAACTGGATAATCCTTGCGCTGATCATAATCTTCGGTTTTTATATAAGGGTCTATCACCTTGATTATCCTGTCATAGGATACCATAACTGGAAAGAGACCCATTATCTCACTGAGGCAAGGAATTTTGAGAGGTATGGAGACTGGCTCACTCCAAGGGCGGATTCTCCAGACATATTCACTAATCCTGACGGCGCCCATGGGGATACTTTGCCTGTCACATCATGGGCAAGCGCCATAGGCTTCATTTTCTTCGGCGAAAAAGTGGGCGTTGCGAGGTTCATCTCTGTCTTGTTTGTCATGGCAGGCATATTCTTCCTCTATCTTGTGATAAGGAGGCTGTTCAAAAGGGAGGATTTTGCGCTGACTGCGGCGCTTATCGCTTCCACTAATCCGCTGCTTGTCTTCTTCGGAAGGCAGGTGCAGCTTGACAATCCCGCATTGTTCTTCGGGATGCTTTCCATCTACCTTTACATAATCTGGGTCGAGGACCCCGAAGACAGGTCAAAAATGAAATATCTCGTCATGGCTTCATTGTTCATGGTCCTGTCATTCCTGACAAAATACTCCTTTGCATTATTTGCGATACCTATGGCAGCGATATTCCCTTACAGGAAAGTCCTGCAGAAAGACTACCTGAAGAGGAACATCAGGCCTTTCATCTATGCAGCGCTGCCCGTGATACTGGTCCCATTATGGTACCTTAACAACATAAGGATAACTTCGACATATGCTATGAGCCCTGATGCGCAGAATGCCTCCCAGGGGGATATCTATTACAATCTTTCAGCGCTCTTCGGCTCAAAATTCTGGAGCATAGTGAAGCCTTATACTGCTGACAATTATACTTTGATAGGCATGCTTTTCGCAGGCATCGGATTGATACTGTTCTTCATGATCTATAAGAAGAGCATAGGGGATAGATTCCTTCTGGCTTACATAGCAGGTGCGATACCCTGGCTGTGGATAATGGCTTCAAAGCTCTCGGGCCACAGCTATCACCAGTATCCTCTGGCTCCCCTGATCGTGATATTGATAGCTTTCTGCTTTGTCGTGATAGCAGGCAGCATAGAGAAGACGATACATGTCAGGCACACAAGATGGCTGTTCATAGCAGGGCTGTTCCTGCTGCTGATCTATCCGCCGGTATTGAAATACGGCGGCGGCATATTCGAGGCAAAAGACAGGCAGTTCGACACGCAGTTCTATGGCCTCGATGTCGCAGGCGATTACATAAAGGAACACAGCCAGCCCGATGAGCGCATGTTCTTCTCAGGCCACCAGAGCTATGGTGTCTTGTGGGAGGCAGACAGGAAAGGGTCCCCGGGCCATTTCAACGAGACCGTGACTAGATTCGGCGAGGACAAGTACAATGTGAGGTGGATCTTCCTGTACCAATGGGGCCTGCAGACACTGAGCGACCCAAGCAAATGGGATTACATCAAGGACACTTATTCATTGAAGCAGATCGCGTTCCAGCAGACAGCGCAGGGCCCGCAGATATTGTACATGATCTTTGAGAAAGGCGGAAGCTTCAATGAGACTGCGCTCAACAGCGTGCTGCAGGAGAAGCAGAAGCTGAACCAGTTCTCGACAAAGGATTATGAGCTTACGAAAGGGACTGTGCAGATGGTTTATTTTGATGTGTGATCTTGAAGAATAAGAGACTCCTTAAATCATCTTTTTCTAAACCTGAACTTCTTATTATACCCCTTATGGTCAATGATATCAAGGACAAAAGCTATGATCTCAATCTCATCACTTTCTAATGTGTACACCATCCTCCAGTAATCGGGCAGGTCAACAATGAAAAGGTTGCTCGCATCATATTTTTGCTTATACTCGGCGGGAATGAGGTCTTTTTTTGCGTTTTCCCCATAAAAAGGATTGATTGATATGATATCAAAAATCCTGCTGATGGCTCCCAGAAGAGTGATCTCTTTTGAGTTCGTGACTCCTTTTATATATTCTTCTCCTACAATCCTGTTCAGCTCACGAAAAGCTTTTTCTGCATCACCAATCAACTTAATAGTTATCTTTTTCTTAATTTTTCCCTTGTAGACTTTCATCGGACAATCAACCCCTCTATTTTTTTCAACTTGCTCTGCGGCTTGAAAGCCCATAACACCTTGTCTTCATAAACTATGATTTTACCACTATACTCAAGATAGTCAATGACTCCCATTAAAGTTTGGTGCATAACCTGTTTCGGAAGCATCCGCTTGAGTTTTCCAATTGTCAATACTTCGCCCACTTTCATTATTGTATTTTCTACCATCAATACCGTGTTAAGTGTAGGGCTTCTTTGTTCGCTATAGTTCCTTTTCCTAATTTCAAGTGTTTCTGGGCTCATTTTATCCACAATGCGTATTTGTTGGTTTATTTTGTGTTGCTGAAATGGTTGTCAAATGTCTGTCTAAAGTTCGGGATAGGCTTTTTAATGCGGGAATCGTTTACCTACAAAACTTTCCTTCTAAAACTGAAAAACTAAGTGTCGATAAGTTGTAGTGTTGATTTGTGCTTCCCGCATTGTGGATAGCCTCATATCAATTGATATGGTATCAACTGATATATAAATATTTCGGTTTTTGCCTTAAATTAAGGCTTAGTTTTATCAAGAAAGAACATCACTCAATGAACCCGTGCTTTGTGCAATAAGCGCACACTGTGAACATCTTCATCTCTTTCCCTGATACTATCCTTCTTGAAGAAGTGTAGAACCTGTTGTTCCATACCTTTAGAAGGCCGTCTCTGAAGGCATTCCCGAAATCGAATTTCTCAGGGTAAACAGAGCAGCAGGGGCTTACAGAGCCGTTCGAATTGACGACGGGCATGCTCCACAGGAATATGCAGCTCCTCTTCCTCACCTTCTTCTGCCTGTTCTTGTAGTTGAACCTGCTCAGCTTCTCATCCTTAGGCAGCCATTCCCTGCTCTTCTCGATCTTCTGCTGGTCGCTCTCGAAGATCTCCTTCCCCATGTCGCTCCTTACAGCCTCGACTTTGAGTATGTCTACGCCAAGCTCCTTGATCATCCTCTTCACCTTCGGCAGCTCATGCTCGTTATGTTTCATGACTATGAACTGCCATATCAGCAGGGGTTTCCTGCTTCCCTGCCTTTTTTTCTCTGCGACGATCTTCCTTATGTTCCCGATGACCTTCCTGAAATCGCCCCCTTTCCTGTAGACCTGGTAGGTTTCCTGGCTTGCGCCGTCAATGGACATCATCAGCGAATCAAGGCCTGAGCTAACTATCCTCTTCTCGTAATCCTTCGGGAAATAGTTGAGGTTTGTGCTTATCTTCGTCTTTATGTCGCACTTATGGGCATACTCTATCATCCTGAATATGTCCTTGTTCAGAAGGGGCTCCCCCCAGTTGTAAAGGTCCACCTCATACAGGTAATCCTTCACTTCGTCTATCACTCTCCTGAAATCATCGAATCCCATGACTGCCTTTGTCCTGCCTTTCTCGCCTTTCCCTGTCGGGCAGAGCGGGCATTTTAGTACGCATGCATTGCATGTGTCTATCATGAGCCTGCATGGCCTTGATTTCAGGACGTCCTTCTTTGCCGTGTATTCATAGGCTATCCTCAGCAGGTTGAAGAACTTCCTGAATGTGAAATACCTTGTGAACAGGAACCTGTCCGCATATCCCTTCATTTTCCTGATTTTCATCATTGTGGCTGTCTTTGCGGTCTTTTTATACTTTTTGCTTTTTGGACTTACCACAAGGCTCTGTCCTAAATAAGGGTTAGCAGCAATATGCGAGGCTCTATCAGGAAAAACATAATATGAGCTAAGGGGGTTGTTGCCGAGCGAAGCGAGCGCGACTAGGAAAATCGCCGATTTTCCGTTGCCCCCTACAGGGCTTTAGCGGTTATGCGGTAAAAATATCCAGAGCCGAGCCGCTGATTGTCAAGCGCAGCTTGACAATACTGATAATCCCAGACGAGCTTGCGAGTCGGGATTATCTATTCTAACCTGAGCGAAGCGAGACTTAGGACAGAACCTATAAACCCGAAACATTTTTAAATAAGTTTCAGAGTTTTATCCCTATGGGTTTGAGGGTATTGTTTTATCTGGAATTCGTGCATCCCGGGCTTGAGCCTTTTGGGCCCCTGACATTGATGGCCCTTGCGAGGCAGAAAGGCCACACATGCGACCTTCTTGTGGAATATGATGATTACAGCTTTTTCAGGCAGACCCTCAAGAAGCTGAAGCTTTACTCTGACAACCAGAAGAAGAACAGCAGGAAGATCATAGATCAGGTCGCAAGGTTCAATCCTGATATCATAGCATTCTCTGTGCAGACAGGCAGCCATAACCATGCCTTGTATGTCAACAGGCTCCTCAAGAAGAGGTTCAATTTCATCTCTGTCTTCGGAGGCCCGCATACGACCTTTTTCCCCGAGTTCGTGAAGGAAGAAGGCGTTGATGTCGCTCTGAGGGGCGAGTGCGAGAACTCATTCATAGAGCTGCTTGAAAGGCTCGAGAAGAAGCATAGCATAGAGGGGATACAGGGCGTAGTCATAAAGAAGGCAGGAGGCATATCCTCAGCAGAAGTGGGCAAGCTTGTCGAGGACCTTGACAGCCTCCCTCCTTTGGCGAGGGACATCCTTTATGACAAGTACCCTTTCATGGCAAAGGCCTGGATGAAGAGCTTCATGACGACAAGGGGCTGTCCATACGACTGCACATACTGCTTCAACCATGCTTTCAGGAAGCTTTACAAGGACAAAGGCAGGATGATCAGGCAGAGGTCTGTCAATAGCGTGATAGATGAGATGGTGCACGTCAAGAAGAAGTACGGCATGAAGCATGTCATAATCCAGGACGATACCTTCATCCTGAACACAGGATGGGTGAAGGAGTTCTGCAGGGAATACAGGAAAAGGGTCAAACTCCCTTTCACATTCCAGGCAAGGGCCAACTTGGTCACAGAAGACCTTATCGCAGCGCTGAAGAAGGCAGGAGCTGTCTCAGCCACTATGGCCATTGAGTCAGGGAACGATCACCTGAGGAACGACATACTGAAAAGGCACATGAAAAAGGAGCAATTGCTCAAGGCCTCGAAGCTTCTCAGGAAATATGACATAAAGTTCCTGACGCAGAACATACTGGGCCTGCCTGAGGAGACATGGCAGACTGCCCTTGAAACGCTGGATTTTAACATAAAGTGCAGGCCGACTTACGGATATACTACATTGTTCCAGCCTTTCCCGAAGACCGAATTAGGGGAGTATGCTGAGAAGATAGGGATATTCGACGGGGATTACACAAAATTGGCATCGCTCTCATTCCATGATGACCTGCATACGAAAATAGACGATAAGCTGAAGAAGAAGCTTGTGAACCTGCAGAAGCTCTTCGCGATAATCGTGAGATTCCCGTTCCTGAGGCCGTTCGTGAACATCCTTGTGAAGGCTCCCAAGAACAACTTCATGTACAGGCTGTTTTACTTTGCGTTCAAAAGGTTCGTTTTCACGTTCCAGATGGAGATTGAGTGAAGAAGGGTTTGGGGTTGCGTGGGGGATATATACGGCGATGGGAAAGCGAACCTAGGTTTATAAAGGATAGAACATACCATCGATTCCTATTGGTTTCTTTTCTCCATACAAAAGAGTATAGAAATTTCGTTTCGCAAAAGTTTTTTTGTTGACCTGTAAAATAACAAATTATATATACACAAAACAACCTATACCCTATAAATGGTAAGAAAATTATCTGATAAAGAGAAAGAACTAATCAATGTAAGATTAAGTTATATTAAGGAAAATAATTCGTTTGTAGGAAAAGTATTTTTTACTATAGTCTCCATAGTTGTAGGTGGTATTTATTTACTCTTCCAATCAGGAATAAATTGGACTGAACCATTGACAAAATTGATAGTGGGGACTATTATTTTTGGATTGATTCTCTTTTGGCTACGAGTAATAATTTCTTTATCTAATATCAGATTTTCTTATGACGGATTAATAGAAAAAATTATTAATTCAAGAAGTTTAAGTGATTATAAAATAAAAAAGACCAGTGAGTGGGTGAAAATTTTTGATGCTCTTCCAATTGGATACCTCTCTGCGGTGTTAATCATTTTATTTAGCAATAACCTTAAAACTTCATTAATTAGTGGACTTCTAATCGGGATAGTAATCTATTTGATTTTTAGGAACAAATATCATTAGGGTCGGCAAAAAATGAGTATAACATTACGATTGCGGTTATATTCATCTTTCAGTAGAAAGACCGAACCGAAGTGCAACGGTTTTTGCGAAGCAAAAATTGATGAAGAGTAAATTTTCACGCATATGATTTTTAATTTAACTTAGGATAATTCTACCTTCTAAGAATTGAGGTTATCCCTAAAATTACTTTTTGTCATTTCTTTTATTTCATTAATCAATTCATTATTAAGCATTCTAATCTTTAATCTTGGGAATTCTTCTTCTAATATTCTGTTTTTACCATTATGAAAAAAAGCTATCTCATCAAGAGTTACAAATATATCTCTATTTCTTAAGATATGGTAAGCCAATATTCTTGCATCTCCATATTTATTTAACATTTTCTTACCATCTAATCCCGCTGGATTAATAATCTTATTTACTTTAGTAAAAATCTCTTTTTTCTCTTTTGATGAAAATCCCCTTATTTTCTCCAGATGTTCCCATTTTTTATTAATGTCCCCTTCGATTTCAGCAGGAATAGCGCATGCATCATTTTTACATTTAGAAGTAACATTCATTAAATGTATGATTGAGGGTTTAGCTGGACCTTTCCAATTATCCATCTCTGTTTTTGACCATCTTTCGTAATATAAATGAATAAGACCTTGCTTTTCGAGTTCCTTTAAATCTCTAACTAATGATTCTGTTTTCTTACTATAACAACAAGTGTCCAACGTTAATTCAATAATCTTTCCATTCATTTTAAATATATTTGCATTTTCCAACTAATAATCTTTCAGAATGAATTATTTCATTCAGTTTTTCTTTAAATTTTTCAGCCATCATCTTAATAGTTTTACTTTCATTATCTAATGACTTTGCTTTTTCACAAAAAGTATCAGATTTAATAATACTATCACAAGAAGACATAAATTTTTCTAAATTCTCCTTTTTACTATCTCTGGCATACATATATGTATGGGATTTACTTTTTATAGTATTATAATCATAATCTTCTAATATTGGATTAGGTTCGAGTAACTTTGTATCCTTACCTAATATTTTTTCATAGATAAATTTTGCTGACCACCCATAAACTTTTTCGATGGACGTATCTTTTTTTATAATTTTTAGTACTTCATCAACAAAGTTTTTACAGTTCTTTTTATGTTCTTCATATTTTGAGTTTAGATTATCCCATTCTTCAATAAGATGGGGGAAGTGATTTTTAATATCTTTAAAGAGAGTTTCATCGATTTCAGTACTTTTATTTATATAGACCTCACATATATACTCCTCTTCTCCTAAAATTGGTTTATCAAGTAGGTGTTTATGCAGGAGTTTTAAAACATTTTCTTTTAGATTATTAAAATGATTTCTTCTATTTTTAAGATTCTCCCTATTTATAATCTTTTTAGCTTTTTTCTCTTTTAATTTTAATAGATTTCTCTTCTCAACTTCTTCCTTAGTATTTTCTTCTTTTTTTGAATAAAATGCAGTAATTATAAATTCTAAAATCAATGCTACTACTAACACAAAAAATACATTTCTCATATTAGCTACAAAATTTCTTTCAGGATTCCATCTTAATCTTATAGAATTAATATTATCATTAATATAAAAACTTTTTTTTCTAATATTTCCTTCTGGAGTTATAGGATACTCATCTTTTACATTTTCTTTATTATTAACTATATACATACATGAATCATCCTCACAATGAAAACCATTTACCAGATTGTCATAATACACAAAAAATATATAGTCAATTCCATCTTCTACATATAAATCATATGCCCTATAAGATTTATCTTTTATATAAAAGAAGGATGTAATATCACAAATTTCATTTTTTTCTAAATTGGTCATATTTAAACTTATTCTAATCTTATTATCTTCTATTTTTATATCTTTATCAATATTGCAGTTTTCTATTGAAATAATAGGTTCAATTCTTGAATCTAGAGTGTTTGATGAAATTATTAGTGTTGTTTTATTTTCCAATCCAATTTTTTCTAAACGAGTTAATAGTTTGAGTTTATTTTGTTCAATCCATACTTCTGATGACAAAATATTGAAATAATCATCCATTGAATAGGTAACACTTAGAGATAATTCTTCATTTGTGGGATTAAGGGGAACAAATAAGAATATACCTGAGAACATAATCAAAATAATAGTTATTCCGTTTATAATTCTTAAGTTCATACCTAGTTGTTTATCTCAACATTATATAAAGTTTATTACAAAATCATCTATTTTTGTAACTCTTAAAAAGAAGACTGTATTTATAAATAAAATCCATATTTCTAAAAAGGTTTCTGTAACAGTATCAATTTAATTAAGTGTTTTCTTTAGACTCGGATTCCCTTATCCCAATCCAACCCTCCCCCTCGTCTTCCCCCTAAGCACAATCCGCTTCCCTTCTCCTATCCTTTTCTTCATACAAAACAGCGTACTCTTCGCAATACCTCTTTTCCTCGCCTCAGCAACCGTCAACTTCATAATCCTCTCTTTCAGCCCCTCTTGGCTTTCATAAGTCGCATATTCTGGCTTATCCAAAATCCCTACTGTTTCTATCTTCTTGGCCTCTTTGCCTTCTCAACCCCGTCTCCACTCCTTCACCTTTATCCCAAGCACCATCAGCAGCACCGTTCCTATCGTGAAGAACCTGTTGAATATCGCTATCGATATCGTCGTTTCCAATGGCGCACCTGATATGGAATATATGTATGCAGTGATGGCATCCCTTATCCCAAGACCGCCGGGGATGAAGCTTGCCAGCCCGAGTATGAACCCTATGCATATGGAGCCCAATACCACCCAGAAACTCACCTTAATGCCCGCAGCGACAAAGAACAGGTATATCGTGATTGCAGGAAGTATCCAGCTGAAGAATGTCGCAGGAGCTATATAACGCACTCTTCTCAGCCTGAAAGTCTCCCTGAGATGGCTGAAGAATTCCCTGACAAAATCGTTCTTCCTGAAGAACCACATCATCACAAGCACGAAAACAACAATCACGCCTGCTGCGATGAAAAGCTTCGTGTTCAGCATGCCATCAAGCTGGGTTACCACGAAATTGATGTGGTAAAGGAAGAATACAGAGGCTATCACAAGCGTCAGTATGATATCATAAGCTATCTCAGAGCTGACGCTCGCAGAGGACCTTGATATCTTTATCTTCTTCATCTTCAGCATGGCTATCTTAGCCCCTGCACCGAAGCCCTGGATAGGGGAGGCGTAATTGAGGAGATAGCCGTAGATGTAGATCCTGAAGACCTCGAAGAAGCTTAAGTCAGAATCAACTATGTGCTTGAGCCTGTATGCGCCTGAAAATAAAGTCAGCACCCAGGGCACGACAGCAAGCATGACATAGAAAGGATTCATTCCCCTTATTATGTCCCACAATTCCCTGACCCCCACTTTTTTTATCAGCAGCCCGAGTATGAGTATGCCTGCAAGCATGAGGACGAATTTACCTTTAGATACGACAATCCTTCCTGTCCTTTTGAGCCTTTCTTTCATTTCCTTATCCTCAGCCTGAAATGGAGCCACCACGCCGGGAAGATGTATCTCAGGCCGGTCTTATGGTAGAAATCGAATATCAGCGGATGCAGGTTGAAGAGCCATTCAAAGAAGTAATTGCAGAAGAACAGCATGAACGGCTTCTTCCAGAACAATATCCTCACTTTTTCCACTTCATAGGGCAGGAAATCCTTCTCATATTCGCCCCTGAAGCTCTTGCTCCTGAAGAATGTGTGGTGCTTCTCATAGAAAGCGCTCTCAGAAACATTATGCGGCACTATTATCTCGACTTTGGCATTGTTCCTGCATACTCTCACTATCTCTCCCATGACAAAATCGAAGTTCCTGAAATGTTCCAGCGATTCCCTGCTGAACACCCTGTCTATGCTGTTGCTCGGGAAAGGTATGCCTTTCTTGTCTATGTCTGCCTTTATGAACTCGCCTTTCTTGTACAGCTTCGAATGATCCACTACATCTATCCCTATGTAGCCTTCTTTCTTTGTCGCTCCGCATCCGATATCCAGCCTCATCTCCTTCTTATCGCCCATATTCTCATCCTCGCATCTATTTCCTGATAAGCGCAAGCTTTTCAGCATCTGTTGAAAATCTCCTGAAAAACGCATTCGCATCTATGCTATTCCTTATCCTCATCATCTGTATTTTTATTCTTTTCGGAACAAACAGGGGTATTCCCAGGATACCTATAAAATATGCTTTGGCCAAAACAGTGAAAATCCTGAATGATGAATATCTCTTTACGAATTCGCCTGCAGCGCCTCTCTTCTCCCTGGCACCTTTTGACAGCGCGATATACCTCTTTATAGTATAATAAGGGGATCTGAGCAGCATGAGGCATGGGAAGTTCTTGAACACAAGCCATATCCTGTTGCGCTCTGAATAATATGCCTTCAATGGAGAGAAAGGCTTGCTTGATGCAGAGTGCGCATGATATACGACTGCAGAAGGCACAAATATCGATTTATAGCCGGCATACCTCAGGCGCCATGCAAGGTCCACTTCCTCCTGGTACATGTAGAACATGCCATCAAAAAATCCCGTCTTCCTGATGGCTTCCATCTTGTATAATGCAGCAACTGCAGAAGCCCCGAAAATCTCCTCTTTTTTAGTGCAGGCCGAGGATTTTTCAAGGCCGTGCCTGCTCTGCGCATGCCCATCCTGGTAGATTGCAATGCCTGCTGTGTCTATGATATCCTTGTCATGGAGGTAAAGAACTTTAGAAGAGCATGATCCTATCTTCCGGTCTGATCTTGCGGCTTTGACAAGGTTTTCAAGCCATCTCCTGTCAACAACAGTATCATTGTTCAATGTCACGATATACTTTATCCTCCTTTCCTTTGCAGTTTCCCTGAAGCCCGCATTATTGCCTCCTGTGAATCCCGTGTTCTTCTTGAGCGCTATAACCCTTGTCTCTGGGAAATCTTTCATGACAAAATCAGCAGAGCCGTCATCTGAGTTATTATCGACGACAAAAACCGAGAAATCCCTGTATGTCTGCTGCCTGAGCGATTTAAGGCAGGGCCCTAGAAGATGCTTTCCGTTCCAGTTCACGATTATTACTGCAGTTTCAGCGCTCATCTCCCATTCCCCATCTTCTTTATGTCATCAAGAAGCTTTTTGGCTATCTTTTCAGGAGAGAAATTCTTTCTGTATAACTCATAGCCCCCTGCAGCAATCCTGTCCTTCAGCTCGTCATCATCCTTAAGCTTCAATATCGCCCGGGAGATGGATCCTGGATCAGCAGGCCTTGCAAAAACGCAGTTTTTTCCGTCAGAGAACCCTGCTTCCCTCATCGCATCGCCACCATTGACTACCGCAGGCTTTGCCATGGCTATTATCTGGAAGACTTTGTTAGGGACAACCCTCAGCGCTTTCTCCCCCTGCCCGAAATGGCCTCCCAGGCAGACATCAGCTTCTGCTATCTTGCCCGGCAGTTTTTTATAATCAACCCAGTCAGTGAATCTCACATTCCTTATGCCGAGCTTTTTTGCAGTTTCCATATCATGCCTGTATGTCTGGCCGGTCCCTATTATCTCAAACCTCATGTCATCATGCTTCTCAAGAAGCTTTGCGCTCTTTATTATGTATTCAGTGCCGTGCAAAGGGGTGTATTTGCCGTAGAAAAGCACATTGAAGATATCCTTCTCTTTTTTATCCCTTGCAGAAGGCCTGAACATTTCATCTGCGCCGATGTAAAGCACGCCGACATTCCTGATCCCGAACTCTTTCCTGAAATATCTGGCATGCTCTTCTGTGTCAAGCACGACAAGGTCGGCATAGCTGCATGACTTCCAGTCCAGCCAATGCAATAATCTTCTTGTTATCGGGTCCTTGAACATCTTCCTGTCATTAACAAGAGTGTCATAAAGCGAGATCATGGGATTGAATATCAGCTTTGTCCTGCTGCGTCCTGCTGCGAAATGCGCAGCGATCATGTCAAGCTGGCCTATGTAACCTATGATGATGCAGTCAAAACTGCCTTTCTTCTCAAGTTTTTTGAGATCAGAATTAAGCTTGATATAAACCGAGGGAAGTCTTGCCATGACCCCTATCTTTTCAAAAAAGCCCCATCTTGTCTTGTCCCTTTTCTTCTCCCACAATGGGACATGGCATTCTATTACCTCAACACCTGCCTTCTTCAGGCCTTCTATCAGGACCCTGTTCCTAGGATAATCCTTCTCATATGTCCCAAAATAGCAGATTCTCATATTATCCCTTATCTCCTGATATCCCGTCAAATTATCCAAAAGTATATGCCTTTTTAAAAGCAATACATTTATATATATTGTGATTTTAGGCAAATGAGGTTTGAGGGCTTAAAAGGTCTTAAAAGGTGTTTTAATGGCTGATAAGCAGGATAAGGAAAGCCCCATAAAAGGGGTTGTCATAAGGAAGCTGGCGAGATTTGAAGACAGCAGAGGTTGGCTTAGCGAGATTTACAGGAAGGATGAAGACAAGGGCATCAAGCCGTCAATGTGCTACATCTCACATACTAATTTCAATGCAGTCAGGGGCCCTCATGAGCATAAGAAGCAGACTGATTTTTTCGTTTTCACAGGCCCAGGCGATTTCGAGCTTTATCTTTGGGACAACAGGAAAAATTCTGTGACATTCGGCAGGAGCATGAGGATTACTGCGGGCGAGAGCAACAAAGTGAGCGTCATTGTCCCGCCGGGAGTGGTCCATGGCTATAAATCTATAAGCAGGAACGGCAGCTTTTCAATAAATCTTCCTGACAGGCTTTACAAAGGAGAGGGCAGGAAAGAGGAGATAGATGAGATAAGGCATGAGGATGATCCCGATCCAAGATTCATGATAAGATAATATGATAATATGTTTCAGGCATAAAACCGCAAGGCTGTCAATATAAATATCAGATATAAACATGGCAGACATAAACCATACCCGGAAGGTGAAATGATGAAAGTGCTTGTCACAGGAGGCTCAGGATTCATAGGCTCTAATTTCATAAGGCTCATGCTTGAGAAGCACAAGGACTGGAGCATCACCAATCTTGACAAGCTGACTTATGCAGGCAATCCAGAGAACCTCAAGGATGTCGAGACAAGATACAAGGGAAGGTACATATTTATAAAAGGGGATATCTGCGACGGAAAAACTGTTGATGATGCCATGAAGGATGCAGAGCTGGTATTCCATTTCGCAGCAGAGAGCCATGTCGATGTCTCTATCATAGACCCTTTCATCTTCACAAAGTCCAATGTCATCGGCACGCACACTATGCTGGAGTCTGCGAGAAAGAACAATGTGAAGAAGTTCGTCCACATATCGACAGATGAGGTATATGGCAGCATAAGAGAAGGCTCATTCTCTGAAGAGAGCCCATTCAGGCCGAACAGCCCCTACTCTGCATCAAAGGCCGCAGCCGATCTCATGGCAAGGGCATATTTCAAGACTTACGGCATGCCAGTAATAATAACAAGGAGCTCTAACAACTTCGGCCCGTTCCAATATCCTGAGAAAGTGATGCCTCTTTTCATAACAAACCTCATCGAGGGGAAAAAAGTGCCTGTGTACGGCACTGGCATGAATGTCAGGGACTGGATCTATGTGATCGACAACTGCGAAGGCATCGGTTTTGCAGCAGAAAAAGGGAAGATAGGGGAAGCGTACAATGTCGGAGGAGGCAATGAGCTGCCTAATATCGGGATGACAAGGACTATAATCAAGGAGATGGGCAAGGACGATTCATCAATAGAGTTCGTGCAGGACAGGCTCGGCCATGATCTCAGGTATTCCCTGGATTGCAGCAAGATGAATAAGTTAGGATGGAAGCCCAGGCACGATTTCAGCTCTGCTATAAAAGAGACGATAGATTGGTATAAGAAGAACGAGGCATGGTGGAAACCTCTTAAGGATAATCTCAGGAAGAAAGGCCAGATAAAATAATAAGGGCATAACAGGACATCAAACCAGCTTGAACCTATGGGAGATAATAGAAAAATGAAAATTCTTGTAACAGGCGCTGCAGGGTTCCTCGGCACAAAAGTCATGAAAATATTAAAGGATGATTTTGAGCTCATAGGCACAGATAGGGGCAGTGCAAAAGGCAACCTGAAGATGGACATAACGAAGAAAGAGGAGGTTGATTTCGTCTTCCAGAAAGTGAAGCCTGATGTCGTCCTGCACATAGCTGCAATGACAGATGTGGACAGATGCGAGACTGACAAGGAGATGGCGAACAGGATAAATGTAATGGGGACGAAGAATATAATCGACGGCTGCGCAAGGATAAAGGCGAAGCTCGTCCATATCTCGACGGATTTTGTCTTCAATGGCGGCAAAGGCGATTATGCTGAGGACGACCTTCCGGACCCCTTGTCTTATTATGCCAACACAAAGCTGCAGGCAGAAGGGCTTCTAAGGAGATCAGGGCTTAAATGGCTCGTGATAAGGCCGGAAGTCCTGTACGGGTATAATGGCGATGGCTCTGAAAGGAGCTTTGTCCAGTGGGTATATTCAAGCCTGAAACAGGGCAAAGAGATAAAAGTGGTAGATGACCAGTACAATACTCCTACATTAGTCGATGATATCGCAGGCGCATTGGGCGTTTTGATAAAGAAAGGCAGTGAAGGCATATATCATGTTGCGGGCCCGGACAAACTGTCAAGATATGACATGGCTGTTAAGCTTGCAGAAGTCTTCGGGTTCGACAGGAGGCTCGTTAAGAGGATAAAATCCTCGGAACTGAAGCAGACGGCGAAAAGGCCCGTTGATTCAAGCCTGAATACAGAAAAATTAAAAAGAGAAGGCGTAATGATGCATACATTCGAGGAAGGATTGAAGATCATGAAAAAACAGATGGGAATCAAATCATGAGGTGTGCAAAATGAAAGGAGTTATTCTTGCAGGGGGCACTGGATCCAGGATGATGCCATGTACAAAGATCACCAACAAGCATCTTCTGCCGGTCTACAACAAGCCCATGATATATTACCCAATAAATACGCTTATCAATGCAGGCATAAGGGACATATTGATCGTTTCAGGCCCGGGCCACGCAGGCCATTTCCTCAATCTTTTGGGCTCAGGCAAGGACTTCGGAGTCAAGCTGACTTTTGAGATACAAGACGAAGCAGGGGGGATAGCCCAGGCTTTAGGCCTAGCAGAGAACTTCGCTGACAAGGAACCAGTCATTGTCATACTCGGCGATAATATCTTCGAGGATGACATAAAGAAGGATGTCCAGAGTTTCAAAGGCGGAGCGAAGATATTCCTTAAGGAAGTCCATGACCCGCAGAGATTCGGTGTTGCAGAGCTTAAGGGCAACAAGGTGATGGGCATAGAGGAGAAGCCCAAAAACCCGAAATCAAACTGGGCTGTGACAGGGCTGTACATCTATGATGCAGATGTTTTCAACATAATAAAGACGCTTAAGCCTTCAGGGAGAGGAGAGCTGGAAATTACCGACGTAAATAACTATTATATCAAGAAAAGCAAGATGGAAGCGGGATTCCTTAAAGGATTCTGGTCAGATGCAGGCACATTTGATTCTTTGCTCAGGGCTTCGCAGTTAGTGAAGGAGAAACTTGAGAAGAAATAAAAAGAACTAAAATATGCCTATACTTTATCTTTTTTACAGCTTTTTCTTTATCACATAATCCTCTTTAGGATTCATGTTAGCTATCATCTCGCCCAAAAGACCTAATGATATGAACTGGACTCCTACTACAATCAGAAGCACGGACAGGAATAGCATGGGCCTGTTGCCTATGCCCCCTATCGTGAACCATTGCCATGTGAGATAGGCTCCTGCTATGAAGCCAAGAAGTATGGACAATATGCCTATCGGCCCGAAGAAATGCAGCGGCCTTCTCGTGTATTTCGTGATGAATCTTACTGTTATCAGGTCTAAAAATCCTTTCATAAGCCTCTCAACTCCATATTTGCTTTTCCCATATCTCCTGGGGTGATGCTCAACTTTGATCTCGCCTACCCTGAAGCCTTTCCATCTAACAATGGAGGGGATATAACGGTGTAATTCCCCATGTATTTTAATGTTTTGGATCACCTGCCTCTTATAGGCCTTGAAGCCGCAGTTCGAGTCATGGACATTCACCCCCGTGATCTTCCTTGTCAGGAAATTGAAGAATTTTGACGGCATTGTCTTGCCCAGGGGATCATGCCTTACGAATTTCCAGCCGTTCACAAGGTCATAGCCTTCGCCGATCTTTTTTATGAAATTAGGGATCTCCTTCGGGTCATCCTGCAGATCGCCGTCCATAGTGAAGATTATGCTGCCTTTGCTCTCTTTGAATCCTGCCATGAGCGCAGAGGCTTTGCCGAAATTCCTAGCGAAAGATACCACCCTTATTCTCTTGTCTTTCCTGTTCAGCTCTTCAAGCCTTTTCAGTGTATTATCATTGCTGCCGTCATCTACAAAAATCATCTCATAGCTCTTTTTTATGGAGTTCAAGACTTTTTTCAGCTCGCTGTGCAGCAGAGAAACATTGTCCTGCTCATTATACACCGGTATGATTATGCTTATATCCATAAACCGGAGATTGTCTTTGTTGTTTAAAAAGGTTTTCCAGGGATAGGCGCATATTATTATCAACGATTAGGGGTCAGAGCATCATTCAGCATGATTTTTTCCCAGTGCGCACCACCGTTTTTAAGGGCGGGACGTAATGTCTGCAGCGTTTTTGGGAGGGTTAGGATTGGATGAAAAAATTAACAAAAAGAATATAATCCTTAATAACCCAACTCCCTTCTAGCCATTAGAACATCCTACTTGGTTATGATCGCTCCGCTTCCGCTGAACCTCTTAAGGCCCTTTATGAGGTGCATCCTGTTCTTTACAGACTCAAATATCTTGTCGATCTCAGCGGGTGTGAAATCGATTATCCCGGAGGAATTCTTGCCCCTGTAGCATATTGAGACGGATTCCTCATCAGGATTGAGCAGGTTCTCATTCACGATTATTTCCTTGACAATGCCGGAAGATTCCAGCCTTACAACACCATCCTTGTTCTCCTTCTTGACCTTCAGCTGCATGTTTGCACCCCCATTATAATATAGTGTATCTATTAGGGGATAGTTAATGTATATTTAAATGTATCTGGAGCACGATTTAAAATTGGATTAATATTAGATGCATGCTTTTAGAACCTTGATTATCATTCAGAAATCATTTAGCACTATATTTTTCCCTTACATACTCAACTGCATTCAATATCATGTCAAATGCTTTTCTTTCCCTAATCTCTTCTGCCTTGTTCTGGATCAATCTGAACATCTCTGCTTTTTGATAGTCCGGGCCGTCATCTGCGTCCAAGTAGGCCTTTAAACCCCCCATACCATCTTTCCCATCAGGCACTATGCTTGTCTGGTATCTGCCATCATCATACAAAGAAGTTGGCGATTTGTGTATCAAAAGGCATTGCAGGATGAATTTCTCTATTGGTTCAGCCCTTTTCCCGCCTTTCCTTAGGCATTTTATACTCTCTGTAGCATTCATTGTCAGCATATGTAGATTATCAAGAAGATGCCCATACAATTCTTCAGCAGAATCGATAAGGTCGATATCTGAAGTTTCAACGCCCTGCTTCAGCGCTCTGTACGCTGAATCAGCCTTGTCCTCCAATGATCTTATGTCCTTATCAGTCACTTTGAATTGTGCCATATCTTAGTCAAAATGAACGCACACTATTTAAATATTTCGTTTTAGGATTATTGGATAGTAGTGACAAATCAGTAAAGTTTAAATAATAGCCCCGTTCTTCTGCAGATTATGGCCATTAAAACATTTAATCATGCTGACATGGACCACATGGGAGAATTTGTTGGTAAAACTAACCTCTTAGAAGAATCGATCCTATACATTCTTAATAATGGCATACCAGAAGGTTATAAACCCCGAGAGAGAGTGTTAGCAATGGCAGTAGGCTGTAGGGATTTTACTCTTGAAGGGTCAATCATCAGAGGGTTCCACAAATTAAGATATGGCTTAGATAGGAGCAATATTGCTGTAGTAGGTTGCGACATAGAATATGGGCACCCAACAAGTCGTTCAATTAATGACTATGATTTTCAGGCAAGAGGGGAATATGATGGCGACGCTTCAACAAAAAAACCCTGGTCATTGGGTTTAGATTTCAAGGGAAATGGAACAAAGGCATACGACTTTGTCCATGTAAATTTTCCTGATTTTTGCGGTTTTGATAACTGGGTAGGTATTTTCAAGATGGCCAATAAATTTTTGTCAGATACAGGGATGATCACCGTATTGAGCGAAGGAGCAGAAGATAGTTCACATTTAAGAAGACTTTGTGAGACTCTCAAAAAAGACGGATCTTTTGTTTTAAATCCAATACAAGAATATCAATATGGGGACCTATCTGATTTTTTTTACACCTTTGCTGCTATGCAGGCGAAAAAAACAGGCGGAATATCTGAACATCAATAAAGATATACTTACTTCTTCCCTTCCCAATCTACCTTCCACACGATTATGTTCTGGCCTGAGATATCAACCTCATGGTCGAACTTGTCGAAATGCTTCAGCCCTGCGCCGTCGAAATAGAACAGCCTTGTGAACATGCTCGCTGCGAGCTGAGGAGACATCATTATCGCCTGGTAACCATCTCCTTTCTTCACTATGCCAAGCGAATAAGGCAGCGTATTGTTGGCATACTTCTTCTCGACAAAATTATCGTTCTTGTCGACATAGACCATCGAGCTTGGGCGCACCTGGCCTGTCGTGGTCTCTATCGATGCTTCCATCCTCTCGATGTCGACCTGGAAAGGAGCCATCTGGTTGCCTATGTTGAACACGCATTGTATGGAGCCGTTGTTGGATTTGATCTGCTGGCATGATGTCACTCCTGCATATCCTGGCCATGGGCTTATCCAGTTGTTCGCCTCTTTCTCGTCAGTTATGCTCTGAACCTCATAATATGTGTTCTGGGCCTTCTCTTCTGAGTAATTGAATTCCTTCATCATCAGAGCGACGGCCTCTTCTGAGCTTTTCTTCCTGAACTCAGTCCATATCTTCGCCTTCTCAAAATCCCATGAGCCGAAATGAGCCCATACCCCTGCCTTTCCGACCATGTCCTCGCTCGTTATGAAATAATCTTCAGGAGGGCTGCAGTGGGTGTATTTCAGGACCTCTTCGATCTTGTCTTCAGGGATGCCGTTTTTCTCAAGGACAGCCCTTGCATCCTCCTTGTCAAGCACGATTACTGAATACACTATGTCTATTGACAGGTGCATGTTATTCGTCTGGTTGTTCAGGACATCAAAAGCGGTGTTTGCGCCGCAGTCAAGCATCCTGAGTATGCCTATCGCCTGGTCTTCATTATCAGTCAGCAGCACATGGCCGACCCAATGTGCCTGCGGCCTGTTCTGTGAAGCCCCGTCAAAAGTGACGGCCCTGTCAGTTACAGCCTTGAACCAGTGCCCGAAATCCCACCAGCTGTTCACTATGGCATCCTGCGTAGAGTTCGTCCTTATCTTCGTCAATGCATTATACCATCCATCGCTTATCAGAGGCACCTGGCCTTTTGCCGTTGCCTGGGCGGTCTTTATCGGCACTATGAGGATCATGATCATCAATAGCGCAAGCACGAAATTGCATATCATCTTGTTCACATTGAGCTCATTCACTATCCATCTTGACAGGTATCTGAAAGAGATGCCTACTGCTGCGCCTACTGCAAGCGAGAATGCGGGCACAAGCAGGTTGACGAATCTTATCCCTTTTGTGCTCGCGTATATCGTCGCCAGGAACCATATCACAAGAAGGGTGGCATATTTTGCATTAGACTTGCCTTCATTCTTTGTCACCAATATCAGTAAGATGCCCAGCAGACTTATCGCAAAAAGCATCTTTCCCCCAAGGCTCTGGATCACCTGGCTTAATGACGCCTCATTGAGCTCAGCGACTGTTGTGAAGACATTAGGCCACAATGATGGGTTTGCAGACTGCTTTATTGATATGAAACTTATCGGCTGTGTGAATACGCTGCTGAAATTCGATGTTGTCGTGAAGATCGGCACCAATACCATCGAGCAGACGAAAAAGCACACGAGCGAAAGGAATATGACATTCTTCTTTCCCTGTATGTCCAGCGCGTCTTTCAGGCTTTCTTTCTGCACAAGCACGAGATAGATGAGGTATATCACTGTCACGCCTATCAGGAAATCGAATATGTACCACCAGCCGTACCATGTTGCGCTGAAGACTGCGACGAAAAACGCAGCTATGACCGAATATATGATCGCATTTTTCCTTTCTGTCGAATCAAGAGCCTCATAGAAAAGCCATACTATTATCAGCGGGAAAAGTATCGTGTAAGCGTCAGTATCAGGGACTCCTGCAGTGGTCCTTGCAAGCAGGGAAGGGTTAGTTGCAAGCAGTATGCTTGTGAATAATCCTCCAAGATCGCCGCCTATCTTCCTGCCTATGAAGAATGCAGGTATGACCATTATGATGGAAAGAACAAGAGGCAGCATGAAGAATGATGTCATCACGCTTATGTTGCTGTTGAAGAGCCTGAGGAACATATGCAGGTAAGCCCCGAAATAAGGGTGCAATTCCTTTCCTACCTTATTGCCCAATGGAGCGACCATATGGTTGTCCATCATCACCCCATCTTCCCTTATATAATCCCCGGGGTATCCATGATCGACTATGTTTTTCGTGTATCTGTACCAATGCCATGGGTCGATATCAAGTATGTATGTCTGCCCTGTCTCGTCCTGGAACTGCGCCTTGAATGTCTGCGAGACCTGGCTTATCTGCTGCCGGTAGACATCTTTACGCTCTGTTATCAGCTTCTCAAGATTCTCATTGGCTATGACCTCTTTGTTCTCTGCAGGGAGATTAGGATACTGCTGGTTTATCTGGTCTGTTATCTGCGCCTTGTAATACCTGTCAACAGAACTTTTTGCCCATTCATCTGTTATTGGAAGATAGATTGGATAAGCCCTGAAGAATATCGCTATGAACAAGGGGATCAATAAGAGGAATACTGTCCTGTGCTTGACTATGAAACTGCCTGCTTTCCTGAGGTCCAGAGAGATCTCATCATCTGATTTTTTTGCATGTGTTTCGTGGGGTCCTGCATGCGGTTCATTATGAGAAGGTTTTTCCTTGCGCACTCTGCTTTCTGTCTTGCTTCCTGCCTTGAACAGGGAGCCAATCTTCCTGCCTATCCCGCTGAAATCTATTGCAAGATCGTCTTCTTTTTTGCTCATCAAACACCCGATTATGTAAAAAAACCATCTGTATATAAAGCTTTTGAAGGACAGAGCCGAAGGATAGAGCGTATGCCTTTGCATGTCCAATTGGCACTGAAACATACCTTTTTATATCTCTATTTACTATACAATTAATATTCTCTACTGTTCAATAACAAAAAACAAAAGCTTTATATATTGGTTGTTACTTACAGATGGTAAATAACAGTTTTAGCCTTATCTTTTGGGTTGAAATTAAAGTCGTAAAAATGCGTTTAAACGTCAATAAACAACTTTAAAGTCAAAAACAAGCAAAAATAAAAGAGTAATATGAGGTTATACTCGAGGTAAAAAAAATGGCCAAAAATTTCAGAGAATTAAAGGGAATAGATCTATTGGTGGCGACTGCCGGTGCCAGTGCTGCAGCAAATGCTATCCAGCTCAAAAAAGCCCGTGAATTCAGCAAAGCCCCATTCACAGCTTATATGCCTGAAGGAAGGGAATATGTCGGAGAGCAGTTCGGGGAACAGAGTTCTGCGATAAAAATCGGAAAGACATTGGTCGATGAGATGAAGAGCATAGGCAATATGTTCCTTGAATCTGTCAATGTGCCTAAAGCGGCAAAATCACTTTATCAATCTTTGCAGAGAGATGAAACAGCAATCTCCTCTGTTGAGGATCTTGCAAGGAATAATGCTTCTGTAGAAGAGATAAGGGCAACAATAAATTCAATACCCGGAGCAGTCAACAGGATCAGGGCAAGGACTGCTGCAATGAAATTGAATCCGGGCCTGAAGAGATCGGAATTAAGGGTGGATGATGATTATAAGAAGAATATAAATCTGGGGATAGCAACATTACAGTATGGCCAGAAAGAAGGAGTGAATAAATCGCAGGTAAGCTCTGATTTCGGCGCTGCAGTGAATTTCTTGAGCAGACTGACATACGGCTCTGCAGCATTCGTAAATCCGCTGTCAATAGCAGGAATATTGTATGCATTCAAGAATGCAGACAGGCTGACAAGACATCTTTCGGGGAAAAGCTCTGATCTGAAGGGCATATTGGAACAATATGAAGGAAAATCAGTTACACTGGGCGGCAAGACCTATGAGGGAGATGCGCTTAAGAAAATAATCACGGATTTCCATGCAGGGACATATTCTACATTCGGGACAGCAGCTTATTTCATAGCAAATGCTGCCATATCCGCTGCGGCAGGAGACATATCGGCTGCAATCGCCCCATTGATGAGGGCAGCAGTGAGCGGAGCGACAGCAGGAGAATCCTATAAGGGGATTAAAGAGATAAGGGAAGGAAAATTCGGCGAAGGCACAAGATCAAGGATTAATACGGCAAAAGATCTCCAGACACTGAACACTGCATTGTATGCTGCAAGCGCGACAGCAGGGATGCTGCCAAGCGTTTTGGAAATAGCAGATCATGCCTTATATTCAGCTGCAGTTGTGATGCACCATGCATTGGATCCGGCTACAGCATCTGCTGCACCAGGAACACCAGAAACAACCCCAGCAACACCAGAAGCAACAGCACCAGGAACACCAGCACCAACAATATACCCTGTAACAGCACCAGCAACACCCGCTGCACCAGCAACACCAGCATACGAATCTCCATTCACTTCATTTGTTGAGAAGGATGCAGGCACAAGATTATGGGGGATACTTGCCAATGCAGATGCAAAAAGCAGCGGTCACAATAAAGCAGTAAGCCAGCCAGAGTTTGATTTTGCAGCTTTGCCTGATGATCAGCATAGATATTCGCACCTGTTTGATTTCAATACTAATTCAGAAGGCATAAATGAGGTTGAAGCACAGGGATATCTTAATGACATCCTGCTTGCCCATACTTACGAATTCGGCAGGGACCAGACAATAGTCCATCCGCTCACAAGAGGGGGCCTTGGTTTTGTCAGGGACGGAGACAATCTGAAATTCCACATAAACATCGACTTTGACAATGATCATGACAAGAAACTCATGGAGCTGGAGCAGAAGATAGATTACCAGCTATGCAATGATGATATGGTCATCAGGATATTCGACAGGAACCACAAAGCACCTATAGCGGTAGTGGATGTTGATAACGATGGTTATGGGACAGTGATGGTTGATGCAGATGGAAATGAGATTAATGTAGTTGACTCTTCAAAGATAATGGGTGGAGTAAGGAACGGCAGGCTTGTCGCAGAAGTATCCTTCTTGGACAGGGGGAATACTTATGACAGGGAAACGCACAGCATTGAGGACGGAGACATGGAGCACATATTCGCAAGATATAGCGGCCACCCCCACAGAGGACACGTTCCTCCTGTTAAGCAAGATCCTGTAACACCTGTGATAGAGGAACCCGGTGAACATAAAACTTTCAAACCTGTAAGCAACCCGCATGACCCTACAACGCAATCACTGATTGAATATACTGTTGATGGCGGATGGGAAAAGCTGCAGGGGCATCACCCGGGCAAAACACTGAATCGCGACGGCACAGTCGTCTATTCAGGCGATCATGTTGGAGTAGGCCCGTCAGAAGCTGCAGCGCAGCAGGGTTATGACACTCAGACAAGGGTATTGCATGCGAATGAGCAGCCCGTATATGGCAGAGAGACAATTCCAAGCAGGGTAAAAAACCTGTTATTGCCAGAAGACCATGAATGGGAGAGATATACTGCTGTCAGGAAGCAGGACGGCCAACATGGAGCACAGATAGTATTGGACGGCAATAACGGCATAAATGGGACAGAGAGCAACCATCCTGATGAGATGAGATTCCACAATAAGAAATACGAAACAGTCGGCGGCTTAGAGGTCGCAGGCCATAACAGCACTTATCTTGGCGGAAGAAGGGTCAACAATCACCAGAATGATTACCTGATGATAACTGATGTTTCACACGAAGTTAATGGTAATAATGTCGGAGCCGGATCATTCACACACAGGGTGCATGTCGACCCAATGCCTAACTCAACAGCATATGCAGCAGGCGCACTTAGTTCAGCAGCAATAACAGCACCAATAGCTTATGCGCAGGGAGCAGCACAGGGCGGAGACACCATAGTCCACATAATAACTACTGTAGGCAAGGATGGCGGCCAGGGATCACTCCCAGGAATAGGCGGCGTCCAGTAGATTATATGATATGATTACATCCAAAATTTTTTATTTTTAAATTCCAAATTTTTCTGAAAAAAAGGCGGGGAAAAAGGCGAATGAAGGTAGATGCAAAAATGAAAAAATTTTATCTGATATCGGCGATATTCATGTTTTTGATAGCTTCAGCAGCAGCAGCTTCTGTCACGGTGACCTATACCTTTAGGGACATACAGACAGTGCAGCCATTGGCAAATGTTGATTCTCTTGTCTATCCATGCCTGGATGCAGGATGCAATATCCTGAATCTTGCAACACCATTGCCAGGCTCTGGAAACTCAGGCTCAAGCTCACAGGCAGCGATAGTATATCCTACAAACCTTATCACTCCTTATGGGTATGCAGCATATTATTTTGCGCACGGCTTTGCGCCGCAGGAGGGCGTTGCGACATGGCACGGCAATGGGGCAACAACATTCGACATAAACTTCAACAAGATAGCAAACTGCAAATCAATAATAAACGGCTTCAATGATATAATAACACCTGATGCAGATGGCGCAGATGTGACATTGAGGGCGAATGTGCAGAGCGCATTTTTTGATCCGCACAATTATGTAGGCTATGTCCTGCCGCAGTATGCAGCTGAATTCTATTCATCTGAAGTCCAGGCGACATTCAGGGCATACGACAGCAACAATGTTGTTGTTTTCACACAGTCATTCCCCCTTAACATCTACATGGACGCTTCCGGCAGCATAACGAGCGATAGCTTTGCTCTGCAGCCAGGCACTTACAGGGCAGAGATAGAGACAACAGTGACAGACAACCAGTGCAGCAACCAGCTGACACAGCTGCAGACGGTATATTTTACGGTAGAGCAGCCTTCTCCGGGCACATTGGGCGTAGACCTTTCAGCAAACCCAGTCTCAGGAACAGAGCCATTGGACGTGACATTCACATGCTCAGTAACAAACGGCACGCAGCCGTACTCATTCAATTTCGATTCAGATGACGGCCAGGGACCAAGCGTAGTCTTAATAGGCGCCAGCGGGACCAACTGGCAGCAGTATATCGTCAGGGGTTATATGGAAGGAAATTACAATGCAACATGCACTGTCACAGACAGCCAGGGTAGGACAGGAGCAGATTCTGCAATGATCACTGTCACAGAACAGCCTGTAGTCAATCAGCCGCCTGTTGTGACGCTTGTAAGCCCGCCGAACGGGACAATGATGACCAATGATGATAATATAGTATTCACATACAATGTGACAGATGATTCAGCATCCCCATTGTATTGCACGCTTTATACGAACATGAGCGGGACATTCAGGGCAGATATATCACAATACACAATCAACAACACAGCAGACTTTTTCATGGCATTCGCACAGGACGGAAGCTATATCTGGAATGTGCAATGCAGCGACGGCGTCAATTCAGCTTTCGCCCCAGAGAACTGGACATTCACAGTAAACACATCATTGCCTGACGTGCCAGAATGCTCAGACGGAATAGACAATGACGCAGACGGCCTTGTGGATTTCCCATCAGACCCAGGATGCGTTAATGTGACTGACGATGACGAGACAAATCAGGATGTCTGCGGCGAGAACCTTAACATAAGCAGCGTATACATGAACGGAGAGAGGAGATACAACTTCATGAACTATTCCCTCTCAAATGCAGAAATAGCGGCAGGATATCTTGATTTTGACAATTTTTTGACAAATACGGGCGATTCAACGATACTTTACACTAACTACAGTATCGGTCTTTTTAGCACGACAAATAACACATGGGGATATGGGTACACATACTTTTTGTCAGACATAGACCCCCACTCAACTATCCTTGACAGCAGGGATTTCAATCTTACAGACATCCATGATGGAAGATATGAGGTGTTTTATCTTGCACACGGCATCGATTCGAACGGATGCAGTTACGGGGATTCATTCAGGTTTTTCCTCATTGTCAACACCTCACAGACCCCTCTCCCAGAATGCAGCGACGGAATAGACAATGACGCAGACGGCCTTGTGGATTTCCCATCAGACCCTGGATGCGTTAATGCGACTGACGATGACGAGACTGATACTGTCCCCTGCACGAATCACCTTAACATCACAAGGATCGATATCGGAACACTTGAGATATTCGAAGGATTTGCATATCCCATGAACAACAATTACCTTGCAATGGGATACTTGCCTTTTGATGACTATTTCACAAACACGGGAGCAAGCACGATACGGAATGTCAATTACACAACAATGATGACAAACCAGAGCGGAGACAGCTTCACTGAAAGCTCCTCGATAGTGCACATACTTCCGTTCTCGACATATGTTGAGGGACAGGATTTCGATATACCTTCAACGCTCTCGGAAGGGTTATATAATATCAGCGTTGATGTCGAAGGCGTAGACAGCTATGGCTGCGCGCAGGACGATCAGTTCAGGTTCTATCTCATCGTTAATAGGTCTGCACCAAGCTATGAATGCAGCGACAGCGCAGACAATGACGGCGACACACTGATAGATGCAAATGACCCTGGATGTTATGACACTGGCAGCTACAATCCTTTTGATGATGACGAGAACGACACATTGCCTGAATGCTCAGACAACTTCGATAATGACGGCGATAATCTTACAGATTTCCCATCAGACCCGGGATGCATTAGCATATCAGACGATAATGAGACAGATGTGATAATAATATATCCTGAATGCTCAGACGGCATTGACAATGACGGCGACGGACTGATCGATTATCCTCTTGACCCAGGATGCGTAAATCCTATTGACAATAATGAGACAGATGGAGGCAACCAGACAAATGAAGAGCCATTCGTGGTGCTTTTCTATCCATTCAACGGGATGATAACGAACGAGACAGACCTACCATTCATGTATGGGGTATTTGACGATTCAGCATCATGGCTGAACTGCACGCTTTACACTAACATAAGCGGGACATTCCAGCCAGAGCAGAGCCTGCTGACATTGAACGGATTTTTCGGGACAATGTACGGGCAGGACATACCTGACGGGACATACATCTGGAACGTGAGATGCAGCGACGGCGTCAATTCAGCTTTCGCACCTGAGAACTGGACATTCACAATAACAGGTTCAACACCAGTCTACCAGTGCAATGATGGCGTTGATAATGATGGAGACAGCAGGATAGATTATCCGAACGATCCAGGATGCTCAGATGCAAATGATGATAATGAGACAGATATTGTCACACAGCCGCAATGCTCAGACGGCATTGACAATGACGGCGACGGACTTGTGGACATGGCTGACCCGGATTGCCAGAACGCAGATGATAATGATGAGGGTGATGGCAGCTCAAGCGGCGGCCCAAACGAGATCCCAGAGGTACTAGACCCAGAGCAGATATTGTATATAGGCCATATTGACATCCACAGCACGACAAACTCAGGCTATGAGCAGGAGATTGCAAAGGCAGGAGATGAGGTAGAGATAACAGTCTATATAGAGAACCTCGCATCTTACACCCTTGTCTCATTGAAGCTGAGCGTTTACATAGAGGACCTTGGAATATGGAGGACAATAGGCCCATTCAACCTTGCTGCAGGCGAACACACTACAAAGCGCGTTTATATGGATATTCCCGATGATGCAGTGAAGGGAGAATATGACGTAAGGATCACAGTCGCAAATGATGATATAAAAAGGGTGAAGTATAGGGTAGTTACGCTTGTATAAGCCATTATAAGCCTTAAATCTGGCTTAATAAGGGTTTTATCAGGTCCATTAAAACCTGTAAAAAACCCCCAAAGCTAAATAGTAACTTACTAATGGTAAAACAAATTAACTACTCTTGTATGCTAAAAAAAGCGAAAGATTTAAATACCAGTTGCGATTACCAAAGGGAAAAGAGTTACTTTGGTTCGGGGATAAATCGATTTTAGCATAACAAAAATCGCTTAAGAAGACACAAAAATTATGTTGAACCTAATATCAGGAGGTAGAAAAAATGTTTAAAGGAAAAATTAGAGCAGCGTTTGTCGTTTTCGCTATTCTAGCGGTGCTTTTGGCTGCAACAGCCGTCAGCGCCATAGAATATGAGGCAAGGACAGACGGCAACTTTACAAGAAATGACCAGGAAGATGTCCTTAACCAGGGTACTCAGCCGGGTCTTGACGTTATATGGGTCAAGATCAATGATGACTTGGTTGAGAACGGAGATGAGGTAAGGCTCAGCGTAGAGAGAGACCAGGAGATTGAGGTCAAGGTTGAGATGATGGCATCACAGGATGTTGAAGGAGTGGCTATCGAAGCAGAGATATTCGGTGACGACCACTACCAGATTGATGATCAGTCTGAGACATTCGATGCAAGCAACCAGACACTCTACATAAAGACACTCACACTTCAGCTTCCGGACATAATGGACCAGGACAATTATGACCTGAGAGTAAGCGTTGCTGGAAGAACTGGCGCTGTCAAAGTATATAACTACCTCCTAAAAATTGACACCCAGAAGCACTCAATGATCATAAAAGATGTCACTCTGAATCCGCAGGACAGCGTTAAAGCAGGAAGAGCTTTGCTTGCTGTCGCAAGGATAAGGAATGTCGGTCAGAACACAGAGGAATCAGTCAAGGTGAAGGTATCAATACCTGAACTAGGCGTTTCAGCTGTAGACTATATCGACGACATAGAGTCTGAAGATTCTGTGAGCACAGAAGAGCTTTACATCAGGATACCTTCAGATGCAAAATCAGGAAGTTATGATGTCAAGGTGGAAGTTGAGTATGACGAAGGCTTCAAGACCGTCAAGGAATCAATGCAGATTGATGTTGAGGGAGACGGAAGCGACAGCGATGGAACTGATGGTACTGACAATGGCCAGCAGCCACAGCCAGTAACAGACAAGACTACAATAACAGTAGGCTCACAGGCCCAGGACCTTACAAGAGGCGAGGGCGGCTCAATATATCCGCTGACAATAAGCAATGAAGGCTCAAACTCAAAGACATATAAGATATCTGTCGCAGGAACCGACACATTCGCAGAAGTCAGGGTGTCACCAAGCACACTGGTCGTTGTGAATGGCGGAGAGACAGAGACAGTGTATGTCTACTTGACAGCGAGAGAAACAGCACAGGTCGGCGCATACACATTCAGCGTGGATGTCAGCTCAAACAACCAGGTTTTGAAGCAGATACCATTGAACGCTAATGTCGTGGAAGGCAAGACACAGGCAAGCGGCTGGGACTCAGTCAAGAAAGGCCTTGAGATCGGCTTGATCATACTGATCGTATTGCTCGTGATCCTCGGATTGATCATAGCTTTCAACAAGATGAAAGGAAGCGATGAGGACGAGGAAGAGGAAGGCGAAGTAACAGGCCAGACCTACTACTAAATTTTTATTTTTACTTTTTTTTCTTGCTTTTTTATTAATTTTTTCTTATCCTTCCTTATCATTCTGTTGTCCAATTTTTTTCAATCATCACTTTCAATCACCCTGGACGCATTTATTCCGGTTTCATTCTGCATTCATTCCCTTCATGATTTCCCTCTAATAACCAATCAGTTAAATTTTTATACCCTCTCATTTTCTTGATTTATTATGCCAAAAATCACGAAAGCAGTCATATTGGTGGGGGGTTTAGGGACGAGGATGAGGCACCTCACTGATGACCAGATACCCAAAGCTCTTGTCATGCTGAAAGGGAAGACGCTTACAGAGCATAATATTGAAAACCTCAAACGCATGGGCATAAACGAGATAGTTCTTTCAATAGGCCATCACGCAGAAAAAGTGAAGGCATATTTCGGCGATGGCTCAAGATTCGGCGTTAAGATAAGCTATGTTGTCGAGAACGAGCCCCTGGGCACAGGAGGATGGATGAATCTTATCGACAAGAAAGAATTCAAGAGCACATTCATGGTGCTGAATGGTGATGACATACTCAAGCTGGGAAAAGAAGGCATGGCCGGATTCCAAGGATTGCATAAAGAAAATAATGCTCTTGTCTCAATCGCGCTCTCAGAGACAGGCGATGTCAGCATAAAGGGAGTTGCAGAGCTTAGGGATGACAAGATTCTCAGGTTTGTAGAGAAGCCCAAGCCTGAAGAGGCTCCGAGCAACCTTATCAGCACTGGCAACTATCTTTTTGAGCCCGAGGTCCTTTCATTGATGCAGGACAGGGTGAAGATAAGTCTCGAAAGGGACGTTTTCCCTTTGATTGCTTCAAAAGAAAAGCTCTGCGGTTTTAATCCTAAAGCCGAATGGCACAGCATAGGCAATAAGGAAGAGTATGAGATTGCTGAGAAGAGGAAAGAGTTATGATTTCCATAATCGGCGCAGGGCCCATCGGCTCTTATCTAGGCTACCTTCTGTCAAAGAACAACATTGAGAATACGATAGTAGAAGAACATCCTGAGATAGGCAGGCCAGAGCAATGCACAGGCCTTATAAGCAGGAATATCGAAGGCATAATTGAGCCGTCATTGCTGAAAAAAGCTGCAATGAACAAGGTCAATGGGGCAGTGATAAGCTGCGGCAAGGCAAGTTTTGAGGTAAAAACACATGATTTCAAGGCCTATGTCTTTGACCGTTCGAAGTTCGACAAGGCAATAGCTGAAAAGGCCGAAAACAAGGGCTCTAAACTGCTTTTAGGCCATAGTTACATAGACCATAAGCTAAATCCCCAAACCCGGCAAAAAGGCCTTAAAATAGGTCTTAACTTCGGCCATAAAGCGAAATATCTGCAAAGCACATTGCTTGTCGGAGCTGATGGTCCTGCATCAAAAGTCGCAAAAAACTCGTCGTTATATGGTGACAGAAAGTTCTGGACTGGCGCCCAGATGATCCTGAAAGCAAAAGAACCTTTCTTCGATAAATCCCCTGTCTATGTCTATCTTGATAAGAGGTATTCTGACGGCTTTTTCGCGTGGGTTGTCCCGATAGATGAAGAGAGAGCTAAAGCAGGATTAGCATCATATTCAAACACAGCAGAACATCTCAACAGATTCCTGAAAGACAAGTTCGGGCATTTTTTGGCTGAAAGGAGATCCGGGGGATTGATCCCGGTCTACAACAAGATGCCTCTGCAGAACAGGCAGAAAAACATCTTTTTGGTTGGCGATGCAGCTCTGCAGGTAAAAGCCACATCAGGAGGAGGCGTTGTCAACGGCATGCTTGCTGCGCAGGGCCTTGCAGATGCGATCTCAACGGGAAAATTCGATTATGAGAGCAGGATAAGGGGGATAAGGAGGAACCTTTGGCTGCATTCATTGATAAGGAAAAAGCTTAATGCCATGGGCGATGCGAGGAGATCAGAGCTCATAGAAGACCTTTGCGACGAGAAGATAAAGAACATAATGCAGGAGAAAGGGGACATGGATTTTGTCGCTAAGTTCGGGTTCAATGTGCTGGCAGCAAAGCCGAGCCTGCTGAGATTCCTTTTGTATTGATCGGGATACAGCAGCATAACTGAGAAATCTTGGTCTAAAACACTACTAAAAAACGAAATAACGCATGTTCAGCAGTATGATCGCTGCAAGAAATAATTCAAATCCCCATATTGCAAGAACAACATCATACTCATAAGCCCTGCCTTTTATTTTTGCAGCGAGATCGATTGCGATATGCTCTATCCCATAATATTGTTTGTATGGCTTTGCCAATGTCCCTTCGCTCATCACCTTCGCAAAACTCTCTTTCTGCATCCTTCCTCTTGCCTTCAGGGCAAGCTCGATGAAATAAGGTATGAAAAGCACCAAGGCAAATTTCTCGATATTCCCCAGTATGGCGATGATGGCTATCAATGTCCCCACCGAATAAGTCATCGTGTCCCCAGGGAAAACGCTTGCAGGATACATGTTGAATATGAGGAAAGCGAGCAGCGCAGCAACCATGCAGAATGCCATCACAGCTACCCAGCCCATATGGTTTGCCCAGGATAGGTACCCCAAAGTTGAAAGTATGATTATGCCAAGGCCTGCCTCAAGGCCGTTGTATCCTGCGATCATATTGAATGCATTCGATGCGCCGATGATCCCTATGGGCAAAAGAATCAGGGGATATAATAATCCTATATCATATCTTCCCAAAAAAGGGATCGTTATCACAGAATGGCCTGAGTTTATCACCATCATGGGAAAGACTATCGCTGCCGTAAGGATGACCTTCTGGTATTGCCTCAATCCTATCTTCCAGCCAAGTATATCATCTGTCAGCCCTATGATCGTTGCAATGAGCACAGAACAGATGCCTGCAAGGATGTATTTTGAGTAGGACGCATTCCCATAGACGAAGACATCGATCGCAATATAGTAAAGAAGGCCTGCAAGAAAACCGCAGATGACTGCTAACCCGCCGAGTTCAGCTATCTTACTGCCCGGCTTGTGCATGTCCTGGCCGACCAGGCCGTGGGTTTTTGCGCGTTTTATCCAATAAGGGGTTATAAGCAGTGTGACTATGAAACTTACGATCAAGCTTGATATTGTCAATAAAGAGGGCATACAAGGCAGGGATTAAGAGCTTGTTTTTAAGGTTTTTGCGTTTTTCATGCATATTGCTCAACCCTTGTTTAGGACATAGCCCCAAAACAATTAACTTTATTAATACCGCATCCAGCCCAATCTCGATGAAACTCTCTATAGTAATACCTGTATACAATGAGGAAAAGACAATAGACGAAGTGATCAGAAGGGTGCAGGATGTCGACCTTGGGGGCATAAAGAAAGAGATAATAATCGTGGATGATTTCTCAACAGACAGGACAAGGGCGATATTAAAAAAAATAAAGGACAAAGACATAAGGGTGTTCTATAATGAGAAGAACAGGGGCAAAGGCGCTTCAGTGAGGGAAGGTTTCAGCAGGGCGACAGGCGATTTCATAATAATCCAGGATGCTGATATGGAATATGATCTCAATGATTATCATAAGCTGCTTCAGCCTCTCTTGCAGGGCAAGGCTGATGTGGTCTATGGCTCAAGATTCATGGCAAAACACAAGGCGAGATACAGGCTTTATTATCTTGGCAATCTCCTGATAAGTCTTGTCGCATCAGTGCTGTTCATGAAGAGGATAACTGATGTTGAGACATGCTACAAGGTTTTCAGGAAAGACGTGATAAAAAGTCTTGGCCTTAAGGCGAACAGGTTCGAATTGGAACCCGAGATAACGGCAAAAGTGGTGAAAAAAGGCTACAACATAATTGAAGTCCCGATCCACTACAAATGCAGGTCATTTGACGAAGGGAAGAAGATAAGCTGGAGAGATGGCGTAAAGGCGATATATTACCTTCTTAAGTACAGGTTTGTCGATTGAATGTTGATGGTTGAATGCCGGTCAGCGGCATAATATTTGCTGGCGGGCGTTGATAAGCGTTGACACCTTTACAGTTAATTTTTTTACAGTTAAATTTATATAAAAAAGCCCGCTGTGATGTGTTATAGGGGGGTTAAAAATTAATGAAAACGGCGTTAATAACAGGCGTTACGGGCCAGGATGGCTCCTATCTAACTGAGTTCCTGCTGTCAAAAGGATATAAAGTATATGGGTTTGTGAGAAGGACATCAGAGATGAAACGGGCAAGGATAGATCCTTTGCACAGCAATCCTAATTTCAAGCTTGTTTACGGGGACCTGTGTGATTCAAGCTCAATACTCAATGCATTGAGGAAAGCAATGCCTGATGAAATATATAATCTTGCAGCCCAGAGCCATGTCAAGATAAGCTTTGAGATCCCGGAATACACTGCAGATGCAAACGGCGTCGGTGTCGTGAGGATGCTCGAGGCCATAAGGAGGGTTGAGGAAGAGACCGGAAAGAAGATAAGGTTCTACCAGGCCTCGACTTCAGAGCTTTATGGCAAGGCAGTCGAGATACCCCAGAAAGAGACAACATCTTTCTACCCGAGAAGCCCCTATGGGATCGCAAAGCTTTATGCTTTCTGGATAACGAAGAATTACAGGGAAAGCTACGGCATGTTCGCCTGCAATGGCATCCTTTTCAACCATGAAAGCCCGAGGAGAGGGGAAAATTTTGTCACAAGGAAGATAACGATAGAGGTTGCGAAGATAAAAGAGGGCATCTCAAAGTGCATCTATCTCGGCAACCTCGATGCAAAGCGGGATTGGGGGCACGCAAAGGATTATATTGAAGGGATGTGGCTCATGCTGCAGAAGGAAAAGCCTGATGATTATGTGCTTGCTACGGGCGAGAATCATTCAGTAAGGGAATTCTTGGAAGAGGCATTCAGGGTTGCCGGAATCCCCATAAAAAGCAATGGCAAGAAAGGCATCCATGAGGAGTATATCAGGACAGATACCGGCGAAGCTGTAGTGAAGATTGATCCTTCTTATTACAGGCCTGCTGAGGTCGATGTATTGCTTGGCGACCCGTCAAAGGCAAAAAAAGAGCTTGGCTGGAAGCCGAAGGTAATGTTCAGGGATCTTGTAAAAGAGATGATCGATGCAGACATGAAACTGCTGCAGAAAGAGCTTTATGGGTCAAAGGGCAGAAGATAGGTAAAAATGAAAGCTCAGATTAAAACCCGGATTAAGGCCCTTATAACAGGCATTGACGGCTTCGTAGGTCCTTATCTTGCAGAGGAACTTTCTGATGAAGGGGTCGAGGTTTACGGCACTTATCTGCAGGAGATAAGAAAGCCCATAAGCTCAGCCAAGAATTTCCATCTTGACGTAACTGACAGGAAAGAGGCGCTCGAGGTCATTTCTGAGGTTAAGCCTGACTGGATATTCCATCTTGCAGGATTCAGCTCAGTAGCGCAAAGCTGGAAGAATCCTGAGCTATGCTTCAGGGTGAATGTCGAAGGCACGAGGAATCTCCTGGATGCAGTCATCGGGGCGAGGATAAGCCCAAGAATACTCATTGTTTCATCTGCTGAGGTTTATGGGAAGCCGCAATATCTCCCTGTCGATGAAAAACATCCATTGAACCCCGGGAACCCTTATGCGAAGTCAAGGGTCGAGCAGGAAAAAGTTGCGCTTGATTATGTGAAGAAAAAAGGGATGGATATTGTGATCTCAAGGAGTTTCAATCATACTGGGCCGGGGCAGCTGCCGATATTTGTCTGCTCTGACTTCGCGCATCAGATTGTTAGGATAGAGAAAGGGCTGCAGGCGGCAGAGATAAATACGGGCGATCTTAGCGCTAAAAGAGACTTCTCTGATGTCAGAGACATGACTCATGCTTACCCTATTGCGATTAAAAAATGCATCTCAGGCGAGATATACAATATATGTTCAGGCAGGTCATATTCTATGAAAGAGATACTGGACATGCTGATCTCTCTTTCAAAATCAGAAGGGATAGTGGTGAAAAAGGACAATAGCAGGTTAAGGCCCGCAGATATTCATGAACTCCTTGGCGACAATTCAAAGTTCATTCATGCGACAGGATGGCTGGCCAAGAGAAGATTTATCTCAACTTTGGAGGATATCCTCATCTTTTGGAGAAACAACTGATTAAATCATCTTTCTAAAAGTCGGTTGTATAGCCTTATCACTTTATTGGCATTGATCTCGTTTGTGAACTCTTTCTCTACCCTCATCTTTGCGAATCTTCCATACTTTTTTGCCACAGACGGGTTTTTCATAAGATAGTTTATCGCTTCTGAAAGCTCTTTGCTGTCTTTTGGTTCAACAACAATCCCTGTTTTTCTGTCCATATTGACATAGACCACACCTGAATTTAGATTTGAAGAAACAACAGGCTTGCTGCAAGCCATCGCTTCAAGCTGCACAATCCCAAAAGCCTCGCTTCTCTCTATAGATGGCAGGACAAAAACGTCACAGGCGTGATAAAGTGGCACCAGGTCAGCAACTTCCCCATAAAAGAAGACCTTCTTATCAATCCCAAGTTTTTTAGTCATAGTCTTTAATCCATTCTCAAGAGGGCCTTTTCCTATTATTATCAGGTCTGCATCGACATCTTTGTGCGCCTTTATAAGATATTCAACCCCTTTGTAATAGACAAGCCTGCCTACAAAAAGCACAATCTTTCTTTTATTGTGCATTTTCTTTATGTTCTCCAATATCTTTCTTCTTCCATCATCAAGCTTAAAACCACTTACATCCACCCCTAAAGGTATTACCACACATTTATCCTTGAATCCCTTGAGGATTGGAGAGCTTTCAACGTAAATGGGTGATGTTGCTATTATCTTGTCTGCTTTCCTAAGCAACATCTTAAGGAAAGGAGAGTATAGTCTGAGAAGAAATCTTTGTTTTATTATGTCGCTATGGTATTTTATGACCAATTTTTTCTTGGGGTTTGCAAGCAGATATGCGAGATTTGCGAAAGGGTTCGGAAGATGCAGGTGTATTATGTCCCCTTTGAATCCCTTTATCTCCCAAAATAGGCTTGGATTTATCGGTGTTGAGAACAGCTCAATAATCCTTGACAATCGGGTTATAGCAACACCGTTAATTACAGACCTCTCCTTACTGCAACATGTATTTGAAACAATCACTTTGAGTTCAACCTTATCTTTTATCCTGCTGAATAGGTTGATCATATGGTTCTCTATGCCCCCTTTTACAGGATGGTAATACTTGCCTATATGCAACACTTCAATCTTTTTCATCGGCTACCTCCCTGTAGACAGACAATATCTCTTTTGCAGCAGTCTTCCAGCTGAATCTCTTAGATTGTGCAATCCCTTTTTTCCGCATCTTTTCTCTTAGGCTTTTATCCGATAATACGCGCTCTATGCTGTTCTTTATATCTTCAACAGAATCTGGATCCACAAGGATCCCAGCATTTCCGGCGACTTCAGGAAGACTTGAGATGTTTGATGTGATCACTGGGCACCCGCATTTCATCGCTTCAAGCACAGGCAGCCCGAATCCCTCATAATAACTCGGGAATACGAACACCTCTGCAGAATTATAAAGGTGAACAGCGTCTTCATCGGAGACATAACCTGTGAATACCACTTCCTCATCTACATCTCTTCTCTTGACCTCCCTTTTTATGGAGGACATGTCAGTTTCAGAATGAGAGGAGTCGTCTTTTCCCGTTATCACAAGATTATAACTTTTTTTCCTGTCCAACCTGCTGAAAGCTTGGATTATCTTTATTATATTCTTGTGCGGTTTTTTGTTTCCATGATACAGTATGAACGGCTTTTTTATGTTAAATCTCTTCTTTACATATTCTTTAGAGGCCTTCTTGCTGATCACCCTGAACTGGTCTGAAGCAGCAAGATAAACTACATTTATCTTTTCAGGTTTGATACCAAGTTCGTCAACAATATCTTTTTTAGTGCTTTCAGAGTCTGTAACGACCCTCCTGGCTTTCTTTGCCTCATTCTTCACAAAGAACTTTATGTAAATTTTTAAAAGAGGGATCCCCAATATGCTGTTCTTAATATCAATCTTGAAGCCGGTTATGTCATGCACAGTTATGATACACTTTTTTGGCTGCCACAAAGGCAGGCTTCCTCCGCAGCCATGGAAAACGCTTATTTTTTCTTTTAGTAACAGGAAAGGGAGGAAAAACTGTTCAAATATCGATATGGGCTTCACCCATGTTTTTCTGATCCTAAAATTCCCATTCTTAACTGTGAATTCCTTCAATTGCACTTCATCATTAACAAGAAGGACATATTCATCCTCTTTATCCTCTTTTGCTATATTCTCTATTAGGTTATAAGTATACCTTCCAATGCCAGTCATCCTTCCCTTTATCCCTCTTGCATCAATGCCTATCCTTATCATCTTTTATCCCCCTATTATTATTTTACTGTTTTTTTGCATATATCTTAAGCGCAATTCCGATATTTTTCCCAGTAATCCTAAAAACAAATCCTGCAATATCATCAAAAAATCTTCTTGCAAATGTTATGCCTGGAGTGTCAACTGCTTCTTTTATTATGGTAAAACCTGCTTTCTCCATCATCTTTCTTAGGCTGCTTTGCGAGAAATGATAGAGATGTATCTCTTTTGAATCTTTTGAGAAAAGATACTGTCTTTTCATCCTGATGGTGGTCTTCAGGAACAGGAAAATCCTCTCTTCTGCATTAGGGACAGCAACCACTATCATCCCCTCATCCTTTAAAAGGGAATTTGCCTTATTAAGGGTCTTTAATGGGTCAGGAAGATGTTCAAGAACATGCCATATAGTTATTATGTCGAATCTCTTATTCGGTTTCATGTTCTCAATGGGACCAACAAACACATCTATACCACGTTCTAAGGAATCTAAGGCTATTTCAGATATCTCAGTCCCCGAGCATCGCCAACCTTTGTCTTTCATCATAGAAAGAAAAGTCCCTATACCACAGCCTATATCAAGAATGCTGCCCTTTTGGATATTATTCTCATTTGCAACCCCGACCAGCTCTTTTACCCTCTTCTCCCACATCTTTTCTCTCCCTTCTTTCTGCTTGTGCCATTCGGCATAGTTGGAGGTCTTCGAATAAAATTCTTTTATATATTTCTGATCCGGTCTGGGGTTTACATATATCAAACCGCACTTCTTGCATTTTACAATCCTGAACGAATCCGGGTTTTGGAGTATATCATAACTCCCTGATCCGCATAGGTTGCATTTTGTATACTCTAATCCGTATCCCATATTATTTGCACCACAAGTTTTAATCTCTTTTTTTGCTTTTCCACTCATTCAAAACCTCAATATACAGTTTTTCAGTTTCCCTTACTGTCTTTTTTAGCGTGAAATCCCTATTCACTGTTTTTCTCCCTGCTTCACCAATCTTTTTGCGTAGATCCGGATCCTCTATGAGTATAATTATCTTTTTTGCAATATCCCTATAATCCCCTGGCTTAACCATCAACCCATTTTTTCCTTCCTCAATCATCTCGGGCACTCCGGCAATCCTTGAAGAGACCACAGGTTTTCCCATGGCCTGGGCTTCCAGGATCACAAGGGGAAATCCTTCTCCTTTTACTGAAGGGAGCACAAGGATAGAGAATAATGGGATTATTTTACTTACATCTTTTTCGAAACCGCCGAATATGAAATTTTTCTCTATTCCAAGCTTTTTTATGAGCCCCTTTATGCTCATATCATATCTGCTGCCTTCAACAGTCTTTCCAAGGGCAAGGACGACAACTTCAGGGTATTTTTTTGATACTATTGCTATGCTCTTGCATAAGCATTCATACCCCTTAAAAGGATGTATCCTTGCTATCATCCCCACAACAAAAGAGCCTTTTTTAATCCCAAATCTTAGATAATCCTCCCTTTTCGGAAGCCTTTTGAAAAACTTCTTTGTATCTGCCCCATTATATATCACTCTTCCTTTATTATTCTCAGGATCCTGGAATATGACACCTACTCTTTTAGACACAAAAATTACCCTGTTTGTGATCCTATAAAGCATTCTTAATATTGGATTTTTCTTATATTCGTTGTGTATTGTCCATACAGAAGGGATCCCGGCTATCTTGGCCGCAATAGCCCCATATTTGTTTGAGTAGAGGTTATTCGAATGTACAATGTCTATATCATACTTTTTTATTAACTTCATCAGTTTATATACCCCCCAAGGGGATACGTAAGGGCAACGGTTATACTGTACTGGCAGAAAATCCAGTCTTAGAAACATCACTTTAACTCCCATCTCCCTTAACACATTGTACAATTCACCTTTCCTTTGCGTAACTACATATGGCTCGAATATGGATCTGTCAATATTCCTAAGTAGATTGATCAACACCATCTGTCCACCAGATATCTCATATTTATTCTCTATGAATAATATCTTCTTTTTCCTTTTCTTATCTTTATTATTTTTCATTTGCTTCTTTTTAATCTATTTATCGATAAGATGACCTCTTTTTTTGTTCCGACCTGATTTTGACGATTCTTTTATTATTATGTTTGATAATGCAACAATGCATCCAACCAAAATCCAAAAATCTTCAGCTAGGTGGGGGAAAACCCACGCGAACTCCATGAACGAATGTATGAGGTTTGCTGAAAGGCCCGCTATTGCCCCTATCAGGCACCCTCTTAAGAAGGAAAACCGTCCCTCCCTTCTTTCTAATGGTTCTAGGCCGGCAAAAAAAGACGAGTAAACCTTTCTCATGATCCATAAAAAGAACAAAAGGCCAAAGATTCCCATCTTTATGATTATCGAGCCATAAAGGCTGTGCACCCCTGTCTGCCAGATCATTCCTGGGCCAACTTCTATAATCTGTATCTCTGAAAGATAATCAATTCCAGAAGACGTGCCGAGCCCCATACCAAATGGGTATTCTTCTATCGTCTCAAATATCCTCTTATAATTCTGGACCCTCACACCCATGGAGAAATCGCTGAAAGTGTTTGTGTTAAATTCTATGATCCTTGGGCTGATGATAAGGGCCAATGACACAAGCACCAATACAACGAATAAATACTTGAATACCCTCTTTATATTGAATCCGTCAGTTAAAAACAGCACAAACATCCCCGCTATAAAACCAATCAACGCCCCTCTTGACCCCGTAAGGAAAAGGCAATACATCGTTATTGCAAAAAGAATGAGATAAATGTACCTTGAGTCTCTTTTTTCATTTAAAAAAATGCCCAATGGTATGAACATGAACATCACAAGATAATTCCCAAGCAGGTTTGGGTTAACAAAAGTAGAGAAAATTCTCCTGTTCCTGTCGAGGAATAAATACAATGAGGGGTGATCCGCAGGGTATGTTAAGAATGGGATAGATATCTTTTTTGGGTCTATGAAATATTGCATTATGCCGTATATGGAAACCAGAAACGCCGATGCTGTCAAAAGCAGAAAGACCAGCCTTATTTGTTTCTCATCTTTTATATTGTTCACAATAAGATAGAACACAAAAGCATAACCTAAAAATATTATCGCCTCAAAGATTATGTTGTAGGGGTTGGCATTGAAATAGAGAGAGATGAAAACTGATATCAATGCCATGACCACATAAAGCATGAATGGCTTGTCAATCACCGTTTTTTTCAGACGTATCAGGCCCGTCATTACATGCTCTTTTGTTAATTTTATTACCCACAGCACGAATGAGGCCGCAAGCAAGACATTCCCTATTGTGAAAGGTATATCATTAAATTCAAAACCTGCTTTTGGCAGCGTCATACTGAAGAATATTGCAAGAGTTATAAGATAGAATATCCCTTTTTGCATGAGATGAACCAGGATTATGCAGGAAAGCACGACTAACAGCATTATCTTGAATAGTCCTGAAGGCAAGAAAAAAGACATAGCACCCAGTATGAGCCCTACAAGTGCAAAAAATAAGAATGCACCTAATCTATACTTACTTACCCTTTCCCTCATATCATCTTTCTTATGGCCGATACTACCTCACCTACTTGTATGGATTTCATGCAGATGTTGTCATCGCACTTTATCTTCTCTTCTTTATAACATGGATTGCATTTTACGTCTTTTCTTAATACAATCATGTTCTTTCTTGCAGGAAGCACCATATTTGGGTCCTGTGGCCCGCATAAAACTATGGAAGGTACATTGAGCGCTGTAGCTATATGTAACGGCGCGGAATCCACCCCTACAAATAGTTTATATCTGCTTATAAGTGCTGGCAGCCTGTCTATGCTCAAATCGCATACCTCTATGCATTTTGTCTTCATTGCATCCCTTATGCGCCTTATCATCTCCGTTTCAGATGAGGAACCCACTAATAGCACACTCAGTCCGTACTTCTCTTGGAGTATGTCACATAACTCCGCAAATTTTTTCTCTTCCCATCTTTTCTGAGGGATAAACTCTCCGACCCCAGGATGTATGCCGACCAGCGAATCTTTTTTTACAAGCCCTTTCTTCTTGACATATCTTTCTATAAAATCATAATCCTTCCTGTAAATATCAAATGTTATGTTATTATCCAAATTTTTTTGGGTGATCGGCCTGATGAGGTCAAGATACACCTCTGGCCAGTATCTGAGCCTGAGCGGAACGGATCTTGACAGCATGAAACCAAACTCCCTTATATCATGCCCTATCGAGAACTTTGCATTTATGATGTAGGCTAAAAGGATCTTCCTTATGTCGAGCTGCATGTTTATCACAAGGTCGAATCTTTCTTTCCTTAGCATATTTATCAGGCCTGCATTTCTTATCATGCTCTTTTTCTCACAGATGACAGTTTGGTCTATCCACTTCATTTTTTTCGATATGGGCGCTACCTCTTTCCAGACAACCACTCTTAGGTCAGCATTCGGGAATTCCTTTCTTATCGCCTTTATAGAGGGGATTGTGAAAAAGAAATCCCCAAGATTATTTGTGTCTATGACTAAGATCTTATTCACAGATTTCTTGTCAAATAAGTTTTTCGAGCTGTTGAATAATCTTCCCAGCCTCATTACCCATTTCATAAACTTTACTGCAATTTGTTCAATCATTTTTCCTTTGCACACATTCCATACATCTTCTCAATCCTTCTTATGGTGTTTTCCCAAGATAAGGTATGTGAGTATCTTTTTATGTTTTTGGCAAGATTTTCTCTCATCTTCTCATCATCAAGAAGGGAAACGATCAATCTTGTCAGGGTTGCATTATCCTTCGCTTCAAATAATAATACATTAAATCCATCCTTTAATCCTTTAGGTATAATCTTTCCTTTTGTAGTGATTGTCGGAAGGCCATGTTCTGCCACAGTGGAAAAACTGCTTCTATAAGTTGCAACCCCATCTTCATAAGGCATCACGCAAATCTCACCCGTATGGAGCATTTCAGATGTCTCCTTCTGCGACCTATAACCTGTCCACAAAACATTTTTAGATATGCCCATCTGTTTAGATAATCTTAACATCACCTTATGGTACTCTTTCTCATACACCCCCCCTAATACCACCAGTTTCACTTTATACCCTCTTTGGATGATACCCCCCATCGAGCGAAGAAGGATATCTATTCCCTTGCCTGACCTGACAAATCCAAAAAAGATGACCGCTTTCTCGTCTGCCTTGAACCCCATCTCTCTTCTTTTCAGATTAATATCGTTCTCACTCATTTTTAGCACAGGTACGCTTGACGGGATGGGAATTAGATAGAATTTTCTTTTTATCTTTTCATGTAAAAAACCAGGCATGCTCCTCTCTACAATCATCCATTCATATTCATTCGACATCGCAAATGAATCGCAATAAAGCATGATTAACGTAAGCCAGATTGCTTGGCCTATCTTTCTGAAAATCCTTGCATTTATGCCCATGAAGAAAGGTGCGCTAAGGTCATGCAATGTCACAATTATCTTCATCTTGTTTTTTTTAAACCTGTACTTCAATAGCCAAGGCAATGCATTGATCATCGGATTGTTATTGCAGTTAAAGCTTTGGTATTGTATATGGAGGATGTCTGGTTTGATTTCTTTCATCAGCCTCGATATCTTGATATAATCCCTAAACCCCCACCTCTTGCCTAAGGGGTATATTCTTATCCCTTTTATTCTGCGGCTGTCTTCCACATGGCCATCCGATGCAATTATGGAGGTCTCATGGCCTTCGTTTCTCAATCTATCTGCAAGTATGCCCGTATAATCTGCTACACCGCATTCTTTCCGGTTGTATGACGGGGCGATAAAACAAATCTTCATTTTTTCATTCTCATACTTTTAATTCTCTTACATTTTAAAAATCTCTTGTCGATCCATCATCACGCATTTAATACCTTCAATATTCTACCCTCTCTTTCCATATTAAAAATGACCTGAACAATGCCGTAAGATTATCCCTCTTATTTGTAAATAAGTAATATGTTATTAAAAAAGACCTTGACATCGCAAAAAACATGAGGGGGATAAGGTTTGATAGATTGAAGTTTTTCATGAGGTATATCAGCCTTGCCCTGTTAAAATAATATATGTGCTTTGGGCGGTCGCTTTTTATAGAAGAGCTCACCTTATGGTATATCACGCTCTTTGGGCAGTATACCATCTTAAACTTACCACCTACTCTCTGACAGAAGTCTACATCGTCAAAATAAAGATAATAGTCTGCGGGATACAAGCCCACTTTTCTGAATACCTCACTCTTTATAAGCTGGCAGCAGCCGGTTATGAACGGCACTTCTTTCATGATATTGGATTCTGGGGAATCCTCCTTACATAATCCTTCCTGCTTGAATGATCCTTTGATATAATCCCTTTTTGCCCCCCCAAACCATATCCTTATATCATCATTACCCTCTTCTTTGTCCTTATTCTTTGCATCCTTTCCTTCATAATCATAGAAATATATCTTTGGCCCAGTCATTCCTACCCTTTTATTCTTTTCAAAACACTCTATCAAGAATTTAAGATACTCTCTTTCAACAATTGTGTCATTGTTTAGGAGATTAATATAATCATGTTTTCCCATCCTTAATATCAAGTCAATTGCGACATTATTCCCCTCCGCAAAGCCATAATTGTGCTTGTTCTTTATAATAATAATATTCCCTTTTCTGTCAAAAATGTCGTTGAAAAGACTGCATACCCCTTCACGTACCGCCTTATGCCCCCATTTTCCTGGCTTTATATACTCTTCATCAACTTCAATATATTTCAATGGCTTATTTGACTGGTCATATGAGAAATACTTTGAATTCACTACTGTTTTTCCTTTAAGATATCCTTTTATCTTGTCTACAGAACCATTTGTTGAGTTGTTATCTACAATAACTACATCATAATCAGGATAATCTATCTTAAAAAGGCTTTCCAGACATTCAATTGTATCTTTCCACCCATTCCAATTTAAGATTATTATGGCAACTGATTTCCTCTTCCTATTATCTTTCTTGTTCATGATGTTTTTCCTCTCACGCACCGGTTTGATTATTTAATTATTCCAATAATCCAACCCCCTCTGCTCAATTATACCCTCCAATATCCCTAAACCTGAGCCTTCGATTAACTGCCTTCATCAAATCTTTTGGCCTTTTGAATGCCATATCAACTGCAGACATAACCCTCCTGAAAGTATGCAATCTCAGAAATTTCCTGTAAACCGAGTAGATTTCATTTTTTGACATGTTTGGGCAGATAGTTATCTTGTCCCTATAATCCCCCTCATAATCAATAGAAAGCCTTGAGAAATCCATATCATTTGAGACAAGCCCCTTTGATAATGCATAATCCCATGCCTTTGTCTTAGGAAATGGGGTCAGCACATACACTGCAAAATCATTAATCTTGTGTTTTTTGATGAATCTATATGTGTCCATTATGGTCTTTTTGCTGTCAATAGGGCACCCCATAACAAATGATCCTGCAATAAAGATTCCCGACTTCTTCAGCAAGGATATCGCATTTATATTGTCTTTGACCGAAATTGCGCTCCCTTTAAGGTACCTAAGTGTCTCATCTGATCCTGACTCAAAACCGATGTTTACTGCACTCACATTCATCCTCTTAAGAAGTGATATAACCTCATCATTCACCAGATTTGCTCTGGCTGATACATGGAATGTGACCTTATTATTTATTCCTGACTTTTCTATCTTTGAGACTATTTTCCTCAGCCGGCCCAGATCCGCTATAAACAAGTCATCAAAGAATATTATTTTTTTAGGGGAGTAATCATTCATCACCTGCCTGATTTCATCAACCACATAATCGGCTGAATGGAATCTGGCCTTTCCCCAGAATGAAGAAGAAGAGCAGAAGTAACATTTATAAGGACATCCGCGAGATGACATCATGAAGATAGTCTCTTTATCAATATCAAGGAGGCTTCTGCATGGAAATGGTATTGCATCAACATCTTTCATAAGCTCCTGCTCTCCTGTGAATATAATCTTCCCTTTCTTATTAAAAAAGACAAGCCCTTTTATCTTTGACAATTCATTTTCAGGAAAACTTCTTTTTTTCTCAAAAAGCCTGACTAGATCAGATAATGTCCTTTCTCCTTCCCCTATCACCCCTACATCGAAATTCCTGTTCAATGATTCAGGCAGGTTTGATATGTGCACTCCCCCTATTATCACCGGGATTCCTCTTTTTTTCGCAAAGGATGCTATCTCTATGGCAAGGCCATAATTCTGTGTTACACAGGACACCCCTATCATGTCCGGAGAGAATGATAATATCTCTTTTTCATATCTTTCTGTTATTATCTTTAATGACAAATCTTTGCATCCCAGATTCTTTTTCAGATATGAAGCAAGATATGCAAGATTAAGTGGAGGATAAACTGATTCAACTCTTTTTTTCGCATCATGCGCATCTACAAAAAGAATCTTGGTCTTCATTTTCTCACCAGGTAATTGCCTATTGCAAGATAATCCAATCCTGTCTTCTTGAAAGTCAATGTAGCGTCTTCCGGGGAGCATACTATCGGCTCTTCATTATCATTGAACGAGGTATTCAGCAATACGGGTATCCCTGTCTCTTTTTCAAATTCGCTTATAAGCCTGAAGTACTTGGCATTTGCAGACCGGTTTACAGTCTGCACCCTTGCAGTGCCATCAATATGCACTACCGCGGGTATCTCCCCCCATTTCTCTTGCTTAACCCTGAAGTTTAGATTCATGAACGGGCTTTTGTGGGCGTTTTCGAGATACTCATCTGCCGCATTTTCGAGCATTGACGGTGCAAAAGGCCTCCAATACTCCCTATGCTTGACAGAAATGTTCACTTTGTCCCTCATCCTGATCCTTGTAGGCGTGGCAAGTATGCTCCTGTTGCCCAGTGCCCTTGGCCCGAATTCCATCCTTCCCTGGAACCACCCGACAAGCTTCTCCTTTGCCAGCAGCTCCGCAGCCTTTCCTTCAATATCCTTGTAATAATCAAATTTCAGCCTGTTCCTTTGTAGCGTTCTCTTTATCTCTTCATCGGAATACTGCGGACCATAATACACATGTTCCATCCTGGCCTTTTTCTTCACTCCGAGCCCAAAAGAGGACAAAATCGCCGCACCTAGCGCTGTTCCTGCATCATTTGCAGCCGGTTGGACAAATATGTCATCAACAAAATCCTGTTCTAACAATGCGCCATTTGCAACACAATTAAGTGCACAACCCCCTGCCAGAGAGAAATACCTTATCCGGGTGAGGTCATTGATGAAGGTGGCCAGTTTTATTAACGCCTGCTCATATATTGTCTGGCACGTAGCAGCCACATTCGTATGCCTTTTTATGATCTTCTCATCTTCCTTCCTCCTTATGCCGAACCTTTCAGTGAAATTGGCATCAAGCCTTAGTTTAGTGCCTTCTTTTATATATTTGATTAAGGATCTGTGGTAATCGCAAAACCTGTAGAAAGTATCAGTCGAATACCCTTTTTTTGAGAATCTTATCAGGCCGTCAATCGGGAAAATAGGCTTGCCGTAACTTGATAATCCCATCACTTTCCACTCATCTATGTGCTCCCTGAATCCGAGATGCTTCGTGAATGAAGAGTAGAGCAAACCAAGGGAGTTTGTGAAATCATAATCTTCAACCTGTTTCATCTTATCCCTGACGCCGTACCCTATTGCCGTTGAAGTGGTCTCGCCTATACCATCGATAGACAGTATGTTCGACTTATCAAAACCTGAGCAGTAGAATGCTGATGCAGAATGCGAATCATGGTGGGTTATATAATCAATCTTTCTCTTGTATCTCTTAAAGAACCCATATTTTCTAAAAACTTTATACCCTTCTAATGGAAGCCGCATGAACGAGGGGTTCCAAGGTTTTCTTAATAACAAAGCCGCCTGTTTTGATGCTGTCTTCAGGCAGGAATCGCTGCCTACAGCAATTCTGTCAACATCTTCAATTCTTATGCCTTCTTGTTTCAGGCAATGTTCAATGGCCATCTTTGGAAGCATGTTTTTTGCATATTTTATCCTGTTCAGCCTCTCTTCTTCTATAGCTGCAACTATCTCTCCATCTTTCAGCAAAACTGCGGCGTTGTTAAATCCCCACGGCCTTGTTATACCCAGTACGTAAACCATTTCACTTCATCTCATCCTTGTTTTGAACTTATTGCCTTGAATTGCAATTCCAGGACTTTTGCTCTTTCCATGAACAGATAATTGCCCATCAGTATGCTTAATATCACTCCTCGCAAGCCCTCTTTATACAGCCTATTAAAAAAATACATATAAAATGTGAACATAACCGGCTCTATTAATAAGGTGTATATATTTATCTTTCTGATTCTCTTATTCAGCAGGCCGCCTTTTCCTGTCCTGAATATCATCTCTGCATCCTGTGATGAGTAGAGATTGCTTTTTTTGACTTGTGTCGATATATCTGGGTGAGCATAATGCAGCAGGGGGCTGTTTATACTTCCTATCCTTCCCTCTATCTTTATGTGGCAGTGAGCAGCCTCACACTCGAATCTCCCTTTATCTCTCCTAAAAAGCTTCATGATATCATTAGTATTGTTATGTGATAAGAATTTTCCGAAACAATAATGCTTATGATAGAGATAATACCCGTCGTTATTCCCTCTTGTTATCTTATCCAGTATCTCACTTTTGGCCGCAGCAGGAACCACGACGTCGGCATCTAAAATCATCACCCACTCCTTAGTCGCTCTTTTTATCCCTTCATTCTGTATCTGGGGTATAAGTGCTTTCTTAGGGTAAGAATAGATATTTTTAGTATATCTTTTGCATATCTCAGCTGTCTTATCTGTGCTGCCGTTATTTATTATGATTATCTCATCAGCCCAGCGGACGCTGTCAAGACACCTTCCCATATTGTCTTCTTCATTTTTTACAGCGATAACCACAGATAATTTTTGTTTTTTCATTTTTTATCCATCAACTCCCTTCAGATCTTATCCTGTTTTTGACCATGAACCTACCAATGGCAAGATAATCCAGGTGCCCTAATTTGAAAGCCCTTATCGCGTCCCATGGCGAGCACACAATGGGTTCTTCATGCATATTAAACGATGTGTTAACTACAGAAGGCAATCCTGTTATCTTATTGAATTCGCTTATTATTTTATAATAATCTGGGTTGTCTTCCTTCCTAAGAAGCTGAGGTCTTGCTGTACCATCTACATGGACTGCTGCAGGGCAGCTGTCTTTCATCCACTCGGAGCAATCAAGAGCGATTGTCATGAATCTGGCCGCATTTTCTGCGTTCTTTAGGTTATCATAGCATTTATGCCCGAATCTACCCAGTGTCGTCGGGGCAAAAGGCATGAATTCTGTCCTTTTGAGCCTCTTATTAAGCCACTCATTCACTGAACGGTCTATGGGTGTATAAAGTATGCTCCTGTTGCCCAATGCCCTGGGCCCGAATTCCATCTTTCCATTGAATCTTGCAACAACCTTCCCTTTAGACAGCAGTTCTGCAATCTCATATTCTATCTCTTCATTTTTGTGATACTCACACCCGCTCCTCTTAAGGTCATCCTCGATCTCATTGTCTGAGAATTCAGGTCCAAGATACACATTCTCAAATTTAAATCTCGGGTTCTCCTGCGTTTCTGCAGCTGCAAGGAAAGCTGCACCCATGCTCAGGCCACCATCACCCATATTTGGGGATATGAAAATCTTCTTACATGATATCTCATGGATTGCCTTATTTATCCCAACATTTGCAAAAACACCGCCTGCAAGACACATATCTTTTCTCCCCACATTATCTTCTATTGCAGTGACATATCTTTTCATCAGTTCAACAACCCAATATTGGGCAGTGGCTGCAATGTCTTCATCAGGCAATCTTAGGAGGAGGGGCTTAAAATCACCGATATTAAGGAACTCTGCCTTCTTTTTCCCGTCATACCTCTCTTTGTAATCTTTCTTGACAATAAATTTCCACCTAAGATCCTGCAATAGGTTACTGAATCTGTAATATCTCTTCACATCTGATGTGAATCTCACATTTTTTTCATCAAAATTTACCATCTTCATGAATTTTTTGAGCAGACTTTCATTGACTTTGCCGTATGCAGCCAATCCTGTTATCTTCCCTTCGTGCCTATGCGGACGAAAACCCAAAAACCGGGTTATATCGAGATAAAACCTGCCTAAAGAGGCTGTGCACGGAGAACTGAACAACATCGCGATATCCTTGCCTTTCCCGTGATAAACCCCGCTTGAGATTCCATCCCCCCACCCATCAGAAGTTATTACTATACTGTCCCTGTTTCCACTGGCAAAATGAGCTCCTGCTGCATGGCACATGTGGTGATCTGTAAGAAAAATTTTTGAACCCTTGAACCTTCTTTTGGCATAATCTACCAGTTTTTTTGAGTAGAGCCTGGAATCCCTCCTTTTTGATATGAACTCGTAGAAATCCCTGGGATAATTCGCAAGTGAAGATCCCCTCGAAAACCTAAGAAATCTTCTGAAGTTGTGGGGGTTGCCTTTCAATCCCTCTCCTGCCAATGCTATGATATCTGGCTTTTCATTTACATGCCCTAGTGACAAGCTTGGAATGCCGTCTATGTTCTTCTTCCTCACAAGCCTCTCTTCATTCAGGGCGAGGCCTATCTTCTGCCCTTCAAGCAGAGTGATCCCTGAATCCATCAGGTTGCTTATGCCCAAAACATGTTTAACCATCTTTTTCTGCACCTTTCTTGATTATATCCACCCTGGATAGCAGGTTCCTTATTATCTCATTTGTAGTATACATCTCTTTTAATCTTATCATTCTTGCAAATAGCAGATATGACCCAATACCGATTGCGATAAGCATGATGAAAGCAGCACCAGCATAAACCCTGCTATCAAGACCAAGAGTCAAAAAAAGTTTAAGACCCATGAAAATAACCCCCCCCATAAACGCTGAAGCCAATATCGTCTTAGACAAAAGAACAAGCAGTTCCTTGAATCCAATGTCAAGGCATCTGTAGAGGATATATACTGATAATGGGACCGTGATCATATATGCGATGGTTGTTGCCGCAGCCAAACCTTTTATTGAGAATGGGCCTACAAGCAGGAAACTAAGCGCAATATTTATTATGAATGTTAAACCCAACAGGATTGACCTCATTTTCATCTTACCGATAGAATAAAATGTCTGGCCTGTAATAAGCTCTATGCCGAAAAACAATATCCCTACAGAGTAAAAAAGAAGGACAGGCGCAGTTGTTGCTGTTATCTCTTTGCTGAACATGCCATACTCCAGGAACAACTTTATTATAAGGACCCTCAACACGATGAATATGCTCGTCAATGGGAGCAGGATGAACGTCAATATGCTGATTGAGCTTGTCAGTAAAACCCTCTGGTTTTCCTTGTTTTTTCTTGCATTGTGCTCTGTCAAGGAGGGAAATATTGCTGTGGCTATGCTGCCCCCAAAAAATGATACGGGGAATGATACAATCAAAAAAGCGTAGTTCAATATCGCAACATCACCTTCTTGCTGAGTGGATGCTATGGCCTGGCTTACATACTTATTGAAATAGAATAACAATGAGGTTATTATTAGGGGGTAAGATATGACCAACAGTTTTTTTATCCCCTTATAATCAAGGCTCAGTCGGTGGTTATAATCTGCTCTGTCTTTCAGTATGACTATCATCTGGATTAACAGGGCTATCCCTGCTCCAAGCACGACCCCGAAAGCCCACGAGAATATCCTCATTTTAACGCTTAATAAGACAACCGAGAATATGGTTATCACGTTTATTATGGACCTGAACGAAGAGGAAGCAATAAAATGCTTTTTTGTATAAAGCACACCTGTTGTGATGCTGCTAAGGCCGTTGAATATCACTAATATCGACAGGATTCTTATCATCTTGACAGTAAGATCAATCCTTCCTGGATCAAAACCTGGAGCTATTATCTTTGCAAGAACAGGCGATAAGAAGAATATCATGGCTGCAGCGATGCTTAAAGCCAGGAATGAAATGTTGAAGATGCTGCTTGCGAATCTCCATGCCCTCTTTTCACCATATCTTATCCTATAATCAGTAAGGACAACTATCAGCGAAGTCATCAGCATGACATTGGTAAAACCATATATCATATTGGGGATTATATTGGCTATTACAAAAGCATCGACCTCTTTGCTGGCTCCGAAATAGTATGCGATAAGGAGTTGCACGACAAAACCGAATATGAACCCCATTATATTCAGTATCATGACCTGCGCAGTATACCCTGAAACCTTGCTCTCACTCATCTTTCATATACCCCTTATTTTTTATCTTATAGATAATCCTGTTAAAAAGTCCGCTTCTTATGTATGCATACTGGAATGGCCTCGAGCTTACAATGGATGATGCTATCAGGCCCGCAAGTCCGAATCTCTTGAACTTCCGCCTTATTTTCCTGTTGTATACCTCCCTCTCCACCCCTTTTAGATAATCGAACATCTTCTTTCTCTGCATCACGCTCAATTCAGGGGTCTCAAAAACAGGATTGTTGACAACAGGGTTGATCCTATTCAGATATTCTTCCGGCGGTATTATGAAATAACCTTTTTCTTCGATATCATCAAAAAGCTCAGTATTAGGGTAAGGGAGCACAGGATAGAACTTCACGTCATTCACCGGATACTTCAAAGCCAGGCCTACTGACTTGTTTATGTCTTCTGCAGTCTCTCCCGGCAGGCCAAAAATGAAAAATAAACCCACATCATATCCCAATCCGCATGCCTCTTTTATGGCCTTTTCAATTACTTCCAATTCCTCGCCTTTTTTCATCAATTTAAGGATTTTATCGCTTCCGCTTTCAACACCAAACGCAAGATGCCAGAATCCTGCCCTTTTCATCTTGATCAAAAGATCCCTATCAACCCTGTCAGCCCTTACTCCGTTAGGACATGATAGCTTAAGGTCCTTCAGTCCTTCTTCCATTATAAGTCCGCATAATCTCTCCACTCTCTCTCTTATTAAGGTAAAGTTGTCATCTATGAAATCAAAGTTCCTATACCCTTTATCGTACCAGTATCTGATCTCATTTAGGACATTTTTCACGCTCTTTACCCTGAATTTCCTCCCTATAGCAACACGGACAGGGCAGTAGATGCAGTTGAAGGGACAACCCCTTGATGAGATGATGGCTATTGTTTTCGTAGCGTACTTATTCAGCTCAAATTTGCCATATTTCGGGAAAGGGATCCTGTCAAGATCTTCTATAAACTGCCTATCACCATTATAAATCACTTTGCCATAACTGTTTCTCCATAAGAGCCCCTTTATTTTTTTTAGGTTCTTGCCCTTGCAAAGCTCAATGATCGTTTCATCGCCTTCAAGGACAATGGCATAGTCAATGCTGGCGCAATCTTCCAAAACCTTTTCTCTTAATGTGGAAACATGAGGTCCGCCTGCAACAATGTTTATATCTGGAAAAATTTTTTTTAATTTGCCCGCAACAGCATAGATCTGCTTATATCTGAATGTCATCATGCTTATGCCGATCAAATCCGGCCTAAACACCCTTATTCTCTTCACTAAATCATTAAAAGAATACCCAAGATCAACATCGAACACCCCATATTTTATTCTGCTTTCTTCAAGGACCTGGGCTATATATCCCAGACCTACGCGCGGAACAGCCCTCCCTTTAGCAAAGAATTTATTGGAATAGTTTGGATTTACAAGCAATACTCTGCTAAATTTCATGGATACTTCCCCTTGTAAGGCTCATTTCCTGAAGACAGCAACAATAGACATCATAAGATATACGCCAAAATTTCTTTCAACGAACCCCCACAAAGCATCCCAAATCCATCCTATTGTGCCGTATAAAGCCTTACATAAGGCAAATAAAACTTTAGAACCTTTATAAATATTTCTTTTTGCCACTTTTTTAAAAGGATGCCTCAGAAACCCCATATAACCATCATATCCATAAGCATAGACCTTTTCTAGCCTCAACCCGTGCCTCTTGCCCAACCTGACCAGTTGTCTTTTTGAATATTCAGTCTCCCAGCCCCAGGGCCACGTCCCCTTCCTTATCTGTCTGTGTTTTATTAGCGTGTAAAACGTGTATTTTTGCGGGACATCTATGACCAAAAACCCTCCTTTTTTCAGCACCCTCTTCTGCTCTCCCATGACTTTATCAGGATTCCTGAAATGCTCAATGACCCCCTGACTGAAAACAATATCAAAGAAACCATCCTTGAAATCCATCCTCTCTGCATCCATCACATCAGCAGACACTCCCAATCTGAAATGTTTGCCGATTCTCTTGACAGTTTTTATAGATTCCGGCGAGATATCAATGCAATGGGCCTCTATATTTTTGTTTTTTTCAGCAAGAAGGTAGGAGTCTATCGCAGTGCTGCACCCTATCTCCAGGGATTTTACCTTATCTTTATTGATTCTCTGCGCGGTCTTATCTATTATGGCCATAAATCCTTTGTGAAGCACCATATGCTCTTTTATCTTTTTTAATGTGTTCCCTTCAAGCCATTCCCTGTTTATGTTATTAAATTCATTGAGAGCCATATCATTCTTTCTCCATAATCACATATATTGAAGCACCTACCCTTAATTTTGAGAATATCTTATCAGGAATGCACACAAATCGCACAAATGGGAGAATCATCTTATAAATCTTATAGATTTTTGCTCTTTTTTCACTGACCTCCTTAACATGTTTAAGATGTACCTCATCTTTAATCTTATCTTTCCCATAAACGCATTTCGCAAGCCATCTCAACAACCTTGAGTTAAATGGCATTATCTTGTAATCATAGAACGGCTGAAGAAACGAGTCATAGAATTTATATTCACATATTCTCATCCTGTTTTTTATAACGGTACCGAGTATGGTGTCTGAAGAAGGTATCCTATTATAATCATGTCCTGCTCTTTCCATATCCTCTCTCTGTTTTTTTGGGTTGATTTTCCCGTCAAGCCAGTGCAAGCTATATCTATTATCCTTGTTTGGCATCCATATAAGCGCCTTTCCGCCCCGTTTAAGCACCCTTTTTATTTCTGATATTGATTTATTAAAATCAGAAACATGCTCAAGGCAACCAAAACTCACAACAAAATCAAAGTAATTATCTTTGAATTTAAGTTTCTCTGCCCTTGACACGCAAAAATCACAATTTTTCAGGAGTTTTTTAGCCCTGATTATTGATGTGGGGGTTATGTCAATCCCATACCCCCTTATGCCATACTTTTTTGATAATATTCTCATCAGATTTCCTGATGCACACCCTACATCTAGAACTTTGTCTCCTTTTTTCATACCAAGCTTCTTTATCATTCTTAGGTGGTTGGAGTTGGTCAGGTTGAAGATTTCACTAAAACTCTCATATCCTTCTCCCTTCTTTGAATATTTCTCATATATTCTTTTTTGCATTTTGTAATTCGGGTCATTTATCATAATATCCACCTTGCTTTCCCAAAATTTCCCGTCAAAAAATCATAAAACCCCTTAGCAATAGCCATTGCCTTTTTAAGGTCCATTTTCACCACACTTTGATATACAAAAGGAGTTATCACAAATTCGTAGATATAGTATGGATAAAAGACTATTTTGTTATGAAGAGTTCCATTCTTTCTTATGAAAAGAGGCCTGTTCCTTGTATAATAATAAAGTGTTGATGGGCTTTCTTTTCCCATCTTCCTTGATACTTTGTGCCATATCTGTGCTAGGGGTAAATATACAACTTTATACCCTGCTTTTTTTATCCTTATACTCATATCGGTTTCTTCAAAATATATAAAAAATCTTTCATCAAGCGCACCTATCTTGTTTATGACTTCTCTTTTTATCAGCATTGCGCATCCACCTACATAATCAACAACAATGCCTTTCTCAGACATTCTGCTGTCTTTTTTTTCATCAACTATACTGACTTTGCCCCTGTTCCAGTCTATTTTACCCCCTGTAAACCATACTTTTTTTGGGTCATCAAAATAATATATTTTGGGACCTACAATCCCTATATTTCTATCGCTTTCTGCTGCTTGGACAAGTCTGCTAAGGAAATCTTTTTTGACTATGGTGTCGTTGTTAAGTAAAAGGACATAATCGGCGCCTTTACCCATTGCAAGGCCTATTCCTCTATTGTTGCCACCTGTAAACCCTAAATTTTCATTGTTTTTTACAAGTTTTATCTCTGGGAACTCTTTTTTTATCCTCTTTTCAGATCCATCTTCACTCCCATTATCAACCACAATAACCTCATAATTCCCATAATCGATTAATCTTATCGATCTAAGGCATTCAGCAGTATCATCATGCTGGTTCCAATTCAATATTATTATCGAAACTTTTGGCTTTTTCATACTATCCTCAGCTAAGCATGTTCTTTAAAATCCTTAAAGCATATGAGACAAAGAATCCGGGCTGTCTAAAGAACCTCACCACAACTCTGTTAAAGAACACCATGGGATGCCTTATGAGAAGATTCAACCTGAAAAGCATCCCTTGGACAGCAACTTCCCTTTCAAGATATTTTCTTGAAAAATTATCCGTTTCTATGCTCGCTTTCTTGACATTCAAGCAGGAATAATCAGAAAAATCACCTAGGATTCCTTTTTTCCTGCATTGATCATATAATTCTGTGCCGGGGTAAGGAGTAGCTATGAAGAAATTCACATTGTCGACATCCAAATCCCTTGCGAACCTGAACGTCCTCTTGATCTGTTCCTTTGTCTCTTCTGGGAAACCTACAACAAAGAAAGCGTCCGATTCAATGCCTTCTTTCTTCGCATATTTTATTATCCTCTTTGCGTGATTCAGGTCCAATGGTTTCTTTATTATCTTATTCAGGACATAAGGATCCCCTGATTCGATGGCAAAGCATAACCTATAGCATCCGCTATTTTTCATCTTTTTTATCAGGCTTTCGTTAAGGGCCCACAGAGCAACGCCATTGGGGGTTGTCCAGCTCATGTCTAGATTGTTCTCTACCATCATATCAAAAATCCTTTCTGCCCTTTCTTTATTGAAAGTAAGGTTATCATCTTCAAATTGGATCTCCTTTATACCATATTGTTTTTTGAGGTGCTCTAACTCAAGAAGAACATTCTCGGGGCTTCTTGACCTGAACTTCTTGCCCCACACCCCTTTTATGGAACAGAAGATGCAATTCGCAGGACAACCTCTTGACGTTATCAAGGGGGTGTTAGGGGATTTCTTTGCCATGCTGCCATGCGGCTTGTTTATCCTGAAATATTTGTCCATTGGCAGAAGATGGCGGGCAGGAAACGGCAGCCCGTCAAGATCCTCGATAAACCTTGTTTTTGGGTTTATTATTGTCTTATTATTCTTTCTGAAAACAATGCCATCAATATCGGATAAAGAATTTTTATGCCCTTTTTCTAACTTTTTGATCAGTTCTAAGAAAGAGCGCTCTCCTTCCCCCAAAACAATAAAATCAACATTCTTGTCTTCCATGACTTCTTTCGGGCAGGATGTGGGGTGCGCGCCTCCGAGAACAGTATATACCCTGCTGTCGACTTTTTTTGCTATCTCACACACTTTATGTGCATTTTGCGACTGCATCGAGAACAAGCAGGAGACTCCCACCATATCAGGTTTGAAATCTGATATCCTCTCCTTTATTTCATCCCATGATAATCCATACTTGATGAAACCTCCATTCAATTTGACTTCATCATTGAATCCTTCAGCAACAGCATCTAATATCTTGACACCATACGCTTCATTCTCCAGAACTGCCGCTATATATGCCAGGCCAAGAGGGGGTTGGCAGCCCTTTGGCATATCCTTCAGGATAGTGTATGGCGGTTGTATGAGCATTATCCTATCAATTTTTTTATCTGGACTCTTAGATGGATCAAGGCTCATTTTTACTTCCTCACTTTATGCATACTGCTATGAAATACTGTGCATCATCAAGATTTTTTGTTATTTTTATATCCTTAAGGGTGATCTCTTCAGGTACTGAACCCCCGATGACGCATGTGGCTTTTTTCCTAACCTCGTCTCTTACGCTCTTCCTGAATATCATTCTCAATCCGAATATATCCAGCACTGAAACAAGCTTAATTAACTTTTCATGTCTCAAGGAACCGCTCATCTTAAGGTTTTTCTGACCAAAAAAGCCCATATTTACAAAGAATTTGGCCAGCAACCCATCGAACTCGTCAAAAGACAACTCTTTCTTATGAAATGGATTTGGCTTGCTGTTTATTTTTTTAAAAAACTCTTTATTTGGTGTGGATATAATCAAAATTCCATCTTTCTTAAGAACTCTTGCCGCTTCTTTAAGGAATAGTTCCTGGTTTTTTATGTGTTCTATGGTTTCAAAAGAACAAACAACATCAAACGAATTATCCTTGAACCTGAGTTTTGTGCTGTCCATCTGCTCAAATCCAAGATTATTTCCATGAAAACCTTTTTTTGAAAGTTTGATGGCCTTATCCGACGCATCAATACCTATTGCCTTTTTAGCCTTCTTTGAGAGTATTGCTGTCCCATATCCTGTACCACAAGCATCATCAAGAACAACTTTTCCTTTCACAAAATCAAGCGCAAACCTGTATCTTACTATATGTTCAAGGAACGTTGTCCTATCTTCCATATTAGGATATGCTCTTTCCAAAAAATAATCCTTATCCTTTCTCATTTTTCATGTCCATCTCTTTTGTCTTTGCCAGGTTCAGGAAAACATAATATGACATAAGTGTTGAGTAGACTAGCCCTGGCTTTCCCTTTAAAAACCTTCTTTCAATTATATACGACCTGAAAAAATAGATGGGGGGGGAGAATAGAATCTTTATGATTCCTGGCCTAAACCCTTTTTTGTAGAGCCCTTCTGCTTCAATTGATGAATACTTATCTATCTTCGAGATCAATCTTTCTATGGTCCTTTTTCTGTCATGAAACAAGGGATTTCTGAGTGTCCTCATCTTTTTGACCTTGATCCGATCAATGGAAAATTTCTCATGAACCTCACCCATAAAGCGCCCGCTTCCTTTCCTGAACAGCCTTATCATCCCTTCCCCACTATTGCCGTTTATATCCCTTCCCATAAGAAATTCAGCTATGAGAATCCTATAAACTTCATTATTATCATTACCCAATTCATGCAATATCTCTTCTTTTAGGCCTTTGCTTAAGACCTCGTCTGCATCTATCAAGAGGATCCACGGGCCTCTTGCAAGACTTACAGCATAGTTTTTTGTCCTGGAATACCCCCTCCATTTTTTTTGGTATACTCTTGCCCCATAATCTATTGCGATGCCCCGCGTTTTATCTGTGCTGAAATCATCAACTATAACTATCTCATCTACCCATTTTATGCTCTCAAGGCAGTCTTTTATGTTCTCTTCCTCATTTTTTGTGACTATGACTGCAGATATACTCTTTCCTTCATTTATTTTTTGCATATGCAAGAATCAAGCCTCCTTTATTGTATTTTTTGATGATCCAATGATAAGGGTAGAATAAAAAACCCACCTTATTCATGAAAATATAAAAAGGTATTGCAATTTTGTCTATTGCACTATTCATGGCTTTATTATTGTCGGATTTTATCCTCGCAACAATAGAATCGACTATGACTGTCGGATCTTCCCAGGTTCTCATCTCTATCATATCATATCCTGCTTCTTTGATCGCTCTCGTCAGGGTTTTTACAGAAAAATGATACATATGATCGTCGGGGCAAAGCCATGCCCATTTTTTCCCAGCAATCTTTGATGCAATGCTATCTATATTAGGAAGTTGTACTGCAATAATACCTCCTTTTTTCAGGAGCCCCCTAACAAATATGAGGTGTTTGACCGGATTTTCAGTATGTTCAAGGACATCCCACATGGTGATGGCATCAAAAAAATTCTTTTTGAGCTTGGCATCCTCTGTAAAACAGTTCGAAACCTTTGCGCCAAGCTTTCTTGAATAATCTGCGGCAGGCTTATTTATCTCGGTTCCGTAGCTCTCCCATCCTTTTTCTGATGCAACCTCCAAAAAGAACCCATAACTGCACCCTTCATCAAGTATACTTCCTGTTGTTCTATAGCTTGATATCTCCTCCAGCCTTTTTTCTGCGCGATGGCATATCTTTTTCCTTATTGAGAAATACATTTTTCTGTACATTTCCCCTTCATAAATCGCTTTCTGTTTCTCTGAGAATTGGGTTAGCCTGTTCTGTGGGAGAGTGAATATAAGGCCGCAAGAATCACACTTGTAGATTCCCTTCGACCCAATGGCATACTCTTTTGATTTCCTGCCTGAGCCGCATAAAATGCACCTGTTTGTTCTGTTTGTCATGCACCCACCATTTTAGGGACCTTTTCAAAACCCCTTCTTGATATCTTATATCCTGTAACCACTTCAATAAAATCTCTCGCCGAGATGATTTCTGAGTTGACTAATCTTTTCAAGAGAAGACCATATTCCCCCCTTGAAATGCACCATGCATAGAATATCTTATTCCACCACTTTTTTAGCTGTTTGATACTATTCTCCGGAGTATAGTATGGGGGAGGCAGTTCACTTAACCAATAATCATCCCTCAAAAGTCCTTTTTTCTTTGCAATCTGGTAAAGTTCAGTCTCAGGGAAGACCATGGTTATAGAGAGCCCAAGTCTAAACGGCCTTATTTTTTTTATCAGATCTACTGTCTCATTCACAGTTCCTTCATCCTCTCCCGGATTCCCGACCATTAACAAGGCAGTCGACATCATCTTGGCCTTTCTCAACATCTCAAAACCACTGATTATGTCCTTTACGCTAAGGGATTTATGGATCGAATCAAGTATTTTTTGGCTTCCAGATTCCACGCCGACTGCAACAAGATAACATCCCGAGTCTTTCATGATCTTTACAAGATCCGATGAAAGGCTTGTTATCCTAGTAGTGCATGTCCAAGCCACTTTCAATCTCCTTTTTATCATGCCTTCACATATCTCCTTTGTCCTTTTTTTATCTATGGTGAAAGCATCATCCTCTATATTGAAATGAGTGACTTTATACCTTTTATTCAGGAGTTCAATCTCATCCAACACATTCTCTGCCGACCTGAACCTCCATCTTCTTCCCCAGAACACAGAAGAGGAGCAGAACTGGCATTTAAACGGGCATCCTCTTGAGGTGATTATTGTAGCAGATTTCATATCCTTTATCTTTTTACCGCCTATTGTGATATTCTTGAAGTTTTCGTGCTCCCTGTACACATCTAAATCATACTCATCGTATAGCGGAAAAGGCACGGTGTCAAGATCTTTTATCGGTTCTCTGCAGCCGTTGAATATTATTTTACCTCCTTTTCTGTAAGCGATCCCTTTTATTCCATCAAGCTTATGATTTTTTTTCTTAAGGCGGCTGACAATCTCAATCATGGTTTCTTCGCCCTCCCCTATCACAACTATATCCACTGATTCATATTTTTCCAGCACTTGCCTGTACATATAAGAGGCGTGATGCCCGCCCACTACGACCATGATATCCTTATCTATCTTTTTAACAATATCTGCGAGCTTAAAAGCGCTCATCCTCTGTTCAGTGAGGCAGCTTATGCCCACAATAGAAGGCCCATATTCTCTTATTGCACCCTCACATTCTTTCCAGCTCATGAAATACATATCCTTGACCCTGACATCAAACCCCCCTTTTTTCAGTACTGCACCTATATACCCTATTCCTAAAGGGATGGCCATCGCAAAAAGAGGCGGCTTGCCATACTTTGACGTACTTATATAAGGTGGATTTAATAGCATTACTCTCATTTTATTGCCTAGTTCTTGAAAAATAGCCCCCTGAATAAATCGATTTCGCCATCTTTTAAAAATTTTGTCAAATAAAGAGATATGAAATATGCCGCTGCCGACAGGAGGATTATGGCCCATACTTCAAGACTTTTAGATATGAAAATGAATGCGGCCATGATCAAAACAGAGAATATTATAGGTAAATAATCTTTGATTATTGTCCATAAAAACAAATGCTTCCTTACCATGAACATCACTATGAGGAATATTGTCAATTCAGAGGCAAGCGTCGAGATACTTGCACCAATATAGCTATACTCTGGGATAAGTACCAGATTTAAGAGGATATTAAGAAGAACGCCAAAACCCATTATCTTTGCGTACAATATTGTTTTTTTTACGCTTAATAATATGTTATATATTATCCCTAATATGAACTGCAGGGGGATCACCCATATGAGGATTGTAAGCGCCACAGAAGAAGCCCCGAACTCTGCCCCAAAAAGGAAGATTATTATCCTTGCAGAGAGCAAGGTGGTTCCGACTGCTATTGGCAGCGATAAGGAAGCAAGGTACTTTATGGCCTTATACCCTACTTTCTTTAATGAAACCATATCTTTCTTTGCAAAATATTTTGATAACACCGGGAATATCACCCCCCCCAGTATGGAGGATAAAACAATGAGAAGGTCTATTATCTTGTATGCTGCCCCATAATAACCCACTGCAGCATCCCCTTGCATCTTTGAGAGCATGATTATGTCTATCTTATTGTAGAGTATGCCAAAAGACATTATAAGAAAAAAAGGCAGGACCTCTTTTGAAAGATGCTTCCATAATTCAAATCTAATGACAAACTTAGGTGTTGCACATTTTATGGAGCAAAACAAAGCGTAAAGTAAGAACTGGAATATATAAAAAATAAGAAAAACTATGCTGAGCGCCAATAAACCTTGTTTTAGCCATATAATGCCTATTATCATAATGGCATTAGCAAGGTTTGATAAAAAAGATACCCCTGCCATATAATGCATCTCCTCGTAGGCAGCTAAAACCGAACTAAATGGCTTGAGCAAAGTGCCAAAAAATATGCCTGACGCAGCTATATAAACTGCTTTCTTGATTAGGGGAGGGTAATCAATAACATTTATTGTTATTATTATCAAAAAGAAAACAATAATGCTAAGAATGAACTGTATCATCAGGAAATTACCAAGATATTCCCTTGTTTTTTTCAAGTTAAAGCTTATCTCTCTTATCAGGAGCGTGCTTAAACCAAGATCACCGATGAACCCGAATAAACCCACAAAAACGATTATAAATGTGTATTTTCCCAGCTCTTCTGCGCCAAGATACCTCACAAGATATATCCCGACAACAAAAAGCAGGAATCTGCTGACTACTTCTGAACAAAACAAACTTGCTATATTCCTGATCAATCTTTTTGTTAAATCCATATGACCCTTTTAAAGAGGGTTAATAGCCCTTCATTTATATGTCTTTTTATACTCTCTACCCAACATACATTAATACACAGAAATACAACAAATATGCAGTCCTCCCAGTTAGCTTTATATACTCCATTTAAATAAACAATATAGTTTGCATGAAAGAATTCATACTAGAAAGCCTTGGCAACAGTATTGATGTTAAGAAAAAGATAGCGGAAACTCTAACTGAAGAGATAATCTTGGTAGTGAATAAGATAATAGAATCTTGCCGGAAAGGGGGGAAGTTGATACTTTTTGGCAATGGCGGAAGCGCTTCTGACGCACAGCATATAGCAACTGAATTGATCCACCAATTCGAACTTAAGGGAAGGAGAGCAATCCCCGCAATAGCTCTCACAACAAACACTTCCTTGATAACTGCAATAGGCAATGATTGGGGGTTTGACAGGATATTCGAGAGGCAGGTTGAAGGCCTAGTCAAAAAAGGGGATGTGGTGATAGGACTCACGACAAGCGGCAATTCGACGAATGTCATCAAAGGCCTAGTGCAAGCAAAAAAGAACGGAGCGTTCACAATCGCTTTTACAGGAAGGGGAGGGGGCGCAATAAAAGATATCGCTGATATCAGCCTTATAGTTCCTTCTGACAGCACACCCAGGATACAGGAAGCACATATAACTGTGGGCCATATAATATGCCATCTCATAGAGAGAGAGGTGGCATAAAGAATTTTTATTTTTATAGGCGGCATTAACAAAAATATTTATATATCTCAAAAAATCCAAAGGATATAATGGGGGTACATATGAAACACAGGCTGGCAGAGATAATACCGGATTTTAAGGATAAGAAGATACTTGTTATAGGAGATATAATGCTCGACAAGTTCGTTTTAGGTGAAGTCAAAAGACTTTCCCAAGAAGCCCCAGTGCAGATAGTCGACGTGAAGGAAGAATACTGCCTTCCGGGCGGGGCAGCTAATGTAGCAGCCAATCTTGCAGCCCTTGGAGCAAAGATAACTCTTTTTGGATTAGCTGGCCCTGATGAAGGCAAAAATCAGCTGTTTGATGAGCTTAAAAGAAGAGGTATAAGCACAAGTAAAGTAATCATCTCAAAAAATAGGCCAACAACAATAAAGACACGAGTCATTGTACAAAATTATCAGCTCTTGAGGATGGACAAGGAAGACAAATGCAAGATAGATAACTCTACTGAAAAGAGGATTATGGTGGGAATCTTAAAGAAGATAAAAGAGACAGACGCTGTTGTTATCTCAGATTACAACAAAGGAGCCATCACAGAGAGTCTCTCAATAAAAATAATCGATCTATGTAAAAAACATAACAAGCCAATCGTAGTCGATCCAAAACCAGAGAATATCTCCTTCTATAAAGGAACATACCTCATAAAACCAAATGTCAAGGACATCACCTCACTGATGAAATCCGTTCCGAAAACAGAAGAAGAGCTTGAAAATATCGGCAGAAAGATGGTTTTTACCTTAAATAGCAATATACTGATAACGCGGGGAGAGAATGGCATGTCTTTGTTCGAGAAGAATGGGAATATTTCACATATACCCACCGAAGCAAAAGAGGTATTCGATATTGTGGGTGCAGGAGATACTGTGACAGCAACACTTGCACTTGCAATAGCTGCAAAAGCAACGTTGTATGAGGCAACCATAATGGCAAACTATGCCGCGGGCATAGTTGTCGGCAAGTTCGGTACTTCTACAGTCAGTCAAAATGAACTTATAAGCTTATTTGAGAAAGGCAACAAAAAGATAAAGGATATAAGTGAACTAAAGGAGATTGTCAAAGAGCTGAAACTAAACGGCAGGAAAGTTGTTTGGACAAACGGTTGTTTTGACATACTTCATGCAGGTCATACAAAATATCTCCAGGAGGCAAGGAGATTAGGGGATGCTCTCATTCTTGGTCTTAATACAGACGCTTCAATTAGGAGGATCAAGGGTAAGAACAGGCCGATAATACCCGAGAATGAACGGGCTGAGATGCTTTCTGCCATCGAGTGTGTTGATTATGTGATTTTCTTTGATGAAGATACACCTTTAAATGTCATCAAATCAATAATGCCCAACATAATTGTTAAAGGCGGCGATTATAAGGTTGAAGATGTTGTTGGAAAGGATGTTGTTGAGAAGCAGGGTGGTGAAGTGATTATTATCCCACTAAAAGGAGAAATATCAACAACAAAGATAATAAACAATATAATCAACAATCATTTTAATGCTAAATAAAATTTTTTAGCAGGATGGTAAAAGAATGATAATCTTAACCGGTGGCGCAGGATTCATTGGAAGCTGCATGGTAAAAGAGCTTAATAACAGGAAGATCCAGGATATCATAATTGTGGATGATGTAAAAGAGATGAGCAATTGCAAGAATCTCGCAACTTTAAAATATAAGGATTTTGTCGACAAGAGCCAGTTGACCGGACTTCTCAATTCTTCCGAAAACATTGATCTAGTGATCCATATGGGCGCTTGCACGTCCACAACAGAGACAAATGGGGATTACTTAATGAAAAATAACTTTTACTTTAGCAAGGAGATATATGATTGGTGCGCAAATAATAACTGCCGGTTGATTTATGCAAGCAGCGCAGCAACTTACGGCGACGGCAGCCTGGGCTATGATGATTCACTGACCGAACAGCTAAAACCTTTGAATATCTATGGCGAGACAAAAAGATTATTTGATCAATATGTTCTTTCATCAAAAAAGAAGCCGCCGCAGTGGATCGGATTGAGATTCTTCAATGTATATGGCCCAAACGAATACCATAAGGGTTCAATGGCTTCTGTAATCTTCCATTCCTTCAACCAGATCAAGAAACAAGGCAAAGTAAATCTTTTCAAATCATATAAGCCGGGGGTCAATGATGGTGAGCAGAAGAGAGATTTCGTCTATGTGAAGGACGTTTTGTCCGTAATCATGTTTATGATAGATAATAAGGCAATAAACGGCATATTCAATATAGGTACAGGAGAAGCAAGGACATTCAATGATCTGGCTAAATCTGTGTTCAATTCATTAGGATTGGACCCCAAGATAGATTATGTCGATATGCCTAATGGCCTGGCTGAGAAATACCAGTATTCTACACAGGCTGATATTGTGAAGCTAAGGCAAGCAGGGTATAAACAAGATTTTTACAGCCTTGAACTGGGCGTGATGGATTATGTCCTCAATTATCTCAATAAGGGGTTTTTGAACTATTAAGGCACAGGAAATGAAAGAATGGCAAAGGCAATATTTCTAGACAGGGACGGCACAATCAATGTTGATAGAGAGTATGTGCATAAAATCGAGGCCTTCAAGCTTATCCCTAGAACAATCGATGCATTAAGGATGCTGCAGGATGCCGGATATCTTTTGATAGTAATCACAAACCAGTCCGGCATAGGCAGAGGGCATTACTCTGAGAAAGATTTCTACAAACTGAATGAACATATGTTTGCATTATTTTCGAAAAATGGCATAAATATATCAAAGGTATATCACTGCCCGCACAACCCCGATGAGGGATGCGGTTGCAGAAAACCAAGCATAAAATTCATAAAAGAAGCAGAGAAAGAGTTCAGAATAGATGTTAGTAAAAGCTATGTCATCGGAGATAAGACTGCTGATGTAAAAATGGGCAACGATGCTTCATGTAAAACAATACTTGTCAAGACAGGCAAGGCAGGAAATGACAATTTACACAACTCAAAACCCGATTTTATAGCAGAAAATCTTTACGATGCAGCAAAAATAATCAAAAGGATAGACCATATGGAAAAGGATATTTAGAATAATTTTTCTTTCCATGTGACCGGCGTTTTGTTATTTATTATCTCGAGGTCTATATGGTATTTGAATGGTTTTGGGCCCCTTTGCTTTATCCAGTCTATCATCTCCTTCAGGCCTTTATCAAGATTGTATTCTGTCTTGTATCCTATAAGCTTTCTAGCCTTGTCTGCTGAGCAGGTTGCAAGCTTCACCTCCTGGGGCCTGTCAGAGAAATACCTGGGTTTCAGCTTGAAGTCAAGAAGTTTGGCTATTCTCTCTGCAAGCTCGTTTATGGTGATGAATTCTTCGTCAGGGCCTATGTTTATCACTTCTCCTGCAACATTTTTCTGAAAAGCCAGCTTTTCCATACATTGGATGCAGTCATTTACGAATGAGAAACATCTTTTTTGCCTGCCATCCCCATATATTATCGGCTGTTTTCCCTGCAGCATCATATTTATCATGATAGATGCGACATTCCTGTACGGATCGTCATATTTCTGTCTGGGTCCTATTATATTATGCGGAACAGCAATCACATACTCCATCCCATGGGTCCCGCATAGGTTTTCAATCAATAATTCAGATGAGTATTTTGCGATGCCATACGGATCTTCGGGCTTCGGGGCCATCGACTCTTCAAAAGGGACCTTATTTTTTCCATAACGGGCCATAGAACTTGTAAACACGAATCTTTTGATACCATTTGATATTGATGCAGACAGCACAGACGCAGTTATCTGGAACACGTTTTTTGTGACAATGTAAGGGCTGAAAACACTCAGCCCTTCATAAGCTGTGGCAGCGCAATGATAGACTATATCCACTTCTTTTGTTATCTTCTTCATAGAATTAAGATAGTTGCAGTCATACTGGTAGAATTCTACCTCTGGAGGGACATTATCAAGATACCCCCCTATGAGACTATCACATCCTATCACATGGTGGCCTTCTCCTATCATCCTATCAGCGAGATGAGATCCAAGAAAACCAGCAACACCCGTTATAAATATCTTTTTTTTCATATGGTGCTATCAACCATTTTTATCATTATTTAAATATTTTCCTATTATCTTCATTTTAAACTAGATAAAACCCAACATCAAAGAATATCTTGCAATCGCCGCAAACAGCACTATTACAAGTATGGCAAACAAGGGTTTTTCTAAAAATCTGTCTTGCACCCATGCCAATGACTTCGCTATGAAAGAGAGTTTTACTTTGTTCATGACATTATGGATCAGAATAGCGGAACAATTTATTATCTTTGACCCATTGGATATCCCTTCTTGTTTTTCTGCTTTTTTCAAAAATCTGTATGTGGAACTTTTTCTGAACTTCATAAAAAGAAAGATTATGCCCTTTCCAATAATGGTGTTGGATGTTAACTCCTCTAGACCATGCATCAAGTTTATAAGCTCGCTTAAAAAATAGCTTTTGGTAAACTTTTTCCCGAAATCAGTTTTATGCATTATTTTAGGGTTAGCCATCTAAATCAGTCTAAACTTATTATCCGACCAGAAATATCCATCCTATCTGTCTTTATTTTTATCCCTTCCCCTATTTTCAGCCTCTCATCATGGAAAAACAGACCATCTTCCGATTTATCAGCAAGTATATCCACAGTAAGAATCAATTCTTTGTAGTAAGGGTGCTCTTTCTTTACGAATTCCCCATCTTCTGTCCAGAACATGAAATACTGCGGAGACTCTTTTTTGTCAACAATCTCAGCAATCACCTTATTCTTATCATTGAGCTCCTTGACCCCTTTTTGGATGACCTCGGATGCCCAAGGCTCTACTTCGGTAATTTTCATCTTTATTGTTTTTTGTACATATTCCTCTTTTGTTGTCTCATTATAATTAATATCCGTGATAGTCCCTTTTAAGCTTACTTTTCTTGTTTTTATATTGATATCCGAACCTATTTTCAGGTCATTGCCCATAAAAATAAGATTGTTTGATGAGTTGACTACAAACGCATTTATTTCTATCTCCATGTCATTGCTCTGCCTCTCTTTTGTTTTTATTTCAATCTCTCCTATGCTACCAATTATTTTTTCGCCTTCAAGCAATATATCCCCGCTCTCAATATTGTTTACGATATAATCCGGCTGTTCTTTGACAATGATCTTCACTTTGGCCCATTCTAAAATAGGGGCCCTATTCATGTAGTGCTCGCCTGCCACTATGACAACCACCATCAATAAAATTATCAGAAAATCAATTATATTAAGCTTGCTTAATAACTTCCGAAAACCTTCAATGAAAGCCATTTTAAACTCACGGATTGATAGATATGCGCAATCTTTATAAAACTTACCATTTTAGGCCCTTGTTGTTCATACCCTAATAACCCCCCCTAAAAAATAAACGATTTAAATGGTCAAATCAAAAAATAAAGGAAAACAGCAAGGCAAGCTAATCTCACCATTTTTCAAGTACCAGATTGTAATCCTCCTATCAATCTCCCTGCTGGCAGCGATAATCCTAAGGTTATATGCGGCAAATCTTCCGATAACAGACAAATGGGCTGAATCAAGCAATTCAGCTGATAAAATGGCCATTTCTCAGCAACTTAAGGATATATACAAGGACAAGAATGGTGACCTCTATCTTTATGGTGTCGATTCTTATTATTTTCTGGATGAAGCAGAAAGCATAATAAATGGCAACAATATACTTGATGGCAGGCAATCAAAATATCTCTTGCCTTATCTTGAGATCTTCTCATACAAGGCGCTCAGGTTATTCGACGGCAGTTTCACCCTCATAAGGGCTGCATTTTGGCTTCCTTTCGTCTTCTCTTTATTTTCTATAATCCTCATCTTTTTCATAGCCAGAAAATTGACAAACAACATCGGTGGTTTCTTTGCCTCATTCCTGCTGGCCATCAATCCTCAATTCTTCACAGCAACCCAGCCCGGGTTCACAGACACTAATTTTCTCAATCTTTTTTTCTCGCTTGCCATAGTATTGCTTTTCTTTGAGGGGTTAGAATTCAAAAATAAGGCAAAATCAATCATCTGCTTCGGTCTGATGATACCTTCTATCCTTTTATTCAGGTTTGCATGGAGCGGTTATTTTTACATACTTGCGATAATGATCTCTTTTATTGTTCTTTACCTTCTTTACTTCCTCACTTCCAGAATAATCAGGAGCGGATCAAGGAAGCACATCCTGATGCTCGCTTTAGTGGTGATAATATCGACAACATCATTCTTTTTATTGAAGGATAAGGATTATATAAAAAGCGAGGTGCATCACGTTAAAACTAGGATAGGGCTAATAGATGATAAGACATACCTGGGCGCAGTATCGCTTACAACCGAGCTATTCTCAGCCAAACAGGCTGTTGAGGCCAGAGGCAAAGGAGAGAATGTCATGACTTATATTGTGAATGGTTACATCTACCTGGCATTAACATTATTTTCTCTGTTGATCATATTGGTTAATAAGAGGATAAACAATAAATCAATATATTGCCTATTCATATTGTGGTGGTCCATGATAATGTTTTTTGCAGGATATAAATCAATAAGGTTCATATCCTTTTTTGCAATACCTTTATCGATCATGCAATCTTACGGCTTGTCCTTCATATTCAGTCATCTCAAAGAATTTTTTTGGAATATAAAGATATTTCAATCAAAGAGCATAGTTAATTGTATTGTCTTATCAGTCTTGATTTTGGCGATGATCGCCCCATTGACAAGTTCATTGTCCGAAAGATCAGAAAGAACCCCCTCAATGAATGATCTGATCAATGACGTTGGCAATAACCTTATGAAAGGTTCATCCGATAATTCCATAATAAACCTATGGTGGGACAAAGGATATCTTTACCATCACTCCTCAAAGAGGAAAGTCTTGATGGATAATGGAATAGGAGGGTCTTTTGAACCGAGAATGTACTGGTTTTCAAGAGCTTTGTTCAAAGGCAACGAATCTGAGTCTTTGGCAATCTTAAAAATGCTGGACTGCGGACAATGGCCTGGAGATCCAAAAACTAACCTCAGCAATGATTTTTGCAGTCCTCCAGAGTCGTTCATCCTCTTGGATAACGGCCTTATATTGAAGACCGATCTGTTATTATATTTTAATGATTGGTATAGCAATGACCAAGGCCCTTTCCAGTTCCCAAAAATACCCTCGATATCCGCCCCGTCAAAATGTTTCACAAAAGGAACAGATCACATGATATGCGGTGAAAATTTTGATGTGGATATGACAAACGGAGAGACGACTTACAAAGGGATTTCCTTCCCCTTGGTTATAGTCGGCAAGAAAGAGATATTTCACTCAGACCAGACAGGCCCATATTCCCTGCTGATCTATCCTGAGCAGTCTGGCAAAACCATCGTTTACAAGTCTGTCCTGGTAAGAACCGAGCTTTTGAATACATTATTTGTAAAACTGTACTTCATGAAAGGGAAGGGTCTGGAGCATTTTGAACTTTTTAGCGATACTGCCAATGCTCTTCAAGGAAGGATCATTATCTACAGGATAGATTGGGGCAGGTAGACGAACCATAAAAATCTAAGGCTTATGCTGCTATAGCAGTATGCACAACCCAAAATTATATATACTCCTCTTTCTTTTAATCCATACTGGAATTAAGGGGGTTTTATGAGGGTATTATTCGTTTATAGCATGTTTTCAATGTATAAACAGGCTTCTAAGCCACTCGCAGATATGATATGGATACAGATGGGCATATCTTACATCTCATCACTGTTGAAATCAAAAGGCCACGACACGGATCTGCTTATCCTGACCGAGAGAAGCAAAAAAAGCGCAGTCAAAAAGATGCTGTCTGATTTCAGGCCGTCAGTGATATTCTTCACTGCGGTCTTCTCAGAATATGAGACAATCTCCAGGGTAGCAACATTCATAAAAAAGGAGTTCCCAGGAATATATCTTGTCATAGGCGGGCCTCATGTATCATTGAATCCAGAAGATGTCATAGCTGGCCCGTTTGATGCAGTATGCATCGGAGAGGGCGAGTTTCCATCTCTTGAGCTGGTGAATCAGATCGATGCTGGCAAAGAACCGTCCAGAATAAAGAACTTATGGATAAAAAGAAAACGGGGGATAGAAAAGAATCCTACACGGTATTTCATAAAAGACCTTGATTCACTCCCGTTTCCCGATAGGGAGATCTGGAAGAAGTGGGCAGTGTGTGATGCTGATAAGATGCAGGTGATATTGCTTGGCAGGGGTTGCCCATTTGACTGCACCTACTGCAGCAACCATGCGCTGAGGAAGCTCGCTTCAGGGATATATGTCCGGTTCAGGTCTGCTGAAAATGTCATAAAAGAGCTTGAGGATCTTGTCAGGAGATTCAGCAGGACAGAGCATGTCTATTTTGAAGTCGAGACTCTTGGCGCAGACATGAAGTTTGCATTTGACCTGTGTTCAAGGCTCAGGGAATTCAACAGGAAAAATCGCAGCAGGATATCATACGGGGTCAACTTGAGGATAATCCCTGGTGTTGATTACAATCTCCTGTTCAGCAGCCTCAAGAGCGCTAATTTCATCTCCATAAACATAGGGCTTGAATCAGGAAGCCAGAGGATAAGGGAGACTGTCCTGAACAGGCACTATTCAAATGAGGATTTCTTCAATGTCGTCAGCGCCGCAAAGAGGAATGGGCTCAAGGCAAATGTGAATCTCATGATTGGGCTTCCTGATGAGAGTATTGAGGACTTTAAAGAGACAATCCAATGCATAAGGGAAAGCCAGCCGGATGAAGCGCGTCTTGGCATATTCTTCCCGTATCCGGGAACAAAGATATATAGACTATGCAGGAAAAAGGGGCTCCTGAAAGGAAGGATTGATAACAGGATGGAACGGAGAGTCGCTGTCCTGGACCTTCCGGGATTCTCAAAGAGACAGATAAAACATGAATATGAATGGTTCTATTACGATGCATATACAGGAAAGAAGAGCATATATGACCTGCTCATGAGCGTCGTTTACAGGAAGATATTTTCCAACCGGTTCTTGTATGGGCTTTCAAGAAGGATAAATCCCTTGTTGCAGTTCAGATTATCCAGAAAATCCTGACAGACAATTATTTCTAATCGTTTTGCCTGAACCACTAATCTTCTTTTGTTATCTTTGTAAATCTTCTCTTCATATCTAGGAATCTTTTCTCGAATAAGAAATAAGACAGGCTGGATATCCCCACCGTCAAGAGTATGCTCATCACGTACAATTCAATGTTCGGCATGACCTTTGTGAAGTCTGCAATGTTCATGTATCTCATCATGTTTATTGAAAGGATGATGGCTATCAGATGATACATATAAATCCCGTATGAAATCTTTCCCAGGAATATAAGCGGTTCTTTTGATAGCTTGAGTATAGACTTCTCATTTGCAGCAACATTTAATATGATGATGCAGAAGAACAATGAATAGAACTCATGGTGCACATAGCTTATGTAAACTCCATTATATACCAGGATGAACAACAATATCAGGGTCAGCAGCTGCACATCTCTCCTAAATATCACATTGAGTATCTTATCTTTTCTGCAGAAAAGTATATATGCCCCAATGCCACCGATAGCCATGCAGCTAATCCTGAAAATCCAAAGATAGTTCCTCAGGAATGCGAGGACATCCAGGGAAACCTTGCTAAAGCCAAACACCGTCCCTCCATGCCAGGACAGGAAAGAGATAAAATTAGACAGTCCGACCATCACGATGATTATTCCTACCATAGCCCAAAGATATCTCTTCACAGACCTGAGTATCCATGGCCAGACAAGATAGAACTGCTCCTCTACACCTATTGACCAAGCCTGGGAGATGAATGGTGTTGCCCAGCCCAATGCAAGAACAGCATTGGGAAGCATGAGCATGAACAATATTGATTTATAGATGAAATTACCGGACATGCTTTCGCTCAGCCCAGGCATGTAAAGGAAAGATATCTTTGGGAGAATGAACAGTCCGATAGAAACCACAAAGAAATACAGCGGCCATATCCTAAGGATACGTCTCATGTAGAAATTCTTCATTGATATCCTGCCAAAAAATCTCTTCTCGTTCAGGAGAAGGAATGTTATTATGAACCCACTCAGCACAAAGAACATTGTGACTGCAAGGTCTCCCGCATTGAAAATGAAAGGGTTGTTCCATCTATTTGGGTAAGAGAACAAATATTTAATCTGTTCAATATGGAGTATAATCACAAAAAAAGCGGTTATGAATCTAAGACCGTCCAATCCGGGAAAATAAATCTTTTTTTTCATGAAACACCTTTGTGATATCACTTTTCATCCATTTAAATATTTTCTTAGTATCTCCAACCCCCGGCTCTGTCCTAAATCTCGCTTCGCTCGGGTTAGCAGCGGCTCGGCTTTCACTTCTTCAAACGATAGCTGACATTCCCCGTAAGGGACGTCCCCCCCTTGTCAGCCAGAAATGTAATGAGAGGAAGCCTCGCATATTGCTGCTAACCTACATTTAGGACAGAGCCCCAAAACCCCCCAAAGCTTTAAAAACACCCCTTCTTTAAGCCCATATATGGCCTTAGACTACTATCTATTCAGCCTCATGAACCAATACGCAGGCTCTAGCCCATATATAACCAAGACCTTTGTCTTCTTCGCAGAATACCTGATAGTGATCTTCATCCTTTTCTTCATAATAGAATTCAAGAACGTGAAGGCAGTCTCGAATGCGATATTCTCTTCAGTCGTCGCAGCCTCCATCAATGAGGCCATAAGCCTGTTTTACTTCAGGCCAAGGCCCTTTGTGGCAAATAATGTGAACCTGCTGATAGATCACCTCAGGACAGCCTCTTTCCCAAGCACGCATGCTGCCGTCTCATTCGCCCTTGCGACATCAGTCTTCATATACAACAGGAAAGCGGGCGTTTTCGCCTATATGATCGCGGCAGTCATCGCACTGTCAAGGGTTTTCGTGGGCGTCCATTACCCATCGGATGTACTTGTCGGGGCTGCCATCGGCACATGCGCAGCTTTCATGACAAACATCTTTGTCAGGAGATATGTGAACTATTAATCGCTCACCAAAAAAATTTATAAACTAACGGCCCTTATGCAAAAAACGATGGAAAAAAAAGGCATTTTATTCTTGTTGGCATTAGCCATATTGGTATCCCTCTCATTGCAGGTTTTTGCGCAGGTCGATGTCGTCTCTAAAAGCAATGCGCTTGATTTCAGCGGAGGCAGGATAAGCCCATCTGCATCGTCTGTGTTCGGCGATGTGACTGCAGAGAAAGAGAACACGATGATGATAGACAAGGAAGGGCTGCATGTGACTGAAGTCACTTTCGTCTCCAAGAGCAATGCCAGCGACGTCACGATAGATGTTGAGGAACTGGCGTCCGAACAGCCTGATATAGCAGAGATAAATTCGCCTGTTTTCGCATACCTAAAGATAACAAAATCCTGGCAGCTGGCAGATGCGGACATCAAGGGGATAAAGATAAGGTTCAAGGTCCTGAAGGAGTGGCTGGATGAGAATGATGTGGATAAAGAGGGAATATATCTTGCAGTCTATAACGGCAATATGTGGGAAAAAGCCGTCTCGACATCCTTTGAAGGCGCAGCATCTATAACAGGCAATGCTGTTGCAATTGACAAGAGCTCTTACAACACTCTCGAATGGCTTAAATTCCCGCTGAGATGGATTGGCGGCATGATAAAAGGGTATGTTGTCTATTCACCTTCTGATTATGAGTATTATACTGCAAAGCTTGACAGGTTCGGCTATATGGCTATTGTCGGGAAGCAGGCTGTGATCCAGGGAGAGCCTGTTGTCCAGGAAGTTGTTGCGGAGAAACAGATCGATGAACAGGAGCCTGCCGTTGAGAAACCGAGCGCATTGAGGACGCAGTGGCTTTCCTATGCTGCGATATTCGTGTTTTTGGCAGCAGTGGTCGCAGGTTCGATATACAAAAGGATGAAACATCGGCGCTAATTTCTATGATATTCTTTTGGATTAAAAATGATTAGATCAAGTACGCCGCCATCAACGCGGCTCGACGGTCAAATCTCGCTACGCTCGATTTGCCCTACTCAGCACCCCGGAGGGGCCATCCCCCGCCTCGCCGAGCGCGGTGGCGGCGTCCGTTTCTCTTGCACGCCGCCCTGGCGCAGACGAGGGAGGGGTTGTTGCCGAGCGAAGCGAGCGCAACTAGGAAAATCGCAATTTTCCGTTGCTCCCTACGGGAAACCCGAGTAGGACATGCGAACGGAGTGAGCATGGCCGTCTGCCGCCAAGGGGGGCGGCGTGCTTTCATGAGGATTAAAATCTCCTTAATACAATTAAACCCAGGATTCCTTACTTTAACAATATCCCTGCATAACCCACAGAAACATCATATTCCCCGCTTATGTCGCCCGAGACATAGTATTTCAGGAGCTCTGCCTTCTTTGCCTTCCCCTTGAGGATCGTCAGGAGCGCTGCAATCGGCGCTTTGCCGCAGATCGTCGCTCCTGTCTTCTCGCAATAATCCATGAACCCTTCTGCATCGATCTTGTTTATCTTCTCTATTGCCCCCTTGTCAAGCCTGTACATGTTCTCCTTTATGTCAGAATCAAACGGCGTATAGGCGTAATTTGCGCCATAATGCGTGAAATCAGAGCTTGTTATTATGCAGACCTTCTTCCTGTATTGCTCGATAGATTTTTTTATCCTGAGGGCAGAATCCTGCCAGTCCTCTTCTGTGACCATTATCGGGATGAACCTTACCTTGTCTATCTTGTCCTTCATTGCATACTGGAAGAAAGGGAGCTGGACCTCTATGCTGTGCTCTTCTTTATGCGGGAAAGGCACGAGGTCTATCTCGTTCTCCTCGAGTATTGCGCCGAACTTGTCATCTGACATTAAAACGCCCAAAGGCGTCTCCCAGTCATCCATCGAGAAGCAGGTCTTATGGAAGCCTATATGGCTGGGGCCGAGGAAGATGTAAAGGTCTGCCATCTCGGCTTCTGCTATTGTCTTGTAGACATGCGCAGCGCAAGGTCCCGAATACTGGTAGCCTGCATGCGGCGTGATGACGGCCATGACATCTCCTCTTCTCCGGGTTTTCGGCAATGAGCCGGGGCCGAGCTTGTGCCTGAAGCTCCATTCGAGCTGTTTCAGCAATTCCTCTTTCCTTGCAGGGTAGAACGAGCCTGCGACGACGGGTTTTCTGAGCATAGGGAAGAATAAGGGAAAAGGATATAAAAATGTTTTGATGGACCAGAAGACCTCATTTAAGCTTTCTATCAAACTCTTCAAAGACCCTTGCGCGTATCCTTTCAAGCTCTGCGTCGGTCGTTTTCTTGCCCGATGCTCCCTTAAGATGCGCAATCTGCATCATGGCTTCATTCATCTTTGTCTGCTCGATCTTTTCTCTCAGAGCATTCCTGATGAACTCTGTGCGGTTCTGGTAGCCTCTGACTTTCACGATGCCGTCTATCTCTTTCAGGAACACGGTTTCAAGCTTCAATGTTATCATCTCTGTTGCCATATAGCCAGAGTATATACTTTGGATATATAAAGGTTGCGGTTGGGAGGGTACTAAAATGAGAAGGAAGTGGTGACAAATTGTAACCAGTTGAAATTGCCTGCGTTCTCTGCTTCGAGGTACGAGAGTTGGATGGTGGGTGAGGCTGGGTGAGGATTTTAAGGTTTAGTAAGCCGTTGTCCTTGTCCTATGATATGGCTTGTCTGTCGGCAGTTTTATCTGCCCTTCAAGCCACACATAATCATTTATCTCTGATGAGCTTGCCCCTATCTTTTCTTTTATCAGTTCTATGGCATGCAGGGTGTTTGCCCTGATTTCAATCTCTCTTGAATCTCCATGCGGAATCTCAATCTTATTATCGATTACTTCTGCCAGATTAGGAGAATATCTGAGTATTCCATATCTCCTTAACACCTGCGGCAATTTATAATCTGCACAGGCAGTTAGAGTGCGGATGTTTCTTAATTTTTCATCCTGGCTTATGTCAGACACAAGAAGTTGGGCCCTTTTATAGAATCCGATAGGCTCATTGTCATAATATCCTATATCTTTGAATGAGGGAAACTGTTCTATCAGTATTTTGAAAAGAATTTTTGCATCATTCCTTGATTCTTCGATAAGATTGATGAATCTGCCTGCATATTTTTTTATGATGACGCTGCCTATCTCTCGGATATTATTCAACCTCTCATCAAATAAGGGGATGTCTGTATTCCCTGAAAGGATATCCTGCAGATCTTTTTTTGGGATATCTGATAAGTATTCTGGGTTTAAGATTGGTTTTCCTGATTCAATGGCTTTTCCAATGCTCGCATGCATCGCCCAGCTTCCATCATAAGATTTTCCTTTATACTGGATTGTCCATTTAGGCTCGCCCCAGTAACAGAAGCTTATTGAATTGAAGACAGAGAGGTATGCTATCTTCTCTTCTCTTTGTAGGTTTTTTATTGAGAATGGGGATTGAGACAGCCAATGCTTCATCTTTGACGGGTCAAATGACCTGCAGAACAGCTCAATGCCTGATGGATCTATCCTTACTTCTTTTGATCTTTCAGATATGCTTTTTGCTTTTGATGCTAAACTATCCATACAATCACCTATTGTTACTATTTAGTGATATAACTTAAAGAATATAAAACTTTTTAACTAAATATTTACAATAACAAAGTTTATATACTTTAAAACATTATTAATGTAAAATGGATAAGATAGATACAAAACTGCTGCTTGAGTTGATGAGAAACTCAAGAATACCTGTCACACAATTAGCCAAGAGGCTGAAGGTTTCGCGCGAAGTGGCTAATTACAGGATGAGCAAGCTGAAACAGGAAGGAGTATTGCTGAACTTTGTCACAGAGATAAATGTCCAGAAGCTCGGCTTCATAGGCGCTGCAGTGTTCGTCAATGTTAAGACAGAGAAAGAGAAGGAATTCATGGATTTCCTGGATAAATGCGGCTTTGTGTCTTGGGTCGCTGAATTGTCTGGTGTGTGGAGCTTCGGATTCTCTATATATGGCAGGACTAATGAGGAGCTTGACAGCAACTTTCTTGTTATTTATAATAAATTCAAAGAGAGCATACTGGACCATAGGTTCACACTGCACAGAAAATCTTCTTTCTTCTATGAGAAATACTTTGATTCAATGCCTGAACCCAAAAAAGAGGGATCTTCAAAGTACAGCATAGATGCAAAGGACAAGGTGATATTAAGGGAATTATCGAGGAATTCGAGGATAGATACAGTTAGTTTGTCTAAACTTGTGGGGTTAACTGCCCCGGCGATAGCACAGAGGATAAGACACCTTGAGAAGAACGATTATATCCAGAAATACTCGATTTTTGTCGATATCTCCAAGCTGGGATTGTTCCAGTACAGCGTTTTTATCGTGAACAAGAACATTGATGTCCAGAAGCAGCTTGTCAGCTATCTGTCACAACATCCTAAGATATCGTTCATAGCAGAGTATGTCAGCGATCCGTTCATGGAGTTCGGCCTCATAGTCAGCAATCCTTACGAGTTGAGAAAGGCCCTGCAGGAGATAGGCCAGTCATTCCCTGACAACAGGATAATAGAAGTGTCGTTGTTCCAGCGGGAGTTTGTGAGCGTTGGGGCGGCGAAAGGGGTGTTTGGGTGAGAATGAATCTAATAAGATAACTAATCTACACCAATAAACTTGCCTAATTTTTTGGACATATCTTCCATCTCACGAGAAACATGTTTTTTGTGTTCTTCCTTATCTTTTGGGAGGTTATTAAATTCCTCTTCATTTTCCATACTAATATCTTTAGTATTATTTTTTGCCCCTTTAATTAATTGCCAAACCGAAGGATTAGGTTTTTCTTTATCTTTCAATAATCTTTCTCTGTAAAGCTTATCCAAACTTTTAGAAAATGCAGCAATATAAACATCCATATCACTAGTAAGGTAAGAAGTCTTTATAGTACTTGCACTTCCTGATTTCCGCTCATGCCCACTTTTTGTTTCCTGCGTTTTCGAACCAAAAAATGCTTCACCCTCACCAACTAACCACAAAATATGTGAGGAAGCTTCAGTTGTCCGATTTTTCCGGACACCTCAAATCCCGCCGTTTTGTACGGGCACAACAAAAAATAATTATCCTTAAATTGTGCCCATACATAATTTGCACCCTTATTCTTCATTGTCCGCTTTAAGTCCCTTCTTCCCATGACGACAGATACTTCCTCTGCTCCTCAGTCAGCTCATCAATCACTATCCCCATCGCCTCTAGCTGCAGCTTCGCAATCCTGTCATCGATCTCTTCAGGCAGCTGTATCACATCAACCGGCATCTTTCCCTTGTGCTTGACGCAGTACTCGACAGCAAGCGCCTGCCCGCAGAATGACGTTGACATGATCTCTGATGGATGCCCCTCGCCTGCTGCAAGATTGACCAGCCGCCCTTCTCCGCATAAGAAAATCCTTTTTCCATTGACAATATACTCATCAAGGAAAGGCCTTACCCTTCTCTCAGACGAAGCTATTGACTTCAGCCCTTTCACGTCAATCTCAATGTCGAAATGGCCCGAGTTTGCCAATATTGCGCCATCCTTCATCTGTTTTATATGCTCAGGCCTTATCACATGCTTATCGCCGGTCAATGTGCAGAAAATATCCCCAATCTTGCACGCATCCTCCATCTTCATTATCCTATACCCGGCATAAGCAGCCTGAAGTGCAGGGAAATTCTTGACTTCTGTCACAATGACCTTTGCCCCAAAAGCTTTTGATCTCATCGCAAATCCTTTTCCGCAGCTTCCATAGCCAGCCACTACAATCGTTTTCCCTGCGAAAAGAATATTTGTCGCTCTTATTATGCCATCAACAGTAGATTGCCCAGTCCCTATATAATTATCCAGCAGATGCTTCGTCTTGTTGTCATTCACAGCGATCATAGGATACTTCAATGCATTGTCCATTTTCATGGCCTTCAACCTTATTATACCAGTTGTAGTCTCCTCACAGCCGCCTATTATGCTAGGAATCAACGAAGGATGCTTCTTATGTATCTCAGAAACTAAATCGCATCCATCATCTATTGTGATATTAGGCTTGAAACCGATCACGTTATTCAAATACCTGTAATAATCCTCAGAGTTCTCGCCTTTATATCCCCAGACTTTAACTCCTTCTTTCGCAAGCGCAGCAGCGACATCATCCTGAGTACTTAACGGATTGCATCCAGTTATCGCAACATCAGCTCCGCCAGCAATTAAAGTACGAACCAGGACAGCAGTCTCTTTCGTGACGTGCAATGCCAACCCTACTTTTATCCCTTTCAAAGGCTTCTCTTTACTGAACCTTTTCTTGATCTTCATCAACGCACCCATGTTTGCTTCAGCTATCTCGATGTTCATGAGCCCTTGTCCGGCCAGTTTCATATCCTTTACTTCGTAAGTGGTTCCTTTATTCATATTATCACCTGAAATACCTCTTTCCTGCACATTAATATAGTTTATCAGAAAAAAACCGCACATTGTCCAATAATTCTACTAAAAACAAGACAAAAAACAAAATATTTATATATAAGCTGGACATTCTCATATTCAGGGAAAACAGCAGGGCATTTTCTTTTCTGGCTCTGGAGGGGTGGAAGGAACTCATGTTCCTAGGAACTTGTTGGCGCAGGTGAAATCACCCCACAGGGCCTATATCAGGAGGTTATCATGGAATTGGACCTTAAGGATCATCAGATTATAGGGCTGTTAAAGGCAGATTCAAGGCTTTCTGTCAGGGACATCGCCAAGGCTACAGGCATAAGGCCCTCTACTGTCCACGAGAGGATAAAGAAGCTTGTGAAGAAAGGGATAATAGAGAGATTCACATTAAAACTAAATAATAAAGCGATAGGCGAGAATTTCATCGTCTTCATGCTTGTCCTGGGCAAGCCCACAGAGTACGTAGGAGACACCCTCCTCAACAACAAGAACATAAAAGAGGTCTTTGGGATCACAGGGGAGTATGACATGATGTTCAAGCTTAAGTTCAGGGATGTCGAGGAATTCAATAATTTCGTTCTTAATTTCAGGAAACTGAATAAAAACGTCGAAAAGACATTGACTATGGTCGTAACTACCACATTGAAGGAAGATATTTGATTCTCGGTTCTATCCTGCCAATGAAATGATGATTTTCAAAAATGGCTTTTTCCTACATAATATAACAAAATGCAGGATTTATTCTTACATATGATAACATTTAAATATCCCTCCCATATACATCACCCAAACCCATGCATAAAGGACTCAGGGACATAAAAAAGGAGGATTTAGTCAGGTTCATCCTCGCAAAGGAAGGCATCTCTGAGGATGAGCTGATCAGCCTGATGTCAAAGCAGAAAGATGATTCTTTCATCGGCGCTGAAACTATCCCCATCTCAGCATTCAATGCAGGATTGTTCCCACTTGAGGCTGCGACAAGGTACATGAAGGAAAACCTGGGCAAGAAGATAAGCATTATCGCAAGAGTTCTCGGAAAAAACACCTCATCAATATCCCTTGCCTACAGGAAAGCATCCAAGAAGAGTTTCAGTTTCAGCGAGAAAGGGCCTTTCATACCTGTAAGCGAGTTCGAGAAGAATTCTCATCTGTCGATACTTGAAGTCATAGTTGATTACCTGAGAAGGAAAGGCCTGAGATTCAGCGATATCGCAAGGCTGTCCGGAAGGGATGTCAGGACGGTCTGGACAGTCCACCAGAGAGCAAGAAAAAAATCAGCCAAGCCAGGCAACAGGATGAGAAGATGAAGGATAAAAACATGATGACGGCTGCAGACCAGAGGAGAAGAGAGCTTGCAGAGAGGATAGCATTATGCAATGAATGCAAAAGGAAGGTCATGCTTCTTGCAGACACATTGAGGCAGAGGCATGATGAAGGGCTGATCGATGAGGTCAAGTATAAGCATCAGCTTTACAGCCAGCTGAAAGGCAAAGAGCCCGGGGAATGGATAAGGTATTATGACAGCCATATCGAATTCTGCAATGGGGAATTGGATAAGGAAGAGCCAGAGGCTGATCCTGGCCCGAGGTCTAATGGGCTGGCTCTTGTCGCAGTGCTCCTGTTCGTCATGTTCTGCGCGGGTTTATTCATCGATGCCAGGCTGACGGGGTTCGCAGTATTAGATGATGCAGGCATATCTGCAGAAAAGGGCACATACGATGTTGGCGACATCGTCAGCCTTTCAATCGCACCCTCTGATGCGGATTATGATATAGGGGTCTATGATCCCGAAGGGAAGTTATATGCAAACGCCCTCAATTTCCCTGTTGAAGATGTTGGGACTTACACTGTGAAAGCAAGGCTGGTCTCAGGGGATGAGACAAAGGAGGTTTCGACAAGCTTTGAGGTCATTGAGAAGAGCAGGGAAGTTGCCAGCGGACAGAAAAATACAGCTGAGGATGCAGCAATAGGCCGCGTTTACGATGAAACAGAGGATATCCCTGATGAAAAACCCGCAGAAAAAATCCCTGAGAAAAGCTTTTTCACAGGAAAGCAGACCATTGAATTTGACAAGGCTGACATAAAGACAGGTTTTGAGAAGGACGAGGAAAACAGGATCATCCCAGTTTC
>PCXZ01000027.1:17064-33096 GCA_002762985.1 Candidatus Woesearchaeota archaeon CG10_big_fil_rev_8_21_14_0_10_44_13 | reverse complement strand
TATGACTCCTGAAAACCCCACAAACCCCTTTAACTATTAACTTCCATATTGAAAATAATTCCTTCCAAAAGAACAAACATAAACATTTAAATATCGACCTGCATAATTTTAATGTTATGCCAAAAGAAAAGAAATTGAAGGAAAAGGAACCTGACGAGAAAGAGACAAAGGAGAATACCGAAGGGCCTAAGCAGATGATACAGGCAGAGCTAATAAAAGAAAGGGTTGTCACAGAGAACTCCAACCTTGCAAGGGATTTGCATAATCAGGGCAGGTATGGGAAGATAATGGCGAATGGCAAAGTCCAGCTTTCCTTGGTCGAAGGGCTTTATCTTCTTGAGAAGAACAAGATGATTGTGACTGAAGGCAGGAGAAAGCAGCTCAATGCCGAGACATTCATAAAAAAATCACTGAAGTTCGAGCCCAACCTCTGGGTGAGGTATTGCGTCTATAAGGACATAAGGAACAGGGGGTATATAATCAAGACGGCACTCAAATTCGGTGCGGATTTCAGGGTCTATGACCGGGGTGTTAAACCAGGAGAGGATCATGCAAAATGGATAGTTTATCCTGTGCATGAGGCATCAACAATAACCTGGTATGAGTTTGCAGCAAAGAACAGGGTTGCGCATTCAACGAAGAAAAGGCTTTTGATAGGCATAGTCGATGATGAAGATGACGTGACTTATTATGAGATAAGATGGGTCAGGCCTTGAAAGTGCCTAATTAGCAAACCTACTCACCCATCCAATACCCTATCTTAATCTTATCTTATATATTCTATAATAAAAAACTATTTAAAGCTTCAACAACCCTAAAACCACATGACAGTCCCCAATGCGCATGATAAGGTAGTCCAGATAGTGAGGATGAAAGGGCCGATAATGCCTTCGCAGATAAACAAGGAGCTGGATACCAACATAATATTCGCTTCTGCCATACTTTCTGAGCTTGTGGATAAGAAGACCCTGAGGATATCCCATATCAAGGTGGGCGGCACTCCATTGTATTATTATCCCGGCCAGGAATACAAGCTGCAGAATTATGCCGATAAGCTCCATCCCAAAGAAAGGGAAGCCTATGAGCTGCTCAGGACAAAGACAGTTCTTGAAGACAGCAAGCAGCTGCCCGTTGTCAGGGCAGCATTGAGGGAGATGAAGGATTTTGCTAAGCCATTGCAGGTTACCCTTGACGGCTCAAACCACATCTTCTGGAAATGGTACCTCCTTTCAAACGAAGATGCAGAGAAGAAGATAAAAGAGATCATGAATGTTCCTGAGCATGCAAAAAAATCAGAGCCCGAGGCTCAGAGGAAGATCGAGCCAGGGCCAGAGCCAAGACAGGAGCAAAGGCCGTTGCAAAAGCACGATGTCAGGGCGCAGCCAAGGCAGGAAACCAAGCCAGAACCCAGGAGAGAGCCCCTGAGAAAAGAGCCAGAACCCAGAAAGGAGCTGCATAGGGAGATGCAGAACAGGGAGGTACAGAAAGACCTCAGGAGGGACATCGCTGAGCCGGCAGACGATCCTAAGGACAAATTCTTCAGGAAAGCAAGGAAATATTTCGATGAGAGCAGGATAACGATGATGGATTACAAGATATTGAGAAAGGAGTCAGAGATTGATTTCACAGTCAGGATACCAAGCACAGTCGGCGTTCTCACTTATTTCTGCAAGGCGAAGAACAAGAAGAAGATAAATGATGGTGACCTAAGCTCATTGTTCGTACAATCCCAGTCAAAGAAGATGCCTGTCCTGTTCCTGACAACAGGCGAATTGACAAAGAAGGCAAAGGAACTTCTGGAAAAGGAATTCAGGAACATTTCTGTGCAGCAGATCTAGCAGATCTGGAGCATATCTGATCAGGACATGGAATCACATGAAAACGGCAGGTTAGAAAGACATGACGGCATAATAAAATAAAAAAGAATATAATAAATGAATTATCTTACTTCTTCCTTTTCGGGGCTTCGTGGCATTTGCATATCCCAGTCATCACCATGGCCAGACCTATTGTCAGGAAAACCAATGTCCATGGCTGGATATCCCAGAATGCCCACACATTAAGATCCCTAAGCAGGAGGATAACGCCTAAAATAAGGATCAGTAATCCCCACATCTTCTTACAGCAATGCATGCACATATTATCACCTCTTTGGGGCCTTAAAGGGGCCATTTATAAAAAGTTTTTGCTGAAAAAGGCTTAAAACCCACCAAAAACTATTTAAAAGATATTGTCTATAAAGGCTCTGGGCAGGCTATATCGGGAGGTTAGCCCTCTCCTGCACGGCAAATGGGCTTCACGGCCGGATTAGGTCCTGATTGAGGCATAAGTCATAAGCATTGGTCTTGGCTTGGCCGATGAAATTCTGTCCTGTAGGATCGATGCTTTAGGGAAATGTGTCAGGTTCGGAAGAAAGCAGCACTAACTTTTAGCATTGGTGCTTATGGGGTAGCGGAATGGAGAAGAAGTCAAGGTTAACTGGTGCTTGTGGCTTATCTCGATTTCAGGATGCCTGCCCGCTTATGCTCTCCCATATTCTAAAGATTTTTAACAATGCTTTTCGCAAGACCGTTTTTCGCAAGATTTATATATAAAATGGGATAACCCCCTAAACATGAAACCAAAGGCCACTATAAGCATTGCACTTGTCTTGGTAGTCCTAGTTCTAGTACTCTTGGTTTAATTGAACCAAGGCTTTGTTTTTATCAAAAATCGAGATGATGACAAGGCCATGACAGAGTGCTAGACTCGGATGGATTGGGCGGTTTCAGGGAATAAGATAAGGAAACAAAATAATGAAAAGAGTAGAATGATAAAAGGAAACAAGGGAAACAATGGAAAAGCTTGAAGGGATATTAAGGAGAACGAATGTGATGAGGTTCAACAACTCAGGCACACCTGCTGCAGTCGTCATACCTATGGGGGTAAATGCAGTCTATGGCATTGGAGGGGTTTCCGAATTTGAGGGGGATGTCGCTAATTTCAATGCCTGCAATGGTTTCATTGCGGAGATGGAAGGGATAACGGACGGCAAAGAGGAAGAGATGGAGGAATCCATCAAGGCAGCAGCCAAAGTTGAAGGATTGTACATCCATAGCATCTATTTCCAGAGTAATCCCCAGCATAACGGCGGGCCTAAGATAATAGTGCCTTTCCATTCAGGATTTCTGACATACAAATATGATGAAGTGCTGGCAGCACAATTGAATGAAGAAGGATACAAGATAAAAACTCTGGGTGAAAAATGGCAAAGCAGATGAAAAACCTGCCTGAATCTAGACAGGGTTCAATGGCAGCGTTAAAAGAAGGATCAGATGCCCACTATTGGATATCGCGGATATCGTTTTTGCCAGCTTTGCTTATATCACTTCTATCACCATTGTTATTGCTTCTGTGAGCCGCAATCAACCTCGGCTCCTGATTCTTAAAAAACTAAAGCGAGGGATAAAATGACGCAAGGAAAAAAACCAAACAAAAAGGCAGAGAGGATTTACATATTTGACACCACATTGAGGGACGGCAACCAGACAGACAGGAACAAGATGACTGTGGAGCAGAAAGTCACGTTAGCCCATCAACTTGCAAAGCTCGGCGTGGACGCTATCGAGGCAGGTTTCCCAGAGTCAAATGAGACAGACCTTGTTTCTATGGAAAAGATCGCAAGGGAAGTTGAAGGCCCAATAATCTACGGTCTTGCAAGAACGACAATAAGGGACATTGAAGCAGTGCACAATGTCATCCAATACTCGAAAAGACCAGGCATACACACATTCATAGCTACCAGCGAAGAGCATATGAAGAAGAAACTGCATATGAGCGCCGAGCAGGTCATGAAGGAAGCGGTCAAGGCAGTGAAAATCTCAAAAAATTATGTGCCTAACGTGATATTCTCTCCTGAGGATGCGACAAGAAGCAACAGGGATTTTCTCGTTGAAATACTGGGCAGGGTGATCAAAGCAGGAGCCACAGTGATAAACATACCGGATACTGTCGGGTTGTCGACCCCTGAGACGTATGAAGGCCTGATAGCTTCCCTGATAAAAAATGTAGAAGGCATAGGCAATGTAAGGTTAAGCACGCATATCCATAACGACCGCGGGCTGGCAACAGCAGTCACTCTTGCAGGGATAAGGGCAGGAGCACGGGAAGTCCAGTGCACAATAAACGGGATCGGAGAAAGGGCAGGAAATGCCTCTCTTGAAGAGGTTGTTATCAATCTAAAAGATACGAGATTCAGGATGCCGAGGAGCATGAAAGGAGATTGCTACGGGAATGACTTTTATACCAACATCAAAACTGAACTCATCTATCAGACGAGCAGGATGCTTGTGAGCTTTACCGGGAATGAGCCGGGCCACCACAAGCCGATTGTCGGCAAGAACACATTCCAACACGAGGCAGGGATACACCAGATAAAACCCGGGATCTATGAGATCATACCTGCGGAGATCATCGGAAGGAAGGGAGGCATATTGGTCATAGGCGCCCACAGCGGCAAGAACGGGGTGGTCCAGGCGGCAAAACAGCTGGGTTACCACTTAACGCCAAGCCAGGTGAAGATGGTGCTTTCGAATGTGAAAAGCCTTGAGGAAGTGAGGACAGAAGTCACTGGAGAAGACCTTGCAGCATTGATCGAAGAAGCCGCGATAACGGTTCCTGAGAGATATAAGCTTATCGATGTGATATACAGCGGCGGAGGCAAGCATAAAAAACACGCTACTGTGATCATGCATATTGACGGAAAACAAGTCACAGAAATGGCGTATGGAGACGGGCCAGTGGACGCAGCATGCAATGCGATAAAGGGGATAACGGGCCTAGATATCAATATGCACGTTGAGAAATATGATCCGCTTGGCGCCGGCAGCGGAGTGCAGCTTAAGGTAAAAGCCTCAATACCGCTTGATGGAAGGAGGTTTTTTGGCATAGGTGTGGACACAGATTCCGTGATTGCGCAGGTCAAGGCTTATGTAAGCTGTCTCAACAGGGCAGCATACCTGGCGAGAAACGGCAATTCAAGGCATTGACTCGTATAATCTCTCATCAGGGTGATGCGCCAATGGACCAAAACTTTTATATACCCCCTGTCCATACCCTGCACAGGATGAAATCAGGCAAAAATACAGGATATATGATCTCTTCTAGCCTGATCTCTATTATTATAGGATAAGGCCCTTCATCTATCAGGGCTGTGCAACGTCTTAAGATAGATTTCTAGAAAAAATTTCGGAGGAATTGAAATGGAATTTGCAAACATGGAGAATAATGGAACAGGGAACCAAAAGAAAGGCTTAAACCCAGATACGCATGCTTCTCTTATGGAAGCCCTGGGTAGCGGCCGCCTTCTGCACGAGGCGATGAAGGTAAGCAGAAATGAACCTGTTTTTGATGATAAATTTTTCGGGCCGATAGTGAACCAGTATCTGCTTGCTGCAATGGGAAGTGCCTTCGAAGGTGATTACCACCCATGAGCAGGAGGGGTTAAAATTTACAAGGGCGCAAAATACAAACTGTTCAGGAAAGAGGAGGGCATTTCGAAGGAATCAGACTTTGTCAGAGGAGGCCCTGAAAACCCTAATGAAGTGCATCACCCATCTTTCGACTATGCCCTGAGCGCAATAATCGACGCGGCAATAAGGCATGCAAAAAATAACGGCCATCAGTATTGGGTGCCGTATCATATTGAAGAATGGGCCGGAAGGGAGAAATGGTCAAGATTGGGAGAGGATGAGCTCAATATGGCCAAAAAGCAGATCAAAAAAGCAAGCGAAGAAGAGAAGGAGAGGGTGCTGCTGATGTATATCGGGACAACAACTGACCCAGGGATAAAACGGCCTGCCACTTAATAACTCATTTTACCAATATCGCCACTTTTCCAGGCATGGCGCTTTTCGCCTTCGGGTCCTTGGCATCCTCTGCCCTGATTACCTCAATGTCTGCCTTGAACTCTTCTGCTATCCTGTTCTTGTAATCTTTCAGGGTTTTGAATTCCTCATCCTGGCTCAGGATTATGTCAGGTATCTTGCTCATGTCTGAAACAAGCTTTGGGGTCAGTTTGGATACCTCCTGGCCGTGTTTTTTGAGGTCTGTTGCCATAAGGATTTTCATTATCTCACCGGCATTCTTTGTGTTCTGCAGTTCTGCCTTCAGTTTTTTCATGTAATCATATCTCCACTTCTCTGAAACGAACAATGTTATCTTCTCAGCTTTGTTTATCTTGACAAGGCCCAATATCATCTTTATGTCTGAAATGGTGTTCTCTACAAGGTCTTCAGCCGCTTCTGCCTCATCATCGACCTTTTTTGGGTCATGGACAGGCCATTTCTGCACAGAAGCGAAAGGCTTATGCCCCATCATCTCCCAGCATTCCTCGCATGTATGCGGGATGAAAGGCGAGAACAGGATGCAGATGTCCTTCAATGCCTCTTTCCATGCCTCGCTGCTGAAATTGCCTCTGTGCTTATGCATATAATTGACAAGCTCCATCAAAGAGACCAAAGCGGCGTTCTGCCTGAAATTCTCTATGCTCACTGTTACTTTCTTTATCGTCCTGTTCAGCTTGCTCATCAATATCTTGTCTTTTATCTTGTTCTCCGACTTATATTTCTCGAATAGGGAATATAACCTGTTTATGAACTTAAACGAGCCTTCAACGCCTGTAGCGCTCCATTCAAGCTCTTTTTCAGGAGAAGCCGCGAAAAGTATGAATAATCTTGCAGTATCAGGGCCGAATTTTCCCATTATCTCCCCTGGGTCTACTACATTCCCCTTGGACTTCGACATCGCCTCTCCGCCCAATGTGACCATACCCTGGCACAGAAGCTTTGTGAATGGCTCGTCGATGTCCGTCAGCTTCAGGTCCCCCAGGACTTTCGTGAAGAACCTCGAGTAGAGCAGATGGAGGATCGCGTGCTCTATGCCGCCGATGTACTGGTCAACAGGCATCCAGTATTCTGCAGGATTGCCGAAAGGAAGCTTTTTGTTCTTCGGATCGCAGAACCTGAAGAAATACCATGAGCTGTCGACGAAAGTGTCCATCGTGTCAGTCTCCCTCACAGCGTCGCCTTTGCACTTATGGCATTTTACATTGACAAAATCATCATTCTTGTCCAGGGGATTGCCTTCTCCTGTGAATTTCACATTGTAAGGAAGCTCAACAGGAAGGTCTTTCTCAGGAACAGGGATGAGGCCGCACTTCTTGCAGTAGATGAATGGGATAGGGGTGCCCCAGTACCTCTGCCTCGAGATGAGCCAGTCGCGGAGCTTGAATTCCACTGTTTTCCGCCCTAATCTTTTCTTTTCAAACCAATCTGCCATGAGTGGCAGAGCTTCCCTGTTGTGCATGCCTGAAAACTCCCCTGAATTGAACAGTATGCCGTCGCTCAGTAAGGCCCTGGACGCCTTATTTGCATCAATGGGCCCGCCATCCTCTGATATGACAAATTTTAACGGGATATTGTACTTTTTAGCAAATTCAAAATCCCTCTGGTCATGCGCATCAGCCATTACAATCCCTGTGCCATACATCAGCACAAAATTTGCAAGATAGATCGGTATTTTCTCGCCATTTGCTGGGTTTATCGCATATTTTCCTATGAATATCCCTTCCTTCTCCTTGTCTTCTGCTGTCCGTGTGAATTTTTCTTCAATGACAATCCTGTTGATGAATTTTTTCACATCTGCCTCATATTTTGTCCCTTTAACCAACTCAAGCGCTTTGGGATGTTCCGGAGCCATTACAAGGAAAGTGACGCTGTGTATTGTGTCGCATCTTGTCGTGAAAGCGGGCAGTACCTCGTTGGTATCAGCCAATCTGAAGAATATCTCTACTCCTTCGCTCCTGCCTATCCAGTTCTTCTGCATCAGCTTAACCCTCTCAGGCCAGAAGGTCAGTTTTTCAATGTCATTCAGAAGCTCATCTGCGTAATCGGTGATCTTCAGGAACCACTGCTCAAGGTCTTTTATCTCGACCTCTGTCGAGCATCTCCAGCATTTCCTGTCTATCACCTGTTCGTTTGCCAGCACTGTGCCGCATTTATTGCACCAGTTTATCGGCGATTTTTTCCTGTACACCAGCCCTTTCTCCCAGAATTTGATGAACATCCATTGGTTCCACATGTAATAATCAGGGTCGCATGTCGCGATCTCCCTGCTCCAGTCATAGCTCAATCCAAGCTGTTTCTGCTGTTCCTTCATCATCTCTATGCACTTGTATGTCCAATCCTTAGGGTGCGTTTTCCCCTTTATCGCGGCGTTCTCTGCAGGCATGCCCAAAGCATCATAGCCCATGGGATAAAGGACATTGAATCCGTTCATCCTCTTGAAACGTGCATAAGAATCCCCGATCACATAATTCCTCACATGGCCCATGTGCAGCTTTCCCGAAGGATAAGGGTACATCTCTAAGCAGTAGAACTTGGGTTTTTTAGAATTATCATCTACTTTGAATATCCTGGCCTTTTCCCAGGCCTTCTGCCATTTTGAGGCTATTTTGCTGTAATCTGGCATAATGGCTTACTGAATGGGTTTTATATTTAAAGTTAATGTGTTCAGAAAGATTTTTATACCTTAAATATGCAATATTCCTTATGGGGCTTGAGACACTCTGTTATTTGAGGGATAATGGCAGGACTTTGATGATCCTCCACAATGGGGGGCCAGAGCAGTTTTTTTATGGGGTCTGGAATGGTCTTGGAGGCAAGATTGAACAAGGAGAGGCTCCTCTTGATAATGTGATAAGAGAAGTGAAAGAGGAATCCGGATTAATCATAAAGAATCCGAAGCTTAAAGGCATGATGATACATATAAACCTTTTCGGCGTTGATCATTATGTTTTCAATTATGTTGCGACTGAATTTGAAGGCACATTGCGTGAGAATAAGCGTGAAGGCATCTTGAGATGGGTTGATGATATCTGCACATTAAACTTATGGAAATCAGACAGGCTATGGCTTCCGCTTCTTGACCAAGACAGGTTTTTTATTGCAGAATTCAGGTATGATGAAAAGGCTGAGATAATAAAGCATGATATAACCTTATATTAGGAAATAATGTGATTTTCAATAATCACTTTTCTTATTGGATCGCATCACGCCTTCTTGAATCTTGCCACAGTGTCTATCAGGTCAACATGGCCCAAGAACAATGCCCTGCAGCAATACCTGTCCATCCCCATCCCATCAAGTATCTTTTTCCTGTCCTCGCCCTTTGCGACCCTCTCCTTGAAGGCTTCCCAAAGGTGTCCGACCGGTTTGCCGCAGCTGTAGCATCTTACTGGAATTATCATTTTGCACCTCACCTGTATGATTTCTGACGTTTTGCTCTTGCCTTGGAATCGTTAGGTTTGCATGTCTCTTTGAATCTTACGTCCTGGACAAGCAATGTCCTGTCATATTTGATGAATTTCTCTCTCAACGGGCCTCTGCCGGAGAACTCGACCAGAGCACGAGCAACTGCAAGCCTTGCAGCATCCGCTCCTGACATTATCCCTCCTCCGTTTATTATTATGTCAATATCAACCTTATCGGCAATGTCCTTTGCGAGCATCAACGGCTCCCTTATCTTCAATCTTGCCATCTCAGGCTGGAATACATCCAGCATTATTCCATTGACCCTCACTTCCCCTTTCCCTTCTGTCAACGAAGCCCTTGCGATTGAGCTTTTCCTTTTTCCTGAAGTATTGATTAATTTTGCCATTTTCCACCTATTGATTTTGATATCTCTCCCACAGTGATATATTTCAGATTAGGCATCTTCGAGACATTTGCCTCTTTGATAGTCTCTATCTTCTTGTCCTTGAACTCGTCAGGGACGCCGATATAGCACATAACCCTCTTGAAAGCCTCTTTGCCTCTTGTCCTCTTCCATGGGAGCATGCCTCTGACTGTCCTCCTTATGATCCTGTCAGGCATCCTCGGGTAATAAGGGCCTTTCAACGGGATACCCAAATCGACTTTCCTCTTGAACTGTGAGAGTATCATTGCGCGATTGCCTGTGACAACTGCCTTTTCACAGTTTACTATGTCCACCTTTTCCCCTAAGAGGACCTTCTTCGCAGAGATTGTCGCCAATCTCCCCAATATCAAGTTAGTTGCATCGATTATCATTTTAACCAATTATCCTCAAGTTTTTTCCTTTCGGGTTCTTTTGGAGCATGTCTGCTATCGACATGCAGCTCCCCTTTGCACCGTTTATCTTCTTGACTGCGCTGTCTGAAAATGACCATGCGGCTATGACAACCTTGTGGTTTAGCGCGCCTGTGCCTAGGACTTTGCCTGGCACAATCACCGCCTCATTGTCCTTTGTGAACCTGTCTATCCTGTAAAGATTGACCTCTCTCCTCTTTCTTGTAGGCTTCTCGAGATCTTCAGCTATCCTTTTCCATACCCCTGATTTCTGCTCGATAGAGATCTTTTTAAGCAGATTGATCAAACCTTCCATCTGGATATTTGTCGGACCTGTTCTTTTCATTTTCTTCTCTGTTCTTATCTTCCTGTTTTCCTTATCTTTTGAAATCGTTTAACTTTGTAAAAAAACTGCGGGAGACGGGGTTCGAACCCGCGTAAGCACTAAGCTACTAGGCTTTTGATTTCCTATCCTCAACCTAGCCCGTTTGACCACTCCGGCACCCCCGCATGGGGAATAGTGCTATGCTTTTTCTACCTTCTCTGCGAATTCATCCAATTTTTTGTCGAATATGTCGAATGCCTCTGAGACCATCTGTTTGACAGTCAACTGGCCCCATGGCTCTATATAAAATACGAAATCAGCATTTGATTCATTCAGCTTTATGGCCCCTGGATCAAGATCAACGCAAGCGCCGCAGAGATGGCAGTTCATGAGCTTGTCCTTGTTCACGACAAGCTTTCCGTTTTTAGCATCAAAAATCTTCTGAGGGCAGACCCTTGCGAATTCCTCGGCATCCTTCGGCTGCCTTATTATCTCAACGACAGGCATGTATTTGTAGAAGACATGCCCTGGAGACCATTTCATGTGCTCTTTGCCTTTGCCCAGTCTTGCAGTCGCCTCAAGCTCTATGTTCTGGCCTTTCAGCAGTTTTACGACAGGCATCTCGTCATGGACCGGTACAACCTTTGGGTCTTTTGATTTCAATTCCTCTGCAGTTATCACCTGGTCGGATCTTGCCGTGACTTTCATAGTGAGCTTCAATGTGCATTTTGCGCAGCCTTCGCCATTGCATTTGCATTCTGATGTCATATCATATGTCTTCAGATCAGTCTTCAGCGGGATAAGGCCGAGCCTATGCGCAAGCATCTCATCATAGAGTATCGAGTTGTTCTTCCTTATCTCAACATCCTCTATCGCCATGGTTGGCACTTCGCTTATCATTATCCTCCTGAGGACATTCACGAACATAGGCGAGGATTCCTCTATCAAGAAGGAAACTCTGCCTGTTTTCTTGTCCTTTTCAAGATGACTGATTTTCATTTTGCACCTCTAGACACGCCTTCCTCTCTTGCCGCCTTTCTTCCTGCAAGAATCATGAGGAGTCGTAGTAACATCCTGGATCATGCCTATTCTAAGGCCCATCCTTGACAAGGCCCTTACTGCTGCCTGTGCCCCTGGACCGGGGTTATGGGGTCCGTTATGCCCTCCTGGCGCCCTTATCCTCACATGTATCCCCGTTATGCCCTTCTCGAACGCCTCTTCAGCAGCCTTCTTTGCAGCCATCATAGCTGCAGTAGGGGAAGATTCCATCCTGTGGGCTTTGACAACCATCCCGCCAGAGCCTTTCGATATGGTCTCCCTGCCGGTTATGTCTGTGATATGGATTATCGTATTGTTGTATGAAGAGTAGATGTGTGCGATTCCCCATTTGATAGGTTTTCTTTCCATCATTGTTTGTTCCCCTTCTCTTCTTTCTTCGGCTTCTCTGTCTTTTCAGCTGCCTGGCTCTTTTTTGCATCTCTGCGGGGCTGCCTTGAAAAACTTCTCTTGTCCCTTCCCCTCCTGTTCTCTAACTGCTTCCTCTCTTCCATCTTCTTTGCCTTCTTCTTCGCAGCCGATTCAGATATCATGACTCTCTCAGGATGCTCTGGGTCGTTCAATTTTGATTTTGACGTGAACCTTATCAACCCCTCTTCTTTGATGCTGACTATGTAGGAAGGCGAATTTATTTTCTTATCCCCCACCATAACATGGCCGTGGACTATGAATTGCCTTGCCTGTTTCATGGACCTTGCAAGATTTTTTTTATAGATGAGCGTTTCGAGCCTTCTCTCCATTATGTCCCTCAATGTAAGGCTTAAGACACCGTCAAGGCCCGCTTCCAATGATATGAGGCCCATCGACTGGAGTTTCAAGAGCAGTTCTTTCTTCTCCTTCTCTGCCTGAGGTGTTTTTGCCGCAATGAGCCTTTTTGCCCTGTCAGAGAAATCCCTCAGTTTCGACTGCATCTTCCATATCTCTTTCTTGTTCTTTGTCCCGTACTCCTTTAGCAGGCTCCCTTCTTCCTCAATCCTGGCTTTCTGCCATGGGTGTCTCGGAGTCTGGTATTTTTTCCTGATTTTTTTTGGATCTCCCATGTTATTCCTCTGATCTGATTGTCCTTAATGAATTATTTACGGATCATTTCATTATTTCATTGTTTGCGGGCCTAAACCTTTCCTGTCTTCTTGGCTCTCTTCACACCAAGGACATTCCCTTTGTTCTTTCTGAAGTTTGATCTTGTTTTCTGTCCCCTTACAGGCAGCCCAAGGGAATGCCTTATCCCCCTGTATGATTTTATCATCCTCAATCTCTTCACATCATTCTCGACAGTGAATTTGATGTCGGATGTTATCAGGTGCTTGCTCTCTCCAGAATCATAATCATTCCTCCTGTTGAAAAGCCATACCGGGAGATTGTATCTTTCAGGATTCCTTATTATCTCATCAATCTTCTTTATGTCTGCTTCTGTGAGGTTTCCTGTTCTTTTGTTCCTGTCTATCCCTGTAGAATTGCAAATCGCATTTGCGAACATGAAGCCTATGCCTTTTATCTTCATCAGCGCATGGCCTATCGGCTTATTGCCCTCTAGGTCTGTGTTCGCTATCCTTACAATGTGCCTGAAGTCTGTTTCTGCCATTTTTATTATTTCATCCTTATTCTGCATCATGGCCTTATTGTGCATCAAAAGGGCCATTAAAGCGTTTATAAGCCTTATTACCCCTTATTAGCCTAATCATAGCCGTTAGAATCAAAAGGTTTGATTAAACCCTCTAATCGCTCAAAAACCCTTTATGGGCCTCGAACTCGGGCTTATTATTAGGTATAAGGGCTGGATAAGGGGTAATTTATAAAGGTTACGAAAATGCAGGGGCATTTTCGTAGGTTGCTGTTTTTTGCAGATGACTTTGGTATGAGGCATATTGAAGAAAATATCAAAGGCGGCAACTGGGAGTTGAACCCAGACCTGGGGATCCACAGTCCCCCATACTACCGCTATACTATTGCCGCCATAAAAGAAAAACTATCCAAGAGGGTATATAAATTTTATGGGGATTTACTTTGCAATACATTATTATTTCTGCTGAGAAATTCCCTGAGCATGTTCAATCCGTAAGGCAACAGAAACATCACCACATATATCAGGCTGACAAAGATGGGGTTCTGGGCAAGGGGTATCTTTATCCTTGCTGTTATAGCATTTGCGACATTGACCACGACAAAGATGTTTATTATGGCTATTGCAGGGATAAAAACTGCTGCAGCAAGATGGTGCTTGGTCTCTATGTGCTCTATATCCCTTATCACAAGGTTGAACAGGAGACCGAATACCAGGCCCATCACGCCGACAATGATCTCTACAAGGAATGGCTTCATCACAAGGAGGAATGGGATCAGCATTATAGATACAAGGAAATTTGCTATCGTAAGGACAAGGAGCACAGCCCAATAGACGACGAAGTTTGTGCCGACATTATATCTTATATGCTTTAACCTTTTCTCCTCAGAATTCATTATGTTCATCGCTCTGTCTACTTCTTCTTTCGCCCATCCCCTCTTAAGAAGATTATTCCTCAGATCAGGCATGCTTACCTCTTTTTTATTTTTTAAGCCTACTATCTTATTTAGGACCTAACTTTTCAACATACTCCTGGCCCATTATCTTTGCTGCCAGCTTCTTGAAACCTATCGAAGCAGACGAGTCAGGATGAGTATACACTACAGGATGCTTCAATGCCAGCGACCTCAAGACGGAGTTGTCCTCAGGTATCATCCCTATCACTGGCTTGTCGAGCAGCGCTTCAATGTTTTTTTTGGAGATCTCGAACTTGTCTCCTTTCACCCTGTTGATCACAACGCCGCTGACCTTTATGCCCCTGTCCTCTGATATCTTTATCGTCTTCATGGCATCTGCCACAGAAAGCATTTCAGGGTTCACAACGACGATGACTTCATCAGCAGACCTTATCGCCGCTCTTGTCTCTTCGCCTATCCCTCCTGCTGTGTCGAGCAGGACAAGCTCTGTTGCGCCGACAAGGCCGAGCAATGTTTCATGCATGGAATTATGGTTTACCCCTTCCATATCATCCATCGATATGCTTGAGGGGATAACTCTCACGCCGGAAGGATGGAGGTAGACAGCATCCTTTATGTCAATCCTGCCCCTCATCGAATCATTGAGTGTCGCACCAAGCTTGGGAGAACCCAGATGGAGGGATATGTTAGGAGTAGAAAGGTTTGCATCAACTATCACTACATCCTTGCCGAAATTACTTAAAGCAGTCCCAAGGTTCAGGGCAGTAGTCGTCTTGCCCACGCCCCCTTTGCCCGAAGCAATCGCAATGAATTTTGTCATCTTAATCCCTTCATCCTGTCATGATGGTCGTTTCATCCATGCATTCGTCAAATCATTCCTTCCCATGGACTATCTTTTCGATTATATCATAAAAAACTTTTGTTTTCTTGTAGTAGGCAGTTATGTTATCTATATCTACCTCATGTTTCTTGCCGCCTATATTCACTGTCATCGTCACATGCCTCCTGTATTCCCTGTCCCTTGTGAACGGCGCCTGGTCGATCTGCCTGAGCAGGAGATAAAAGTTGCACATCTCCTTGAGCTCTTCATGCTCAAGGTTCTCTGCCAGGAGGAGGCATTTTGCTCTCGGCTGGGGAGGGAAATTTGCGAGTTTCTTGTCCTCCTTCGCCTTCTTAAGCATGGATTCAATCATGAAATCAATAGCATTTATCAACCTTTCTATTATGCTCTTGAAGACATCGCAGGTCCTTGTGTACTTCAGGCTCACATAGATGAGGTGATCGACCCTCTTCAGCTCTTCTTTTGCTTTCTCAAGAGATTCTTTCATTTTGGCTTGTTATATTCTGCATATCCTGGAGGAATCCTTTTGTCTTCTCGATATATGCCTTCATCTCTTTTTCAGTCAATGTCTTCATGTCATACCCGTCTGAGCATATAACAAATGCATCTTTCCTGCTGAACTCAACAGGGCTCTTCTTGTGGTTGACAAGTATGCTTTTTATCGTGCTTATGAGCGTTATATATTCCTTGTTTATCCTGTACCTTCCTGCGACATTAAGCTTGAACAAGTCAAATTTCGAGTTGAAATTCTCATCAAAGCCCGGGATCCTCTTGTTATGGTATTCATAATAGAGGATTGCCGCCATGCTGTTCGTCAATGCAAGAAACACATTCTCAAGCACGCTGAGGAGTATCTTCGGGTCCTTGACAGAAGGGTATGTCTGGGTAAGCATATGGTCTGCGATCTTAAGGTTCCTCACAGCCTTGTCCCTGGCCTCATAAACTCTGTCCATAACATATAATATATGCCCTTTATATATAAAACTTTTGCTCAATAATAGTAGTTAAATGGGGGCTTAAGTTTTAAAGGATTAGGGGCTTTGACAAGACATATATCGGGGTAATTATCGCAAATCAACAATCCATTCGCCTCCACCGCTGGACTTCCCGATACTGAAAATGCTTTACATTTTCAGGCCTGTCAAACGAAGTTTGACAGTAGGGCTCATGGTCGCTTCTTTATCTTGCCCAACTGACTTGCAGCTGCG
>PCXZ01000027.1:0-17047 GCA_002762985.1 Candidatus Woesearchaeota archaeon CG10_big_fil_rev_8_21_14_0_10_44_13 | reverse complement strand
GAATTATTCGAACCACTCCGAACGAAGTGAGGATGTGGTCCTTGCTGTTGCGTATCAAATGCGCGTAACCATTTGGGGCTGGAAACCTCGGTTTCCCCGTAAACATTGATGATATATTCCACTAAATAAGAACCTATACCCAAAAAATGGATTTAAATAAAATTTAAACACAAATCTAGAATCTATTCCCCTTTCAGCTTCAATATCGCTTCAGCAAGGTCCCCGTTTGTCTCCTTCAGCGCTTTCTGCGCCTTTGCCTCGCTGACTCCTGCCTGTTCTGCGACAGTCTTTATGTCATCCTTGCTTATCTCTGCTTCAGAGCTCCTCTCCCTGACGTGGGCATTCCCGACGACCTGGTAGGTCTCCTGGCCCATCATGTTGACCTTGGAAACCTGCGGCTCTGTTATGACTATCTCGCTTTCAGGCGTCTTTATGATCACCTCTGTTGCGTCGATCTCCTGCTGCTGGATACCCATCCTTTTCATCGCCTGTTTCATGAGGCGGGGGTTGATGTTTGGCATCATTTTCACACCTGGCACGCAACTATGCCAATCCAAGCAAAGAAGCGCCTTTCCAATTCAGAAATATCTCGAGGATTATGATTATCACTATGAAGACCACTATGTGTCCAGGCTTGAATTCTATCTTTGATTTGTATTCATCAAAATACCTTACAAGCCCTCCCATCGAGCTGGGCATCGAAACTCTTTCCTGTGCCATATCGATATATGGAATTGCCGGCCCTTTATAAAACTTTTTGTTGGGCCTTGTTCTTGAGCTCCTGTTTCGGGCCCACTTTTTACCCGACCAGGCATCAGTTTATATACCAAAATTTATATACAAAAACACCTGCCTCCAGGTCATGGACATCAGGAGCATAGATGATAAAAGAGCCTTTATCGAGGAATTCCAGAGAAAGGCAGAGCAGTGCATGAAGATAAGGGTGAGGATTGCCATGAAGAAGGCAGAGGCAATAGGCAGGCTCAAGAAAAATCTCATGGATGAGGAAGGTATAAGGATGCTCTCTGTGAGCCTGGGCCATGACAAGAAGCTATTGGAGATCATTGAAGAGGGGCTTTCCAGGTCCTATGGCTTACTTGATGAATCATGTTCTTGGATAAGGAAAAATGTCCGGGAAAAAGATGTTGCCAGGAACTCAGAATCCCTGTTCTACCTCGTGAAAACATTTTATAAGAATATCTGCAAGATAAAGAAGAGGATAGCCAAAGAGGAATATTTCCTGAATGCAAGGACAAGGGGAAGCTTTGATGACTTCATCAGGCATTGGAAAAAAGAGATCAAGATCAACAGGGAAATGCTCAAAAAGACAGTTGGCTTAAGCCCGATAAACGAGTTCTTCACGAAGACCAAGATCATGCTTGAACAGGCGAAACTCGGCCTCATTGGGGGGACAGTTGGCCCGTTCGCCCTCACATTCTTTTATACCAAGGTGAGCGGCGAGGAACTGAACGAGAAGATGGCGATAGCCATAGGGTTGACTGCTATGATATCCATAGCAGGCCTGACGCTGGCCATGATAGCCTACCTCGAGGATGAGATAGAGAAGATAAATCTTAAGGAATTGGGGATGGTTCAATAGGGAAAATATAGATATGTTCATAAAAAGGCCAACCATAAAAAAGATGTAGGGTCAGATTAAGCCGCCTTTTGTCAGGCCCAAACAGCCAACATGGTTGGTTGCGATGACCCATTGTGGCATTCTACTAAGCCCCTTAAAGGGTTGCACAAGCCGGGACTCGCCGTTTCATCCATTCCTGCTGACAGGCTCGGTCGGTTATTGAAAATCGCAGATAAGCGATTTTCAAGCCCAAAAACCCGTTGGGTTTTTGGTATCTTGCCTTTGTTGCCAAAGGTTTCGCGGACCTCATCGCATTCAGCAGGTGGTCTCGTTTCTGAGCGGTTGCCTTCCGTTTCCGGAACTTATGCCCTGTTCATTTTCATGAAGGACTAAAGCAGCCGATTCGTTGTGGGCGGACTTTCCTCAGCGGATATCACTGCAAGCAGCAAGATCCACCGTCAGCCACATTCTGACCCTACAATATATAAGAATTAATGGGGGTTTATAAGGTTTTTGATTAGCATATGTATCTTACCATCTATATCATCTTTCTTTTTTCCTCAAAAAATAACCCAAAACGCTTCCAACCTACTTGTTCCACCCTCCCTTAAACACGAAGGTGCTCATTGTTGCAACCCTCTTGCACAAAAATCAGAATATATGCCTACTTCCTCCTCACTTCCTCCCTCAGCAGCCTTATCTCCTGCAGCTGCAGTTCAATTATGTGCTTTGTCTCCTCTTTTATGTTCTCATTCGCTGCAGCGATTATTATCAGCGCGACAAGCATGAGCCAGAGGAATATCGCCATGATTATGTCTATCGTGAATCCTATCAAAGATATCTGCCAATGTATCAGGCCATAACCGACCATCAGCACAGCCACCCCGACAACAAGCAGTATCTTTTCAAATGTATTGGGCTTCCTTTCCCTCATTTAAGAAAAAGATATCAGGAACGTATTTAAACTTTAGTGCTTACTTTTGAATAGCGAAAATCTGGAGCTCCTTCTTCCCCTGCATAGCCTTTGTCTTATTTTTTATGCTGAAGCCGTATTCTTTGGAGTATTTTTCGACCAATCCGCCTGCATTCGTTATCAGCACTATCAATCCCTTCTTCTTTATGGAATACTCTGTCTGGTAGAAGAATTCCTTGTAGGCCTTTTCCATAATCTTTTCATTCCTTTCTGTTATCTCAGGCATGTTCGTGACTATCTTGTCTGCCTCGCCTTCCCTCATCTTTATGTCCATCCAGTCCACATCCATCCTGCTTATGCTTACCTTCTTGTTTATGCCTGCTATCTTGGAGTTTTTCTGCGCGGCCTTCACATAGCCAAGCATGGCATCATACCCACATATCCTGGTTTTCTCTTTGAGGTTTATCTTCCTGTCGATGGCCTCAAAGAATTTTTTAAAGTCGATCTTTCTCTTTTTCAGGAAGCCGAAATTCTGGAACATCAGCTTGTCCTTGTTGTAGAAATTTACCGGGAAATTACACGCATAAAGCGCAGCCTCTATCACTATGACGCCCGAACCGCAGAACGGGTCAAGTAAGAAATCGCCTTTTTTGTAGCCCGCAATCCTCAGCAGTGAGTACGCGAATGTGCCTTTAAGGGCATCCTTGTAGTTGAATATCCTATACTGCCTCTTGCTCAGGTCAAATCCTGCGAAATCTATTCCGAGATGGCATTTTTGGTGGTAGATATAGGCATATACCACTACCTCTGGCGTTTTGAGGTTGACCTGGCCGTCTATGCCTTTGCCGATGCCCTGCTCTATCTCTATGCTGCTGAAACCATGTTCGCCTATCCTTGTGCATTTGACCATGAAGCTCGTCTTTTTGCCGACTATATCCTTGAATTCTTCTGTTTTTGCCGTCCTTTCAGCCCTGGAGAAGATCTCATCCTCGTCCTTAAAACTGAAGCTGTCCAGCAGCATGAGGACCTTTATTGCGGATTGGGACTTATAGCACAATAAGCACAGGTCAAGGTGATCCTTTGCATCGAATATCACTGCAGAATCCTCTGTCCTTACATTGGCTGCATTCTTCCCAAGCAGCTCTTTCACTTCATCTGCTGCAGCATGCTCAATGCCAGGATGAGTTATCATCAATCCTGTTATGGCTCTGCCCTTTGTCTTTTTTTCTGCTGCTTTGACGGATCTTGCCATACCAATGAGAAAAAGAACATCTTATTTAAAGGTGGCGGTTATTGCGCATCTTCTTTTAGCGCATATGCTTCATACGCTTCCTTCAGTTTTGTAACATTATTCATCCTTGAAACCCCGTCAAGCTGTCCGATCCCTTCCAGGAATGGTTTGACCTTGTCTAAGAAGTTCCCGACGAATATTCCTGTGTCTACGCTCTGTTCTTTCGAAGCGATGTCGCAGCTAAGGAGGAAGTACTTGCTGAGGATACCCACATCTTTGTCAGAAAGCCCGAAGTCAGCTGGGTCTATCATTGCGAACTCGTGCGCTATCTTGCCTATCTCATCGAGCGCAGTGTTAATATCGCACTTATCTTTCATATACAAGCGGAACATGACATATCTTGCCGAATTTGCCAATTCCTCGCTTATGGCCTTGCATTGGACTTTTTGCCCATTTATCGGATACATCCCCTCAGGAGTTGTTTCCTGCTCCCCTACTTTCTCCCCGCTATCCCCCTTATATTCTGAAGCGCCTGGGCCATCAGCAGGGCGAGAACCGTTTATAATATGATTATTATGTTCCATATACTGTTTCACTTCGTTTTCAAGGCTTTCTACCCTCTTGAGAAGACCCGACCTTTCTTTGACCATATCTTCTATAGTTTCGGCCATCTCCTTCGTAGTAGCCTTGCCCCCAAGGCCTGAGAGTTTACGCAGCCAGAGGTAGACATTATCCATCCTTTCCTTCCCCTCCTTTATCATAGTATTAAGCCCTTCTGTATCTTTTTCATATTTTCTTTTAGTCTCTATTAATTTATCTTCTGTCGTGTTCTCAAGTTCTGCATACTTTTTCTCAAGCTCCATCCTGGCTTCGTTGATCTGTTTGGACTGTTCAACAATCTCATCCATAACTTCTTCAAGCCCTTTTTTATCAGCGCTAATAACATCTTTGTCCAATGAAATCCTCTCATTATCCTTCTTGTAATCTTCAGCGATCCTGCTATTCTCAGCAGCAAGCTCCTTGGATTCCTGGGCTTCTCTCTTCGCCAGGGAAACATCATCTTTCAGCTGATTCACCGCCTTTTCATAATTTTCTATTTTATTGCTGTAATCATTGTTCATCTCGTGGAGAATTTTTGCCTGGGCTTTCTTTTTTTCCAATTCCTCATTGAGATATGCGAGTTTTTCTGCTGCCGTTGCGTAAATCGCAGCAATGAGCCAGTTGACACACCTGCCTATCTTTCTGCCTTCTTCAATATTTTTTCTCAGTTCCTCTGAGGACGTTTTTGCTTTGTTTTCAGAATCCTGCAGTCTTTTTTCAAAACCTTTTTTAAGATCCCCTATCTCATCACGCGCTTTTTTATATCCCCTTTCATGCCCCTCATCATGCGCATGATTAATCGCTTCAATGAGAACCCTGATCTGCTCAATATACGCTTCCTTATTGTGGGACTCTTTTACAGCAGTTTCAATGGCATCCGTCAATGAGCATGATTCTTGCTGGGGGCGTTCCTGGTTTTGTTCAGAAGGAGCATGTATGCATGCCTTATTTTCTATTCCACTTGCATATCTCTTTAACTTTTTTCCGCCAAGAACGACATGGTCAGGGGGATTGTTTCCAAAGATGTTCCCTCCTTCAGTGTCAATCCTGTATTTTATCGCAGGCATCTTATTTCCAGGGGTGCAATCGCCCGCACCGTAGATTTCATTGTCTATACTTACTGCCACTTCGTCATCCTCATTGATCCTGTGGGCTATGCCTCCATCAACTACAAGCACATTGCCTTCAATAGTCATGCTCTTTTTCAAAGGGGGGCTTTTATTGCCTTCTATCCCAAAATTAAAATTGACCTGTTTTTGTGGACTCATTTTATTTTGATCGTATCTCCTTCTTCATACTTATATCTTTCTTCGAAAACAAACGTTCTTTCAGGCGAAAAAAGCCTGTATAAACTCGTTTAAAGTTCAAAAACATTCATCAGAACCTCTTTTTTGCAAAAAAGCCGCCTAAACACCCAAAATCCCTACTGTCGCCTGTAATATCCTTGGTTGTGCTGGTGAGGGTTTTGATGGGGCGGATAATGGCCCTGGCCGGCCTGGTAGGGGCGATACTGCTGCTCATATGGGCTTCTGTTGACCATCATCTGCTCCCTCTTGCCTTCTACTATGGCCATCCTTCTCTTTCTCCTGATCTCAGTCTTCCCATACTTGTATAATGTGAATCCGAGAGCGAACATGCAGACTGCTGTTATGAATGTCCCTCTTGACATATACCACACGAAAACGAAAAGCTTGAGTATATTGCCCCCGTAAAGGCTTTCTGCGACGATATTGATTGCAAGCAGCCTCATTATCAGATAGTATCCAAGGAAAAACCATCCTATCAAGGCAAGGAAATTCCCCGTTATCTTCAGGAAAAGAAGCTTCTCTTTCAATGCCTTCACTATGAAAACGAGCATTGAGCCGAATATGAGCGAGAATATGCCTGTCATGAATATTATGCCCATCATGTTCCATATGAGCATCCCTGAACTTGTCTTGTCCAGGGCAAGCTCCATCGTCGCAAGGTTCGACCTTACGAACAGGTCATTCAAAGAGCTTACAGTCAGTATCTGGATGAGCACTATGGCAAGCACTCCCACCAATCCTGGCACGAGTATTACCTTGCCCATGTCTTTTATGAACTCTTCCTTTGACTTGAGCGTGAGTATCTTGAAGGTTATTCCGCCAATGCACAGGAGTATCGCTACAACTATCGAAAGAAGGAAATGGTTCTTGAAGAACAGGAATATCGAGCCATTCACGACGCTATTATACATCATGCTGACTTCGCTCTCTACGCTGACAAGGCCTACCCTGTCTGCAAGAAGGCCGGCAGCATGCGTCCAGTTGTTCTCAAGATTGAAATAAGAGACCCCTGCTAAGACAAGGAGGATTGCAAGGCCTGCCTCGAGAAGCTCATCCACTATCTCTTCGCCTATCCTCTCTGTCAGCGATGGTTTGTTTTGTATGTCCATATTAGTTGAAAAGAGAATTCCTCCTTTAAATAATTATCTTTCTTCAGCAACAATTATCTTTTCCTGGCCCCGCTCATGGTCTAATTTGTGGGCGACTGGAATCCCCCTGGCAAGCATATCTATCCCTTCAGCTGTCTCGTGGCATCTTGGGTTGTCCACTGGATCCCCAAGGTTGTACTTTTTTATAGCGTACATGGGGCTTTGCGTAGCAAATGCAGCCCCGTATGGCTGGAAGTTTATCGGCATCCTCTCCTCACCTATTGTCAGCCATGCAGACGGCCCTGAAGTTTGGTAGACCTCAAAACCCAGCGTGACATACGCTTTTCCGTCCTTGATCATTTTTGAAGGGAATGCCTTCATATCAATCCCTTTTCTTGCGCCATTCTTGAGGTCCATATTGGTGAATACTGCTGCAGAATTGACAGGGATGATAATCTTTTTGTCCGGAGATATGATCTCATTTTTTCTGCTTGGATCCACTTTCACGACAAGGAGCTCAGGATAGTATTCCTCCTCCCCAAGCCCATCACCTCTGGGTGAAAGGCTTTCCAGAACAGGGAATCCGAGATAAGTGGAGTTTTTGATGTCTTCTACAGCCAATTCGAAGCCGTTCCTGGTGAAATCCTCAAATGTCATGGAGTTCCTATACAGATGCGCAGGAGACACCAGATTTTTGTTGCCATATATGGTGCTTCCGAATCCCCATACCTTCTTGAAACTGAGAAGCTCATCATCAAGATCAGCAAGATGTATCCTGACTTTCTCGGGGGCTTTCACTTCCACTTTCTTCTCCAGAGCCTTCTTTTTCCCGTTTATGTAATCCTGCGTTGTGAAGACCATTGTGCAGCTGTCAGTGACATCTATCTCGAAACCCCTCACACCATTATCTTTACCCAGATCTAAGCGTTTCCCATCCCTTATTATATGCTGATTAAAATTATCAAGTTCAACGTGGTATTTTGCATTATCAGTCGCTATGAGCCCGCTATCATCGCTGAATATATGGTATCTTATTGTCCCATTCCTGCCCACAGGGAGGAAAAGCACAATAGGCAGTTTCTCTGCACCAAGATTGTACTTATTCACAAGATCCTCATTATAATCATTTATCCTTACAAGCTTTCTTGCAGCGGCATATTTAAGCACTTCCTGTGGATCCATCTTTGTTGCTATCAGCATCTTTTCGTTCTGTTCTCTTGCATTAGGGTCTTCATGGTCTATGATCTTCTCATATTCCTTATACCCTCTATTCAGGAAATATCCATAATCGACTGACTGAAGACTCTCTTCCGGGACTCCAAGTTTTTCCTTTAATTGGCCTCTCAGCTTTTCAAAAAGAGCCAAGAACCTCTGCTCTGCAGTCACAGCCTGTGTAACATTGCCATCTACATGCCCCAGGTGCTCCAATGGGTCTATTATCTTGCTGACAGCGTCATAATGGGCTGCTGAAAATATGATGCCATTATATTTTACTCCAAGCTCAAGGAAACTGCTGATGTTATCTGCGATGACCTTCTTGTCTCCGGGAGCGTTCTTTATATTTTTGAATATCTTCTTGCCAAGATTAAAGAGATTCTCGTGTGCAACATCAGTAATGAGGGAGATTATCTCTTCAGATGATATGCCTGAATATTTCTCTGCATCTTTCAGTATGTCTCTCCATTCCCCCGACTCGAGTACCCCGTCTACTAATGTCGGTTGTATGGTGATCTTCTTGAACTCTTCTATATCCTCTTGGCTGTGTTTTTCGTCTTTAAGATGATGATACCACTCCTCTCTCACCCCAAGTATTTCGCCTATCTTTGCCAGTGAATTATCCGTTGATCTGTTTGTCTTATCGCGGGGTATGCATGCATAAATCTCGACTGCCGCTTCAAACGCCCTGTGTCTCATCTCATTCTTCTCTTCAGGAGAATATTGATGATTGTAATCTGCCTTGAATCCTTTTGTTTTGGCCCTTCTCATCAGGGAGAAAAGAGTATCTTTCTGCATCATCCTCTGGTCCTCATTGCCATAGGGACCCAGGACTTGCACTGATTTTTGATAGATGATATCAGTCAATGTCCTCATGACATCTTCAGGATTGTATGAATCGACTATGCTTTTCACTTTAAGAATATCGCCTTCACTCAACCCGAAATCAGTCCATTGCCTTGACTGGCCAGGATCATCGTTCATCAATATCTGGTCAAGCGTATTTCCCAGCCTTTCAAGGCTTTTGCTTGGGACAGGCCCTTGCGGGATGTAAGGTATCAGGTGAAGATGAAGGTCATCTATCCTATTTGGATCCAGCGGTGGCAATTGGGTAGTTTCCTCCTCCTCTGCTGAAGAATCAGCTCTGCTCTGGGAACTGGCTCCAGAATTTCCAATCTCCCATGGGGTTTCAGTTCCTCCCATCTCTTCCTTTAATACTCCATTTTTTAATGAATCACTCAACTGTCTTTTTAGAGTTTCATCTTTCTCTGGCATGGTTTCATCATCGCCCAATGCACTATACCCTTTATTTTTATTATTATCCTTGTCTGCCATATTGCTTCTGTCCTTCTTATTCTCGTTTTTTGTTGTTTATAGGGCCATTAGTATGCCCCAACCTTGATTATGTTTAGCTTATATTTAAATCTTTCGGTTTTTTAATCACTTACCGGTGGTAACTTTTTACCTCTTTTAATAAAATCTTATTTGAGACGTATATAAGCATTGTGAAAGATACATCCACATATATCTTACCCATCAAACAATGCCTCAAAAAGGCAAAATAAGGCCAAATATGGCTTTTTATGGTTCATTATTGTTTTTTAACCTAAATCAGCAGAAAAAAAGGGATTATCACTCTTTTACGATGCTTGCAGCGTCTATTACATTGTCTCCGGCCTCAAGCTTCATTAATCTGACTCCTTGGGTATTCCTGCCTATCACAGATATGCCTTTCACAGGGGACCTTATAGTGATGCCGTTCTTGCTTATCAGCATGATATCATCTTCATCATCAACTGTCTTCACAGCGACGACCTTACCGTTCCTTTCAGTGCATTGGATGTTTATCACACCTATGCCTCCTCTTGCAATGATCCTATATTTCGAGATCATCGTCCTCTTGCCATAGCCATTCTCGGTCACAGTAAGCAAAGTCTTGTCATCAATAGCCTTGACCATGCCTACCACAACATCATCCCCTTTCAGGGTGATGCCTCTCACGCCTTTAGAAGTCCTGCCTATGGGCCTTGCATCCTGCTCATGGAACTTTACTGCCATGCCGTCGCTTGTCGCAAGCATCACCTGGCTTTCGCCGTCAGTCAGCAGCGCATTCACAAGGTTATCGCCTTCTTCAAGCGTTATCCCTATTATCCCTGTCTGCCTCGGCCTCGAGTATTCCATCATGTTCGTTTTCTTGACAAGCCCCTTCCTTGTCGCCAGCATTAGATAATGCTTGTCATCGAATTCTTTTACAGGGACAAAGGCCGCTATCTTCTCGCCGTTCTCAAGCTGCATCAGGTTGACTATGGCTTTGCCTTTTGCCTGCCTTGAAGTCTCTGGGATCTTATGGACCTTGAGCCAGTACACCATGCCCTTGTTCGTGAAGAATAGGATGTAAGAATGTGTTGAAGTTATGAATATGTGCTCTACAAAATCCTCCTCTTTCGTGCCTGCAGCTATCACTCCCTTGCCCCCTCTCAGCTGCTGCTTGTACTCTGAAAGCTTTGTCCTCTTTATGTAGCCCTGATGGCTTATCGTGACGACGACATCCTCATCTTTTATCAGGTCCTCTATCACAAGGTCTTCTTCCTGTATGCTCTCTATCGCCGTACGTCTCTCATCGCCGTATTTTTCCCTGATCTCGACAGCCTCTTCCTTTATTATCCCAAGTATCCTCTCTTCGGATGCGAGTATGGATTTCAGCTCTTCCATCATCTTCAGCAGGCCTTTATGCTCTTCCCTTATCTTCTCCTGCTCCAACGAGGAAAGCTTCTGCAGTTTCATGTCAAGGATGGCCTTTGCCTGCGTCTCGCTCAGTTTGTAATCATCCATCAGCATGTCCTTTGCATTATCCACTGTCTTTGAGGCCTTTATCTTCCTGACGACATCATCTATGTTGTTCAGCGCTATTATCAATCCCTCGATGATATGGGCCCTCTCTTCGGCTTTCTTGAGGTCAAACTGCGTCCTTCTCCTTACGACCACCTGCCTATGCAGCACATAATTCTGCAGCATCTGCTTAAGGTTCAGGTACTTAGGCTCATTGTTCACAAGGGCGAGCATTATCGCACCGAAGGTGTATGTCATCCTCGTGTAATTGAAAAGCTGGTTCAATGTGACATTTGAGTTTGCATCCCTCTTCAGTTCTATCACGACCCTTATGCCATCCCTGTCTGATTCATCCCTTATATCGCTGACTCCTTCAATCCTCTTCTCTTTGACATTGTCTGCAATCTCTTCTATGAGCATTGCCTTGTTGACCTGGTAAGGCATTTCAGTGAGTATTATCCTCTCCCTATCCTTGTGTTTCTCTATCTCTGCTTTTGCCTTGACTGTTATCTTGCCCCTTCCAGTGAGGTAAGTCTCTTTTATTCCGTTCATGCCGGAGATTATCCCTGCAGTCGGGAAATCCGGGCCTTTGATGTATTTCATGAGCTCTTCAATGCTTATGTCAGGATTGTCTATCAGTGCCATTATTCCTTCTATTATCTCCTTTATGTTGTGAGGGGGGATATTCGTCGCCATGCCTACAGCGATCCCAGAGCTGCCGTTTATCATGAGATTTGGGAGTTTTGAAGGCAGCACCAAAGGCTCATTCAGGCTCCCGTCAAAATTCGGCGTGAAATTCACAGTCTCTTTGTCAATATCCGTCAGGATCTCTTCGGCTATCTTTGCCAGGCGCGCTTCCGTATATCTCATCGCTGCAGCATTATCGCCGTCAATGCTTCCGAAATTCCCCTGGCCCTGTATCAAAGGGTACCTCAATGAGAAATCCTGCGCCATCCTCACCAATGCGTCATACACTGCAGTGTCCCCATGAGGATGATACTTACCAAGAACTTCTCCTACGATCCTTGCAGATTTCTTGAAAGGCTTGTTGTGCTGCATGCCCATATCATTCATTGCGAAAAGGATCCTTCTATGGACAGGCTTCAATCCGTCCCTTGCATCCGGCAGAGCCCTGCCTACAATAACCGACATGGAATAATCCAGATAAGAAGTCTTCATCTCATCCTCTATCATGCTCTGGATGATCCTTTCCTTTATTTCTCCATCCTTTTCAGGGCCTTTTTGGGGCTCGTTTTCAGGCTTTTCAGGGTTCATTTTCAGATTGAAATCATGCTAGATATTATCTCAAAATAAAGCACTTTTATTTATAAATCTTTTGTTTGTAAAATGGGTTTATAGGTCGTATAAATGCAGAATATACTGTTTTTAGGGGTTTCGTTTCTTACTGTTTCTGCTGCTCAGCCTCTTCGATGATATTCTCCTTGACCTTGAAGCTTATGCCGCAGTAAACGCAGGCTTTTCTCTTATTCCCGAGCAGGAATGTCCTCCCGCCATATTTCATCTTGTTCTTGCACTTTGGGCATCTTAGAAGCAGCAATCTAGTCACCTTCACCAGCTTCCTTGTCTTTTTTATCTTCGTCTTCTATTCCTGCAAACTCCTCAAGCTCTTTCGGAAGCCTTTTCTTTTTCGGCTTTTCATCATCCTCTTCTTCATTCTTTTCTGATCCTTTCTCCTCTTCATCACTATCATTATCTTCAACATCCTCTCCCGCAAGCTTATGTATGGCTCTTCTCGCCTTCTCTTCATCACCCTCTTCTGATTCTTCTTCGCTCCCTTTGTCTTCTGCTTCTTCTGTCTCCTTTTTATCCTCTTGAGGCTCATCTTCGCTTTCAGCCTGTTCAGAAACTTCTGTTTCTGGCTCTGTGAATACATCAAGCTTGCCAAGCTTTTCTTTAGGCTCTTCCCCTTCCTCATCTTTCTTTTCGCTCTCTTGCGCAGGTTTTTCAGCATCATCATACACTTCAAGATTGTCGAGCTTTTCCTGGGTCTCGGGCTCCACATCCTTCACATTCTTGAATATCTCCTTTACAGCATCTTTGTTAGGGAGATCGAAATACTCGAAGAATTTGCCTGTCGCCTTGAGGATGAAGCTCCTGCCATGCTTTTCCTTGGACACAAAACCCATCTCAACAAGGTCCCTTATATCCTCATATGCCTTGCTGGTCCTTATCTTGATCACATCAGACTGCATCGCAGGGTGTTTCCAGGCGATCACTGCAAGTGTCTCGAGCATAGCCTTATTAAGCTCTGTGTGGGGGGTGACCTCCTTGACTATAGAGAGATATTTTTCCCTGACAGTGAGCTTATAGCCGTCCACTTCCTCTGTCAGGAGCAGAGGCGAAGAATTCTTCTCATAATCCTGCTTCAGCTCTTTTACAGCATCATCTATCTCTTTCTTATCAGCCCTGCACAATTTTGCCAATTCGTCAAGGGTGATCTTCCTGCCTGCTGCGAACAGCACGGCCTCAATCTCTTTTTTCAGCTCCTCTTTTTCCTTCATCCGATATGCACTGGTTTTTTATTTTTTGGCCCTTGAATACTTGCCTTTTTTCTCCTTAAGCCATCCTTCGCTTATTAACTTTTCTAAAAATGGAACCAATTGCTGCTGGGGGATGCCTGAACTTCTAGAGAGCTCGTTAAGATCCTTGTCCTTCTCCTTCAGCACTATCAGTATGTTGTTTCTCAGGAGCAGGCCGGCGTTCCTCTCGAGGACAGTTGTCTTTGCCGTGAGATTCTTTATGACCATGTCCAGCCTATGGAGCCTTGCCTGCATATCATTGAAGAAAGCCGCGAAATCCGGCGCCTTATAGCTGAAAGTCTGCGGCTCCATTATCTCTATCGATGAGGGCATGTAATCGAAGCAGAAGAATGCCAATGTCGAAGCGTTCTTGACAAGTATCTCGAGCTCTACAAACAAGCTGAACAGTTCTTCCTGTTTCTTCGGCTTTGCATATTTTTCGCTGAGGAGGATTATATCCTTGTCTTGGCCTATCTTATCCACATACATCTTCAGCGTCTTGACTATGTAATCCTTCGGGGCGCCCATCATCTCTACGATGGTCCTCACCCGCATATAGCCCTGTTCTATCTTGTCTGAGATCTCCTCTTTGCTGAGTTTTTTTGCCATTAAGGCAGAATAAGGAGGGGGATTTTTAAATGTTTTCCTTCATCTTAATGGCTTTATCTGCCTGTTTTCGGCCTTTTTTAGCCCTTGCATTGTCTATCCAGTTCCTCAGGCCCATGATCGAGATGAGGAATATTGAGGCGATGAGGAATATGAAGCTCAACTTTTTTGATTTTGCCGCTGAACCCTCATATACCACATTCCCTGCAAGGCCGGTCCTGTTCTCCATCAGCCCTTTCAGCTCGCCGTTTATCGCGCCCTGGGCAGTCTGGTTGTGAGTTTCAGTATTATTCACTATCTCGACATCCTCCGTCATCTCATAATTCGTCTTCTGGTTGTCTTTTTTCACCTTCACTTTGAGATTATATTCCCCAGGATTGGCGTTTTCTATGGAATTCTCCAGCTCTACGACTGCGGATTCATAAGGCGAAAGCTCTATGCTCTGCTTATTGCCTTCTCTTTCGCCTGAATAGGATTTCGAGCCCCTGTAGACATAGCTCCAGACATCGAAGACATGGGTCTCATCGTCATTCTGTATGAGCAGTTCATTGATGACCTGTTCCTTCGGCTCGAGCTTGTTCTTGAAATTCAACAGCTGATAGCTGATTTTTGTCTCTGTCTTTGATGGGCCTGAAGTCTCTTTCTCTGCAGATGCTGAAGCTGCTGATGTTCCAGAGGCAGAGGATGAGATCGGGCATAATGATTTTGTGATGCCGCTGATATCAACCGGTTTTTCATCCCTTGCATCAAATCCTTCTGCCACAACAGTGTATGTACCGGACCTGTATGCGTTGTTGCAATTAGGTTTCAGCTGCAGTGGCATAGTGATGTCATATTTTGTGAACTTATTGTAGAACAATGCAGATGTCGCCTGGCTCACCTTCTCCCCTTCATCATTTTCGACCCAGAAGCTGACTGTGCTGCTGGATTCATCACCTTTGTAGACCTCTGCCTTTATCTTCAGGACCTGGCCGAATTCTATCTTGTTGTCTGAGCCAGTGTAGACCTCTTCAATGCTTAGTGAGGAATCTGTCATCCTTACAGCCCCATCGTTGAGGACAATGAACATGCTTTCAGCATCCGCTGTTTTAGTCTCATTCCCGCAGTCAAGATATAAGCCTGATTTCAGGTAGAAGATTCCGTCCTTCTCATCAAGCTCAGGAGTCCATGTCTTTGTGTTCGTGTTCGTAGTGTTGTACTTGCTTTTCACGATATTGCCAATGGAATCCTCTATCCAATATTCTATCTTGTATGGGAAAGAATCATTATAGAGGGCGAAATGGATGCTCACTTTATCCGTAATATTGTACATCTCTTTGTCTGTGTATGCGACTATGAAAGCTTTGCATTCTTCTGATGAGGGTATAGTCTCATTTGTCTGATTTTCAGGCGTTTGATTTTGGGGTGGGTCAGTCTGATTGATTATTATCTCGCAATTCTGCATTCCGGGAGAGCCTCCGATATAGCAGCTTTCGTGCCATTCGTCATTTTCATTGTCATATTCAACCGATCTGCCGTTGCCGTTCGCCAATGCGCCATCATAAGAGGCGCTTACGACCAATGCTTTATTGCTGTCATAAAGGTAGACTGAATCTGCACTGTTGTCAAGGTTGTTTCCGATCGTAGCGCCTGCTGAATATACTGTTGCATCAATGCCTGAGAGATTGAAGCCTTCCTCTGCTATCAGGGCATAGTTTGTGTTTGCCTGGCTATAATATAATATGGTTAAAGTGTCATTAGAGCTTGAATCTCCTATGGTCCATCCAGAAAGGTTTGTCCATTGTTCCATATAGACTTCGATGAATTCCTTGTTGTTGTCATCTCCTGCAGGATTGTACATAATCTCGTTTATCTTTATGGCTGAGCAGAGGAACGGTTCTAGAAGAAATATTGCGAGCAATGCGGCAGCAAAAAAACCTTTTTTTCCCATGAGGGGATATGGTGCAGAAGTTTTTATATGCCTTTCTTGGAAAAAACCTTTGTTTTTCCGTCGGAATCGGAGGCTTTTCGGTTGCAGCGGAAGTTTTTCGGATCGTTTTTAAGGATGGCGGAGAATTTGCGGATTTGGCGGAAGGGGGTATTTTTATGCGTTTATGGCGCTAATATGGTTGTTTTTTGATTTCTTAATTTTTCTTCAATATTCTTACAATGCCCATATTAGCATCAACCTCTATCTCATCGCCATCTTTGATAATCTTAGTGGCATTTTCAGTTGCTAAAACACAAGGTTTCTTAAGTTCTCTGGCTACGATGGCTGCATGGGAAAGCATACCTCCTGCATCAGTTACAAATGCCGAAGCTTTTTCCATCAAAGGTAAGAATTCTGGTCTTGTCATCCCCGTGATTAAAATATCCCCTTTATTGAATTCTTTGATTTTTTTTGGGTCAAAGACTATTCTTGCTTTTCCCTTAGCAATGCCATGATATCCTACAGTTCCTTTAAACTCGGTTTTGTCGGTATCCACTAAAATTCTCTGAAACTGCACATATTCCTTCCCAAAAATCAAGGAAAATCTATCTCCTTTATAAAAAATAGCCATCCCATGGGAACGTTCAATCAATTCTTTTTTACTTGGCAGCATATTTTTTTCTATAAATGTCAATATTTCATCGACTGTCAAAAATTCTGTCAAATCAAGGGGATAACCTACTTTTTTTGCAATTAGGTTTGTATACTTCTTTAATATCGAATCGACACGGTTGAAAATATCAAGTTCTTCTGTTTTTATGCGCACTTCGGTGAACATTGAAGAAAATCTTTTTTGTAGACCAACGGGCAAATAGTCAATAACTTTTTTTATAGAAAAATGGGGAGGGATATGTTCATAGAATCTCTTCTTCAACTCTAAGAGATTGTTTCCAGTAAAGTTATCCTTGTTTTTTAGCAGCGTTATGGTCTCAAACAATTTATCTGCACTTACTAACGAATCTTTTACTAATCTATCTGCTAATTTATTGTCTTTTATTATAAGATTAGCAACATAATGCCCGAAATCATCCAAATCTCCTTTTGCAACGCAATTTGAACTAACTCCTTTTTCACATATCACTAAATTTGTTTTTAGTGCGAGGGGCGGCAAGAACCCTCGCGCGGTTGAGCGGAGCGAAACCCGCAGTGAATTGCCTATAAGACCCCCGA
>PCXZ01000018.1:70030-81486 GCA_002762985.1 Candidatus Woesearchaeota archaeon CG10_big_fil_rev_8_21_14_0_10_44_13 | reverse complement strand
GGACCTGTGCAATGCCGCAGCCGTGAAACAGAACCTAGTGCTGTACTGGCATATAGCCCCTACAGGTCTGTCTGCAGGAACATACAGGAGCAATATAACCTACTTCATAAACACATTTGGTTCATAATAACAGCATGACATTTTGATCAGTATATCGGGCTATGGTTGGTGATAAGGCCATGATTGATGGTTAATGCCTATCATTGACAATAGCAATATCAAGCAATATTAAAGCCTTGGCAATAAAAAAGAGGAATAAAATGGAAATAAACAGGTTTACTGGTAAGATACGCGCATTATTCTTGTATGCTTTTGTTTTTATGGCACTTTCTTCATTAGCCTATGCTGCGATAGGCACAACGCATCCTTCTGACCTTGAGCTGAAGCCAGGAGAATCTGACAGGTTCAAGTTTGAGATCCAGGCAGTCTCGCATAATTCAGATGTAGAATGCAGCTTCAATCCTGACACAAATGACCTCTTCAGCATAGTATTCGATCAGCAAAGCCCCATGAACATAAGTGAGGGAGGAAGTGCTATCGTGACTGGGACAGTATCTGTAAACCAGAGCACAGAGCCAGGGGTTTATAGGAGGAATATAGAAGTTAGCTGCAAGGATATCTCAGACCAGGCAGAAGGAGGCTCTGCAGCCATAGGAGTCTATAACATCTTCCTCAATGTCAACGTAGTAGGAGACAGGACAAGGGAGAACATATACGTTTCACCTCTGATAAAAAAAAGACCATTTATGGGCTATATAAGCACACCCATAGGAATCGGGATTGCAATCGCAATAATATTCATAATAATACTCATACTCTTGCTGATTAGGAGAAGAAACAAGAAGATAAAATGAAAAGGTACCTTCTGATTTTTTTATTCTCTTTTTCTTTAATCTTCTTATACTCAGTTTCAACAGCCTGTGGCCAGGCAAGCATCCTTACAGGCTATTTCATCGTCGAAAATCCGGATGATCAAGCAAACATAGACAAATCAGGGAATGATTCCGGACCAGATGAAGGCGGGATGGGCATTGGTTCAGCATCCGAAGATCCAGCATACAACGATTCAGCAAGCAAAGATATACCTAATGAAAAAGGATTAACAGCGCTTACGGGCTCAGTAACGAGCATAGACAATGATGAAAAAGGAGAGCAGGAACAAGGAAATGAGCGGGGGCAGGAAGGGCGGCAGGGGCTTATGATGGCATTATTTACAAGGTTAATCTCTCTCTTTAAGGGCCTTTTTGATATTTTTTGATATGTCCTCTGATATATCTTCTGTGTGTCTTGTATTCCAGACCACAAACTATTTAAAATAATGGGTATTACACCAGATATTATATTAATTATGTTATTTAATATATCATAAAGTATATTATAAAATATACTACAAGATATTACATTTATATATGAAAATAAATGAAAAATACCAAACATATCCTCAATACACAAAATATCCACCTGTCCATTCCATGCAGGATATGTAAACTGAGGTAGTTTAGGTAACCCAAACGCATGAAATTCAATACGAAGCTGTGGAAGAGGAGCCAGAAATCTTTTGCTACCACTATCCCCCACATAGTCCTGCTCGGCATGAATGAATCAGTAGAGCATGATGTCGTATGGGAATATGATTCTGATATGAAGAAATGGACATTCAGCCTTGAGCCTAAAAAGACCAGGGCAGGAAAAGACGGGAAAAGCAGCAGTGAATGCGCATCAGGGGCAAAGCAGAAAGGAGGCAGGCAATGAGCAATAATAAACTGCTCTTGGTGATGACAGTATTGCTCATTTTCGCAGCCATGTCTCTGCAGAACCAGATAAGGACTACGGGCAAGGCGGCCTTTGAATTGGCAGGCACTTTCCAGGCTGTGGATGAGCCCCCGAAATTAAGGCAGGCATTACCCAATAACAGCGTAAAACCAAGCGAAAACACCACAACAATAATGAATTTGAGCGTATATTTCAAAGAACCCAATGCGGAGAACATAACTTATTCTTATGCGGCCTCAAGCGCAGTAAATATCTCTTTGGATAATGCAACCGGAATAATGAATCTGACTATGCAGTCAGAATGGAGAGGAAGGGCAGAGGTCAATATCACTGCATATGATTCTTCAAATAATAATCTTACAAGCAATACTATTGCGATAATCGTAAGAGAGGTAAATATCACAAAATCGACATTTGATTCTGTTACAGGCATAGGATGGTATGAAAGCCAGAGTTCAGGAAAATTGGACATAAATTCATTGGCAGACGGCGAACTGGAGAATTTAACAGAGATCATCATTGAAAAAGAGGATTACGGCAAAATCCTGTTTGCAGAGCCGATAAACATAAGCCAGGACACCAACCTTGATGCAAACATCAACATATCAGACAATCATATAGGGATCAACAGCTCAGCACTGCCGAATTTCGACAAACCTGCAACATTGCAGTTCTACAATCTCACATTCACTGATCCCAGGATACTGAAAGACGGCGTTGTCTGCCCCGCCACAGAATGCGTGGAGATAAATTACTCATCCTCTTCAGGCATACTCATATTCAATGTGACCGGCTTCACAGCATATTCTGCTGAGGAAAGCCCGGCTCAGCCTGCAGAAGAAACGGTGTCAGTGACCGGCAAAGGCGGCGGAGGAAGCACGACCAAAGGGAGAGCTGCAGGAGGCACAGGAGGATTAATCGAGAAACCCACAGCCTTCGAGGTTGACACGACAGGGATAAAGGCAGATGTAAGGCAGAACAGGCTGAAGACAGAGGTGATCAAGATATCCAATCCTACAGACAGTGAGATGAACATAGATATAAGCGCGGCAAAGGATGTCGGATTCATCTATACTGAAAAGAGCATAAGCCTCGCGCCTGGGGAGACAAAGGATATTGAGCTCAAGATAGCGCCCACAGACGAGAATCCACCGGACACCTATGCGACCCAGATTGTCCTCAAGGAAAGCAACAGCGAGAAGATCATACGCCTCATGATAAATGTCCAGAGCGCGCTGCAGCTGCTGGACATGGAGATGGACATCTATTCAGGGGACCTGACAGTGGCTCCCGGCGAAAATCTCCTTGCAGGATTGAGGCTGTTTAATCTGGGCGAATCCAAGAGGATGGAGGTCAAGGTCGAATGGTATATCAAGGATTTCAATAATGGGGTGCTGCTGAAGGAATCAACGATGGTTGATGTCGAGACCCAACTCGCATATATGAAGAAGATCTTCATCCCCTCAACAATGGACCCAGGCTCTTATGTCCTTGTCGCAATAGCGACCTACGAGGATTCCACTGCAGTGGCAAGCAGCATGTTCAATGTCGAGGCAAAGCCCATATTCGAGAAGCCGCTGGCTCCCGAAAAGGGGCTGTTCATACTGCTGATATGTGTAATAGCAGCATTAGTGCTGCTGATAATCATGCTTCTGATCATAATAAAGTATGAGAAGATGGAGATGGAAGGGCTAGTGGTGGAGGAGAGGAGGGTATTGAACCAGATAGGGGAAAGGCTGAGGAGAAGAAGATGAGAACAGGACAGGTTGACAGGATGACAGGGAAAGCGAGGCTTTTGTCAGTCCTATTGCCTTTGATCCTGCTGCTGCTTCCTTCTGCTTGTTCCTCGACCAGGGATTCATAACACTTGATGTAAGCATACCCCCTTCGTTTGCGCAGGTCACCCCAGACTATTTCATTATCGTCCTGACCGATATCTATCATTACAAATCAGATGGAGTAGTGGATGTGGAATTGGCTTATACAATAAAAGATGAGGAAGGCGGTGTAATATCCATCAAGACGCTCACCATTGCAGTGGAGACCCATCTCTCAGATATCCAGAAGATAGAGATGCCTGCTGATATTCCTGCCGGAAGATATATCCTTGTTGTCGAAGCATCAATGCCTGGCCAGAAATCTTTAAAAGCGAGCAAGGATTTCGATATAATTGAGGCAAAATCCGCAGAAGGGATAGATCATAAACGATATGCTGTTTACATGATGTCCCTGATTTCCCTGCTGGCCATAATCACCATATACCTAATATACAAGCTCATCGGGATGGAGGAAAGGAGGAGAAAGAATGCCAAATAAGATTTTTTCAACTGCGGCAAAGATCATAGTCCTACTGACCCTGTTCCTATTAATAATAACCCTCTTCTTCAATTATTTCAGCTTTGAGCTCGCAAAGGAGAATCTCATTGAAACTTACAAGCAGATAAAGCTGGATCAGATGAACGGGATGTCAGCAAGGCTCCAGGGGGTTATCGAGAGGCCTTTGGTAATGCTCCTCACCATATCTAATCTGAACAAAAATGATTATATGGGGCAGCATTTAGATTATGCCTCGCAATTGTTCATGGAAGTCGATTTTTCAAAAGAGATCACCTATGTGGATGAGGGGGGCATAAGCGAATTTGCTTATCCTTATGCAGAAGGTAAGATAGGGATAAACTATTCTGATGAACCTTTTTTCAAAGAATCAAAAGAGCAGACCAATTATTTCATCAGGCAGGCCTATTCACCCATGGGGCAGGAGATATGGATTTCTGTGCCTGTTTTCAAGGACGATAAGAACTGCAGCAATTGCAGATTTGACGGCGTTCTTTTTGCCAGATTGGACCTGGATAAGTTACTAGACACCGTTCTTGGACCAATGAACTCAGGCAAATCGCCGGATTATCTTGTACTTATTGACAACAATGGCAGGATATTGTACCATCTGGACAAGGATCTGCAGGGCAAGAACTTCAGCGATGTGATCGACAAGAACACCTATCCTGAGCTGTGGGGCATTTACAATGAAACCAGCCATAATGATGAAGGCAGCGGAGAATACAGCTACATCACACATAAGAAAGGGAGATATGTCGCAGAAAAGGATCTCAGGAAATTTACAGTCTATACCTCAGTTTATATTGATGGCATGAGGTGGGTATTATGGGATGTATCACCCACAAAAGAGATGGACCAGATTTCCGGCATAGATCAGATAAAGTCAGTTTTATATTTTGACATATTCATGATGTTCATCCTGTTCGCGATACTTATATCTGTAATCATGTTGGCATGGAAGAAGGACCTATAGGAAAAAGTGCAGATAAAGGATAAGCGGCAGATTAATCTTTCTCCAGCCCCTTCATCTCTTCAATGCTCTTCAGCAGCGAAAATTTCGTCTCGAGATGCTTCTCATCTATCTTCTCGATCGCCTTTTTTATCTCCTCTTCCCTCTTTGACCTTTTCTTCTTCCTGAACCCTATCCTGGCAAGCTTCGCATACGCCATAAGCTCGCCTTCTTTCACGACTCTCAGGGGTTTTATGATCCTTATTTCCGGATTGGGGATTTTGCCTTCTGCGGGAGTTTCTTCTCCGAAAAGATCAGTCATGAAGGATAGCACCTCATCGTCCAGTGTCCATAGCATGACAATCTTCGCATCCTTGTTTTTCCCCGGCGATTTCGCAAACTTCAGCGGCATGCCGCTGACCGCTTTTTTCACGAAGAACTTGATTATGGGATCATTCACAACAAGCACATCATCCTTGTTTATCATGCCCTTCTCCCTTATCTCCCTCTTCACCCTGGATTCTATCTGTTCCATGAAGTGCTTCCTGCAGAAATTGTTGTAATAGGCCCTTTGAAGGCATTTCAGGCATTTCATACCATATTAAGACAAAGGGGTGGTTTATATATCTAATGGCATTAAACCCCCTATTGTCCCCGTTTTGTGGCTAATTCTGTTGATTTTTTGACTACTCAAGAATACTAAAAAACGAAAGATTTATATATGAGATACACCACTCAGTAGTAGAAAAGAGAGGTTTGGGGGGAAAATTACATACAAACCGCCTTATCAGCATAATATCATCATGCCTTAGGGCCCATAGGGTTCATGATCACCTCTTTTTCCCCATCAGGGTGTCTTCGGATATTCTGGTGGGGTTTATATTCATCTTTGTGTTTGATTTTATTATTTTCTATGTTACGATTTTAAGTTTTTTGCATCCTCAACAATCCATTCACACAGAGTGGTTTCGTCCATTCGCACCGAGACTAGTATGGGGCGTTCCTCACTGCGTTCGGAAGCCCCATTCCGTGCGATGTTTTAAAAGCACAACTGAGCTGATTTAAAACCCATTGCTTTCCTGTTGTTCTTCAAGCATCTTGAGGTTGAAGGGGGGGGCATCAAGTTATTTATCCGATGGGGGTGGGTCGGTTTTGGAAGAAAAAAGTTATGGCTCTAACTTATCAAAAAATTGCTCACAGGCCTAAACTATTCTTACTGGACTAAAAAGAATATCCGGCTGACAATCCTATCTTCTCCTTCCTCTGCTGAAATCAAACTTGAATTTCTTATGCTGCGGGACAGGCAGCTTTATCTTCTTGGGCCTGTACTCGGCAGACCTTGGCACAGCAAACAATATCATCATTATGGCCCCGAAGACAGCGCCGCCGAGGAAAATAAGGAATATGTCGAATAATTCCTTGTTCACAACGACAGCTTTCGCTCTCGGCTTGAAGTAGATGTCAAGATTGCTCAACTCAAGGCCGTATTCTGAGTATAAAAGCGCAGAATATATGCTTTCGTTCCTCAGGCTCTGCGAATATTCATAATAGCTGTAGCCCACTATCGGGAAAATGCCGCTCTCCTGCTGCTCGATTATGGTCTTTTTTGCGGCATTAAGCTTCATGTCAAGCAACTGCTGCAGGTTTTCCTCCTTGAACCCTATCGTGCTAAGGACTATGCTCACCTCTGCCTTTGCGAGGCTGGCCTTGTGCAGGCAAAGCTCATAATTCTCCTTTTTGTAGTCTTCCTCTGCATTGTTTATGTCCTCTGCCACATTCCTCATGAGGCCAGGGAAGACGAGCTGCATGTATTGGAAATATTCCTCCGCTTCATTTACTTTATTCATGCACGATGCCATAAGGTCATTCTTCTCGATATTGAATTCCTTGCCTTCTTTCCCGAGGAATTTGCTCCATGAGGACGCAGAATACATCCTTTCGATAGCATAAGCAAGATTGCTCAATGCGCTGTCCATCCTCTTGCCTTTGGAATCACCTTCAAGATTCCCTTTAAGGTCTTCGATTGTCATGTTAAGGTAATCAGCGGCATCCATCGCCCTCTCCTTGGAGACAGTATAGGCCTGCAGGTCTGTGATGGTCTTTATATCATAATTGTTCAGGAAATCCACCAGTATTGATATCTCCCTGTCTGTCGTCTCTATCATGTCTGCAACCTGCTTGTCTGTCACATCCTGCAGTTTGAAAAGGAGATAATGGTAATTTACGTTCGCTCCGAAGCAATAGCTTGCAGAAGAATAATATCTTCCGTCGTTATAGGCCTCTCTGCCGAGCCTTGTGAGATTATCTGCCTTTTCGTACAATTCAATGAATTTCCTGTCATTTACGACAGAATCATTCCTGCCTTCCCTGAGGATGGAATCTTTTTCTGAGATCACAAAGCTCCTGTTGCACAATTCGCTTGCGAGAAGGGCCATAGTGTCCTTATAAGAAGGGTCTATCTCCACTTGTTTCCCGTTTTTCCTGAAATCCTTCCCTGTGAACTCATGCAGTGCCTCATCAACATCGCTGACCCTCACCACCTCTATGTTGAGCTGCCTGCCGTAATCGACATAATCTATGCTCTTGTTGTCCTTTTCAAAATAAATCTCTGTCCTGGGTATCAGGACTTTCTTGAATCCCCGTTTTGCAGCAGTTTCTATTTTCTCTTTCACTCCGCCTACAGAGCCGATGAGGTAGCCCGAGTTTATCGTGCCCGTCACGACAGTATTGTTGTCCAGGGGGATCTTTCCCATGAGAGAGATCGTAAGGATGGTTGTTGCAGCGCCGGCGCTCGGCCCGCCTATTATCGTCGAGTCTGCTATGACCGTATAGAAGAAATCAGACCTGCTGCAGTCAACCCTTAGATATCTGCAGGCCATGTCCCTCGCAAACCTTGTCGTGATCTGCGTATCAAGCTTTGAAGCGGGCAGCGTGTCTATGAAAACCCTTCCGTCGCCTTTTTTCACATCCAGCTTAAGGTCGGCCATGCTTCCGACAAGGCCATCAGGGGTATCGGAGACTGCAAGAAGCTTTATTGTCCCGGATTGGGCATAGACCAAGGATGCAAGACTAGCGATGATAAGGACAAAGACCGCACCTATGACCCACTTTTTCATTCTTTTAGGCATTATTACATTCAAGTTTTAAAGCTTTGCGGTTTTGATAGGATATTGTTATTGGCACCATTATGAAGCCGCGGGTGGCAGAATTAACTTTTTTTAATGAGAACGCCGCCATCATGGTGGCAGACGGTCAAAGCCTTCGGCTTTGCCCTACGAACCACCCCGGAGGGGGCGTCCTCCGGTTCGTCTGCGCCATGGCGGCGTTCTCGGCAACCACGAAAAATCTTTGATTTTTCTAGTCGCTCTCTTTCCGCTCGGCAACAACAATGGCGCGCTGAAAGGACAGAATTTGCGAGCATTCATGCAGTTTAAAACCAAATGCGAAGCAAATTTTGGACTTTAGGGCAAGCTTTTCGACTATGTAACTCATCATCTAGGAGAAAAGTTGGCCGTGAGCGCTGCCAATATTGTTGTTGCAGGGGTTAAATTATGATCTATAAGGCTAAACTATCATTCACTGCGCTATAAACTAGACTTCTCCTTATAACAAAACTTCAAAAAATTAGATTCCCTACACGAACCTATGGAACATGTACGTCGTCACATACACCTCAAGGAAAGCAGCCACAACGATCAGCATGCATGCGATCACAAGCAGCATAAGGGCGTCCTTGAACACATTCTTGAAATGGCCGCTGCTCCACTTCTCCCTCAGTATGGCCTTTGAAAGCACGCCCCCTGCAATGGCCGCGATGAGGAAACCCGAGATCTCAGGCACCATATGTATCATGAAAAGCCCCACTATGAGGGATATCTGGCTGACCTTCTGGGCGAGATAATGGCCGACATAGACCACAAAGCTTGCGAATATGCTTGCATTGAGGGTTATGAGGAAGACTGCGCCTGCGCCATAGAAGATGGACAAGATAAAGCATATCAGCATCACCTGGATATTGCTCTTCAGCACTCCCGCAACATTCTCGAGGGAGGGCTGCAATGGGCTCACAAAGAATCTCTCTATGACTTCCTTGCTCAGGCCCTGCTGGTTCTTGAGGAAATCGAGCTGGAACTGGAATATCGAGGCGAACCTGTCCACATCAACTATGTACCCTAGCAGGACATAACCCGCAAAAACGCCCAGGAACAGGAAGATATAGGCTTCAAGGATGTCTTTGTGCTCCTTGAAGAAATGCCTTAGGCCATAAAAACTCTCCCTTCTTTCCTCTATCTCTATCAGTTTTATCAGCGATGGGACAAGCAGGAGCGTTGCGAGGAAAAGCATCGCAATAGACACGTTTCCGAAGAAAAATCTCGCTATGAAATAGCCTATGAAGACATAAATGAAACCGAAGAAAAAAGAAATATAAGGCCTCTTCTCAATCCAGCCTATCTTTATGGATTCAAGCACCATTTGGTCCTGCCTTTACTATGGCTTGTTCCTGTTCTCCATATACTTGTCAATGCCCAAGTGATCCTTCTTCTTGAACAAGCTGAATTTTGGCATCTTTGGCGCGCTGATGCTCGGCATGCTGGGTTCTGGTGCGCCATACTGGTATAAGTAGAGCAGTACGAATGCCACTATCAAAAGCACAAGCATGAGCCACAACAGGCTTGAGTTTATTGAGCTGAGGTTGAGGAAGCCTCCTGCTTTACCTACGCCTGCTGTCTTTTCAGGCTCTCCACAGTCAAGCGCGCAGTTATGGGGGTTCTCATTCTGGTCGCAGCTTCCGTCCCCGCAGGAACCAAATGTAACGACTCCGCTGTTGGAATTTTCATCTCCCTGGGACTGCTCTGGGAGAGATACTATTTCGGTAGGAGTATCTGACTCTGTTATGTCCACACATCTTCCATTCTCGTCTTCGACTTTATTCACGCCGCATCTGCCAAAATCTGATGTGCTGCCTGAACCGCCATTATTAGAACTCGTTGTAGTTGTAGTCGTTGTAGTTGTATTTTCCGCTTGCGTTTCATTGGTAACATTCAGCATTCCAGCTGCACTGAAAGTAAACCCGTTTTCAGGCGTGATTGTTGCTATTACCCCATAAAGAGCTGCAACACCCGGAGCATTAAACATGTGGCTAAATCCTCCATTTTCTATCACAACATCAATTGAAGTATCAGGTAACATCAATGTTATAAAGCCATCATTCGCTATCTCTCCATTGTCATAAGAGACCGTTCCCGATGCAGTTACCTGCTGCCCTGTCTGAGCGGGATTCGGATTCAAGATTAAATTCACAACATACCCATAAGTCAGCCCATAATCTGAATAATTGCTGTTCTGGTTGCCAAAGACATCTTCTGCTGAGACCCTTGCGATATAAGTCCCCAATGGGAAGGTTGAGTTTGTAGGATAAACACCAACATAGCTGTCTGTCCCTGTCACTCTCTGCAGGGTTATGTTTGAGGTTATATTATTGGCATCCTCTATGCTTGCCTGCACTGAAGACTCATCAACTCCGCTTATGTCAGATATTGTTGCGTTGACGATAATATCATTGCCTCTGATGACAGTTCCTACATCATTGAAGGTTATCTCGGGTCCAGTTAAATCTATTATCGTGATGTTCCATGTCTCGCTTGCGCCATTGTTCCCTGCATCATCAATGCATTCGACCCTCCACTGGTATGTCCCCTGTATGAGAGATGCCCTTATTGTGCCGTTAGGCGTGATGCTGTTATTGACGCTTGAGCTGCCTCTTGCAGTCTCATTCACATACAGCGTGCATTCAACTGCATCATCTGTGTTGTCAGATGTATTGAAGACGAATGTGGCGTCTGTTACCGATTCGTTCAGCGGACTCAACAGGTTTATGAGCGGTGCAGTGTTGTCTATTGTTATGAAATAGAAGCCCGTCCCATTATTGCTTGCTATGTCATCTGCCCATATCGTGATGTCATGATCGCCCTCTTCCCACAAAACAGTCTCTATCGCGAATTGGGTCTCATTGACAGACGCATAGGATGATTTATTCAGCGTCAGGTTAACATATTCATAGTTCGGATTGTCTACGCTGAAATTGCTGTACGAGTAGGTCACTCCGTCAAGCCCGAAATTGTCCGTTACAGCGAAATTAAGCGTCACTCCGCTCTTCATCACAAGCCTTGGGGGTGAAGTGAGCAATGCTTCAGGGGCTGTCCTGTCAAGGATATATCTCCTTGTCTCGCTCACATTGTCCCATCCTGCAAGGTCCGTGCATCTAACTGCCCACTCATGCCTTCCTTCTGAGACATTCTGGACAGATATCGTTGCAGTCACATTGTTCAGCGCCGTTACTGTCGTCTCGACATCGCCATCCACCAACAGATCGCATGTCATGTTAGGAGCAAGATTA
>PCXZ01000018.1:0-69928 GCA_002762985.1 Candidatus Woesearchaeota archaeon CG10_big_fil_rev_8_21_14_0_10_44_13 | reverse complement strand
CTCCATTGTTCTCTGAATTGAAGCTGAAGCACACCCTTGTCGAATCCCCATATGCCGACAGGTCCAATATGCTCTCATAAAGATCAGGTGTCGTGTTCGCAAGCACAATATGTTTCGTATCATTCAGCCATGCGCAATCGTCATAATTGAATTTCGTCTCTTTCATCCCTGTCTCATTGTCATAAGCATTTATCCTCACTTCCTGGTCATTCGTGCCTTCCTTCACGAACATGCCGTCGTAAGGGAAAGAATCCGAGAGGACAGGAGGGGTTGTGTCATTTATTATCATGATCTGCACATTATTGTCGACGGTATCGTTATTAAGGTCTTTTGTCGTTATGGTCCATATGGCATTTGTATCTGCATCAACATTGTCTGCCTTTGCTAGTATAAAGAAAGGCTGGCTTGCATTAGAGCTTATTTTTCCATTTGCATATAAAAGCACATCATTTGCAAGGCTCCTTGTCCAATCAGAGGGTATTGTTGAAGCAAGGAGGGTGAAATCCGTATAGGCTATTGAAACTACTTGTATAGAGCTCGATGAATTATCTGCTAATATAACAAATCCAAAGAAAGGGGCATCTTTTGTGTTAGAGATCGTAAGCTGGAAAATCCCTGTATTTGTCTCATATATCTGGGTGGGGGTTATCGAGACAGAGGCAGTATGGTCAGCATAGACACCATAAGCGCAGAAAACCGCTATAAAAACCAGAATAAAACTCAGTACACCTCTTCTCCCCATTTTATACCCTCCTTTTACCCTTTTTTACAGATATGATGTATATATTTGGCTCCCGTATGGGAAAATATACAAATATACTAAATACGGTTTTAGTATATTAATTATACTAGTTTAGGAAAACGTATACTAATGTAGTATTTAAATATTTCGGTTTAAGGCAATAAAAAACCCATTCATTGATATATCCAGCATATCAAGGATTTTGACCTGGCTTATAATATGGCTGTACTAAGATCATATATCGCACTAAGTAAGAATATCAACCATACTAAAACCCCCTAATAAGCCATATGATATACACAGAAAATTTATTGAATCTCACTCAAAACTCTCCCCATCGCTTGCCTCTTCTTCCTCCACTTCAGCCCCTACAGGATCCTTGTTCTCTACCTCTTCAGATGATAAATCCTCTGCCTTGCCTTCAGGGGCCTTCGGCAATAACTCTTCCTTCAGTTTCTCCGTGTGCCTGCATTTGGGGTATTTGGAGCAGCCCAGGAAAGAGCCATAGACGGATTTCCTGACGACCAAAGTGCCGCCCAAAGTATCCTTGCATTTCGGGCAGGGCTTCTCTTCAAGCTTCGCTTTTGCCTCGTCGACTTTCTTTGACGGGCATGCAGGATTTATGCAGATCTCCTGCGGCCTTTTGCCTTTCCTCTGGATTGTTATGAGGGCATGCTTGCATTGCAGGCATTCCTTATTCGATGATTTCACCAGTCCGAAAGCAGGCAATGAGAAGGTGGTCTTGCATTCAGGATAATTGTTGCATGCGATGAACCTCCCGAACTTCCCTCTCCTGACCTCAAGAGTGCCTTCGCAATTCGGGCATTTCCCGATGTAGCTTTCCTTTGCCCTTGATTCTATGTGGGCTTCCAATAATCCCTTGCCGATCTCCTTCTCTTTTGTCTTGAAATTCTTGAGTATCTTTGTCAGGAGCTCTTTTGCCTCTCCGAGGACTTTCTCCCCTTTCTTCTTCTCTTCCCTTATCTGCTCCATCTCAACCTCGAAATGCCTTGTCAGCTCCTCATCGAGTATCTGCGGGCAGTATTTCTCTAATGTCTCGACAGTCTTTATTCCCAGGTCAGTCGCCCTTATGGCTTTATCAATCACATACCCCCTGTTGTAGAGGGCATCGACTATCGAAGCCCTCGTGGCCTTTGTCCCGAGCTCCCTTTTCTCAAGCTCTTTTATTATTGAAGCAGGAGTGTACCTTCTCGGCGGCTGGGTCTCCTTGTCCAGCATCAATATCTTATCGACATGGACCTCTTCACCTTCTTTTACGGGTGGCATCTCTTCCTCTTCAAGCTTCACATGAGGACCATAGAACTCATGCCATCCTCTCTCTATCGTCCTTACGCCTCTTGCGAGGAATATCTCCTTATTGACATCTATGCTTATCTCTACTGCTTCCCTCACAGCAGGATCGCCGAAAGTGGACAGGAATCTCCTCACTATGAGGTCATAAAGCTTCGCCTCTCTTCCGGATATCTCGGTGATCTGGCCCGTAGGATAGATTGAGGGGTGGGCAGGGTCCGATTTTGCCCCCTCATTCGGCTTCAATTCGGATTTTGCAAGCAGCCTTTCAGCAAATCCCTTGTAATAGAACTGGTGGCTTATCTCCTGCAGTATTTTCCTGTATTCTATCGATGGAGGCAGTTTTTGGGAAGATGTTCTCGGGTATGAGATCAATCCTGCGAGATATAGGTTCTGCGCAGTCGCAAGAGTGTCTTTTGGCGACAGCCTGAGGCATTTGTACGCTTCCATCTGCATCGATGTCAGGTCAAAAGGTGTCGGAGGCAATTGCTTGAATATCTTCTTCTCTATCTTCTTAACAAATGCCTTCTGGCCCTTGGTCTTTTCCATGACCTTATCTGCCTTTTTCTTCTCCCAGAACTTGTCCTCTTCATGGATCGCAAGGATATTCCTGTCTTTCGCTTTCCCATGCAGCTCTATCTGCCAGTAAGGCACTGGCTTGAATGCCTTTATCTCCTTCTCCTTGTCGACGATGATCTTCAATGCAGGGCCCTGCACACGCCCGGAACTCAGAACCTTGAACGAGCCGGCAGCCTTCACTGACAGGCTCAATGCCCTGGACAGGTTTATTCCGTAATAATAATCAAGTATATGCCTTGTCTCGCCGGCATTCGCCTGGCCCCAGTCAAGATGCTTTGACGCATTATCATACGCTTTTCTCAGCTCATCCTTCGTCAAAGTCGAGAATTTCATCCTCTTTGCGTCCTTCTTCTTGCACGCATACCTGATTACATTGAGGCCTATGACCTCTCCCTCTATGTCATAATCAGTGGCTATCGTGAATTCTTTGGCATCTGCGGAGAGTTTTTTCAGCGCAGTGATGTATTTGGAAGAGAATGCTGCGGACTTGCTCACCTGGGAAGCCGGCTTCCATTCGACATTGAAGACAGGATAAGTCCATCCTTTCTTTTCGGATTCTGCAAGCGCATAAAGATGGCCTACTGCAGAGCTTACTACTATATCATGGCCCTTATGGTTGATCCTATAGAACGGAACTGCATTTACGGCATCCTTTGTTACCTTGCCGTCTGCGAGCGCATCTGCTATCTTTTTTGCGCTCTGGGGCTTCTCTGTTATGACAAGCTCATAGGCCATGAAAACACTATTTTGGGGAGTTCATATAAAAAAGTTTGGATTTTGGGGTTTTTTGAAAAATCTAGGAATATAGAATTCGACTGAAAAACAGATCTTATAGCTTATGGAAAGTTACAATTTTCACAAGATTCTCAATATAATATTTTTCATCCTTTTTATTTTTCTCCAACAATCCGCTGACATCTTCTTTATATTTTGGCAATATCAATTCAGGGTAAGTCCTGTACAGGAAAGCCAGCTGCCTGGAGAAATTTTCCAATTTTTTATCATCATCTTTGACAAACAATTGCACAGGAAATGACGAGGATTTAAAAACGACATTTTTCATTTTTAAAAACTTCTCAATATCTTCAGCAGAATAAAAATCGCCAAACTCCAATGTAACTGCTTTCCCTTCTGTGATGGTATCTTTGAGTTTATAGGCTTCCCCCCCATAAGAGTCCAATATGATTGCTGCCAGCCCTCCGTTCTTCAATAATCTGTCAGATTGTCCTATAATGAACCCCCATTCTTCCATTGGGAGATGATAGAAGCTCTGGGAGAACATTATCAAATCAAAAATTTCCTGCTGGTCTAGATTATCCTTGAGGAATTGCTGAATCGTGGCATTCTCATGTTTGATGCATCTTATATTGCTTTTTTGCGCCTTTTCTGCGAATTTTTTGTATGCAGGAGCTTCTGGCTCTATAGATAATAATCCAAATTCAGGCACTATTTTGGCAATTTCATTGATCAGAGAAAATGTGAATGTGCCGTCTCCGCAGCCCACATCCAACATCAAAAATTTTTCGTTTTTGTTGAATTTATGCAAAAAAGGGTCTATTGCTGCAATAAGATTGTTTATAGTGGCCTGGGTTTCATCAGAATTCTCCAGATACGAGCCATGTTCAATGTAATTTATCACTTTTTTGCTGCTCATTTTATCCTTAACAGTATAAATCCGCCAACAGCATAATTCGGCTCCCCGTTCCATGCTCCAGCTATGTCTGCTGCTGCCCCAAAGCCAACGCCCTTGTACTCCACACCAAGCCTTATTTTTTGCAGGTCAAAGTTATACTGCTTATCTCCCATATTCAATAATGGTTCCCACTGCGCCAGCAACCTGGTTTTTTTGTTGATAAGGGGGGAGTATTTCAACAGCAGGATTGCCTCTGTATTTGGGTTTTCGCTGAAATTTCTTGTTATCAATGCATAAACTGCCATATCCTTGCCGATATCCTTGAAATACTGCATTCCCAATCTCGGGTCTATCTCTTCTCCTGGTGCATATTGTGTTTCTGCAACAGCATCAAAGCCATGGCCAAGGACATAAACCAAATCCATTAATGTAAATGAATCAACCATATTGTCATGGCCTATGGTTGTCATGTTTCTAAAGAAGAAATTAACCCTTTCTGCTATCCCACCTCCAAGCTTCACATCTATTGTTGTTGAAGTATTGCTCTCTGCATCTACCCCAGATATGACTTCAACAGAACCACCTACTCCTAATGCGGGAATTGGATTTACTAAGGTCATGTAAACTCCAATGGCCGTTGTTCCGATCTCTTTTATCCCGACCTCCCTTATAAGCGCTTTGCCTACATAAGGCATTTTTCTGATTGTTTCATTAAGTTTTTTTCTTATTGACATCTTTTGCACCCACAGCTTCCGCTAAATATGTCCTCTTTTACAATCCTAGAACTACCTTTATGCAAAAATAATAAGCTTATATAAATATATTATCACCTCTGTACAGGGTGTATAATGGAAAGATTTATATAGCAAAAAGACCTCAAATGCAATATGTATAAGAATTTACTGAGGAAAATAGGCCTCACAGACGGAGAGACAAAGGTTTACCTTGCTTTGCTTGAGCACGGCCCATCAACTGTAGGTCCTATAGTGAAAACATCAGGGATTGCCTATTCCAATATCTATGAAGTCCTGCAAAGGCTGGCAGAAAAAGGGATTGTAAGCTACGTGACAAAGCAAAAAACCAAGTACTATCAGGCTTATGATCCTGAAAAATTGATGGAATATGTTGAAAAGCAGCAGAAGAAGATAGAGGAAGAGAAGGCAGAGCTCAAGAAAATACTGCCTGGCCTCAAAAGATTATCTGAAGAGACAGGAGAAAAACTTGAAGCAGAGGTTTTTGTAGGGATGAAAGGGGCATTTTCTGCATTTTCAAAGATGGCCGCTTATTGGGGGGCCGATGATGAATATCTGTGGCTGTACAATCACGAGCCTGAAACCCATGGCCTTACTGAAGTCACAGACACTTTTTTCCTTAAGCTTGAGCCCTTGTACAGGAAGATGGGCCATAGGATTAGGGGAATAAGCCAGCCCGATTACAAAAAAGATTCTAAAACAGCGAAGACACTGGAAAAATTTGCGCAGATAAGATATCTGAACACGCCTCTCCCTGCTAATGTAGATATTGTGAAGGATAGGGTCATGTTCATATCATGGTCGACAAAGCCAGTCGCTTTCCTCATCCACTCAAAAGATATGGCAGACAAATTCAAGCTCTATTTTGAGGGGCTCTGGAAAATCGCAAAGCCATAGGCAAAAAATTTATATACTTCTTGAGCATTTTATTTATTTAATCTAAACAATATATATCCAAAAAGGCATATCAAAAAAACAAGAGGTGGTTCAATGGCAATGATGAGAAAAGTGGGCCATTATTCATTTTTGGTCGGGCTTCTGCTGGCCTTGGTCCTGGCGTTGTTTTCGACGGCACTCAACAGCGATGTGACTTCCATAATGATGCTGGGTTTGGTTATCCTGGGAGTTTTGGTGGGATTCCTGAACATAACGGCGAAAGAGGTCACAGAGTTCCTTGTTGCAGCGATCGCTTTGATAGTGATGGCGTCTATCTCCCAATCATTGGTAGTGATAGACATGTATATAACGGGGCTTGGGACATTGATGCAGTCGACGCTCTCTTTCATCGCTGTTTTTGTCGCACCAGCAGCATTGATCGTTGCAATAAAGGCGATAATAAAGCTCGCTGAGGAGGAATGAATTTATTTTAATTCTTTTTTTATGTTTTTATTATTATTTTAAACAAAACTGATTTTTTTAGTTTCTATATTTTTATTTTAAGTTTTTTGCATCATCTCCCTCAACAGAAAATCTGCGAATTTTATTAGTTGATTTTGTTCCAAAATCAACATTCCGTTCGCCATAAATCATACAACTTCCGGATATGGCTCACTGAGGCACAAATTTACCCTTGCTCAACTTCCCAAAAACAACCGCGCAGTCGCCCAGTCAAATGCAGGAGGGGGACGGGGGGAACCGCGTTCCTCCTCAGATAATGATGATTTGTTTCATACCTAACAACATCACAATATTTTTAAACACCCCTCCTTTACTTCCCTATGCAAAAGAGGCCAAAAATGCCATATGATGTCATAACAATAGGTTCTGCGACAGTAGATGTGTTTGTCAAGACATCAGGCGATGATCTCATAGACATAAAGACCAAGAGATCAGAGGAGATCTTCACCTGCTACCCTCTCGGTTCTAAGATCCTCATCAAAGACCTGCAGTTCATGACAGGCGGCGGAGGCACCAACACTGCGGTGAGCTTCGCAAGGCTCGGGCTGAAGACAGCTTATCTCGGGAACATCGGAGATGATGCTAACGGGAAGAGGATAATCGGGGAATTAAAGAAGGAGAAAGCTGATTTTATAGGCACGATAGGCAGGGAAAAGACAAACTATTCTGTCGTCCTTGACAGCATAGGCCATGACCGCACAATACTTGTTTACAGGGATGCGAGCGAAAATCTCGATTTCAAGAGGCTCAATAAGGCAAAACTCAGGGCGAAATGGTATTATTTCTCATCGATGACCGGAAAATCTTTTGATGCTGCAGTGAGGCTCATGGATTTTGCGCAGAAGAACGGCATAAAAGTCGCATTCAACCCGAGCACATACCAGGTGAAGGACGGGAAAGCGAAGCTTAAGCCATTGCTCGACAGGGTCGATCTTCTCGTATTCAACAGGGAAGAGGCAGCCATATTGCTCGGAAAAAGCGGGGCAGAAAGGATAGATAAGCTCATGGAAGGCGTCAGGCAGCTGGGCCCGAAGATTGTAGTGATAACAGACGGCCCGAAAGGCGCTTATTGCTCTGACGGCATAGACCTGTACACGATCCTCCCGCGGAAAGTCAAGGTCGTCGAGACAACAGGGGCTGGCGACGCTTTCGCATCAAGCTTTGTCGCAGGGTTGGCAAAAGGATATGACTTGGGGTTTGCGATGGAGCTGGGGCTTACGAATGCCGAATCAGTCATACAGCATTACGGCGCAAAGAACATACTCCTGAGATGGAATGAAGCGATGAGGGAGATGAAGAAGTGCCCTAAGGCGAAGAAGACAAAGCTTTAAATAATACTTCTTGTTCTTCTGAAAAAAGTATTGCAGTGATCTTATGAAGGGATATGACAGGAGATTCGGCATGGAGCCAAAGGAACATGGCGCGAATGATGACAACGGCCTTAAGATGCTCATAATCGGGCTTGTCATACTCGCAATCGTTTTGGCTCTGGTGTAGAAAACTAAAAGAAGACTAAAAAGAGGGAGAAGATCCAGAAACTCTTTCTGATAAGGGGACTTGCGGCATTTTTCCCGGGATTATTATGGGTGAAGTTGTTACTTTTTCATCAATGCCATCTTCATCTGTCATCACAAGAGACTCAGGCAGTGCGATTGCATAATTCCTAGCCCAATTCCTCTCAAACCTCTTTAATCCTATGCTATATACATTCCACGGGAGGGTGATTTGAGGTTCTCCTGCAATGCTTTTGTAAAGCTCATTTGCAGGGTTCGTCTTCTTGGCTCTCCAGAATAGCTTAGGATTATAATTCTTGACCTCATCCCATAAAGTAGAGAAAACGCCATTCCCCCTGTGTTCCTCAGCGACAATCATCTTGTCTGCATAATTCAATCCCGGCGAATAAGGGTTATGCGGGTCAACGATGACAATTGCGCCTTTATACGGCCCTTCCTTGATGTCCTCTTTTTGATTCACGGCAACAAAGAAGGCGACAGGGTCTATATTGTTGAAATATCCTTCAACAAGCCTCTTCCCAAACCCCCTCTCAATCAGCTCTTTCAATGCTATCTGATTGATATCATCCAATGATTTTGCAACGACAATCTCCATTAATCTCCATCCTCCAAAACAAGGAAGAACAGATTCCGGTTTCATATATAAATCCGATGCCCCATACTGAACAAAATAAACAAAAATGTCTGAAACAAAACATTTTTATAATGGAAGCCGCAGACTCAGCGGATGAGCATAACAAAGGAAGTGGAGAATTATATAATGCAGAACAGGACAGTGAGGGCCGGCCTGAAGCAGGGCATAATAAACTACTCTTCGCTCTCGAGGAGACTGATAAAGGAGATCGGCCTGAAGAAGAAAGACTTCGACGCTGTGCTGATTGCGTGCAGGAGGCTCGAGAGGAAGCTCAAGGCGGACATATCCACTGAGAGGAAGATCGAGGAGATCCTGAGCAACAGCAAGCTTGAGATAAAGACAGGGATTGTGGTCTTCATAATAGAGAAAGGGACGTATTTCGACTATCTGCTGGACATAGAGAAGAAGGTCAAGAAGCAGAAGCAGGTTTTCCAGGTGATAGAGGGCACCGGCACAATAACCATCATCACTACAAATGATTTCTCAGAAGAGCTTAGGGGGCTATTCAAGAATGATCTGATAAGGGAGAACAAGGGCCTAGCTGAGATAACCATAAAGACATCGAATGCGATAGAGAGGACGCCAGGAGTCCTGTCATATCTCTACTCCCTGTTCGGAGACCACAGCATAAACATCTTCGAGACCATGAGCACATGGACTGACACTTTGTTTGTGATAGATGAGAATGACCTTGAGAAGGCAGTGAGGATATTGAGGTTCAGGTGAATAATCCTCTTCATCCGCTTATATTATCCTACATTTAATCCTATAATCATCATTAATTTATTTCTTTTCAATATAGCAAACTATATAAATAACCTTTGCTTAACTATGCAATAGGTGGGCGGATGGTTAGAGGAAGACCTGTTAAATCTCAGATAAGACAGAACATAGTCGAGATAATTTACTTTCTGGGCCCGTCTTCTGGCTACGACCTATACAAGATATACCGGGCAATCTATCCTAAAGTCACATTAAGGTCGATCTATTATCACCTGAAGAAAGGCATACAGACAAATGAGTTCAAGGTCGACAAGATAGAGAAGGTGAAAGGCGATTACAGCTGGGGCCCTGAGGCAGAGAAGACATATTATGGGCTTGGTCCGAGCGCAAAGCCGAGCATAGACAAGAATGTCAAGGAATACCTTGACAATATGAAGAAATGACCATATCGGGTATCGCTTATTTGGTAAATTTTAAATACTCAGGCTGAATACAACCGGTAATAAAACAGGAAAGTGCGGTAAAAAAAGAGGTAGAGGGAATGGTTGAAGAGAAACTGCTAGACTATGTCAGGAATGCATTCCAGAAAGGGTTTTCTATAGAAGATATAACTAAACTGCTTAAAAGATACAGCTATAGCCAGAGGGATATTGACGAGGCCCTGTGGGTCGTCAGCAGGGAGATGAGGGACCACGAAGAGAAGAAAGAGGAGATAAAACAGAAGAAGAGCGATAAGAAAAAAAAACCGGAAAAACTTCTTGAAATGCCTTCCTTGCCTTCATTCGAACAGATTCCTGAGATGTCAGAACAGGCAAAACTCCAGAAATTCGAGCCCATACCTGAGATAGAGTTCAAGGCCCAGGAGAAGATAGAGCAGAAATTCTTCCCTGAGAAAGGGAAGAAGAAGCACATCCTTGTCATAATCCTTGAGATTATCGGAGGCATATTGCTGTTCGCTGCTGTCGGCGTCCTGATGTACATGTACCTTTGGCCTGTGCTGCTGAATGTGAGATAAATCTGATTTATTATAATGATATTACAATTAATGAGAAACAATGATCTTTTTCTTCGGTGCCTTCTCTGTCTCCTGCACAAGCAGCGCATCATACACCTTTATCAGCTTTCTGACAGCATCATTTTCCATGTTCAATCTGTAAAGCTTTGCCTTTCCTATGATCCTTGTATGCTTCACTATCTTCAGTTTTTCAAGATTGCCCCAGATTCGGTGCAGCGTTGTCCAACCAATACCCGAGTTTTCTGCTATGTCTGTAAGGCTATAATCTAAGTTTCTGCCTTCTATCAGGAAATCAAGCACCCTTATGACTGGTGAGTCTCCAAATGCCTCTCTGAATATTGTTGTTTCTTCCATAAGCAAGAAGGTAATCACAGCAAGTATATAAAACTTTCTATTTTGGTATGATATTATACCAAAAAGTTAATTTTTGTAAATCTTCCGAAATATCCGGAAAATCTCCAGAAAAAGCTCAGAAAGGCTTATTAAGAATCTTGATTTCAAATTATTCATGGAAAAAAGGGCAATCCAGGAAAAGATACTGAGAAAGCTCATGGCAATGAAGCCACCTAAGTGGGGCAATTCGCACACAGAGGAAAGGAATCTTGCTAGAGGACTGCCATCTCATCTTGCCGGGGCGAAGGTTACAAAAGAAGCCATAAAGGAACTGCATAAACTTGGCTTTTTGCTCTCAAAAAGATCAACAGGTGAAATTCACGTTTCGCTTAATCCCGAAAAGATGAAGGAGATTTTTGAGTTTTTGGGGCTGAAATAGGAATAATCAAAAAATAATCAATCTATCTAAACTTCCTCTGCAATATCTTCTTCAGGAATCCCATCAATGCATAAGCTTCTCTCCTTGTCATGAAGCTCTTACCGACCATCTTCTTCCAGACCTTCCTCTGGGTGTCCTTCCTCTCTTTTGTCTCGAAGATCATGCTGTCAAGCACATTGTCCACCATCTTCGCAATCTGCTTCTTCTCCTTGTTTGTTATAGGCCATATCTCCTTTGTCACCTTCTTCCTGCCCTTCCTCGCATAGATCTCATAGAGTATTATCGCAGCAGAATGGCTCAGGTTCAAAGCAGGATAATCCTTTGAAGAAGGCACAGTGATCATGAAATCACATCCATCTATCTCCTTATTGGTAAGCCCGAATGATTCATTGCCGAACAATAATGCGAATTTCGTCTTTCCTTTGATCTCATCAAGCTTTTCTGCGAACTGTTCCGGCGAGATCGGGCATCTGGGGATATTGTAATCCGTGCTTATCTTCGATGTTGTCCCGACAATATAATCAAACCTTTCCAAAACCTCATTGAATGCCATCTTCTTCGCTTTTTTCAGGATATCCTTCGCATGCGAAGCCCTGTCCATCGCCTCTTTTGAAATGTGATCGCATCTCGGATTGACAAGTATGAGCTCTTTGAAGTCAAAATTCTTCATCGCCCTTGCTATTGCGCCTATATTGCCGGGCGTTATCGGGCTTATAAGGACTATTGATATCATATCCTTATGGGCTTACTAAGGGCTATATAAAATTTTTCAATAAAACACCCATTCAAACAGAAAACTATAAAAACAGCCCCCCCCAATCCGGCTAATGAATGAAAATAAAGCTGGGTGAAAATGTAAAGATAGATGTATGGGCTCTGTTGCTGATAATCGCAGTGGTCTTCCTGTTGATCTATTTCAGGTTCTTCAATACGGCTCCTGATTCAGGGCCGAGCAGGGAGACAGTGAAATGCATAGCATCAAAATCAACAATCTACATCTCTACAGGATGCCATGCGTGCGCTGCCCAGGAGAAGTTGTTCGGAAAGAATTTCATGTTCCTTAATATAGTGGACTGCCTTATCGAAGGCCAGAAATGCTCGCAGCAGAATGTGACAAGCGTCCCGACATGGTTCATCAACGGGGAAAGGCATATCGGGGTCCAGGAGATAGATGTTTTATTGAGCCTGACAGGTTGTTCTTAAGGAAAAAGAATTAAATTACATAAATAAACTTCATATCAAAAGAATAAATCATATCAAAAAAAGTGGAAAATGGCAGCTGACCTTACAATAGGGAAGATAACCGCATTGGCTGCAGCCGATGCTGTCAATCCATGCGCAATAGCCGTGCTCACTCTGATACTCATAGCGATGCTCGCGTCAGACCCGAAGAAGAGATACAGGATCCTGCTCGGCGGATTCTCATTCACGTTTGCAGTCTATCTGCTATATCTGGGATATGGTTTTGTTTTCATCGGGGCCTTCAAGACATTCGTGCATAACATAGCATCAATAAGGGTCTATTTCTCGCAGGCGCTTGCTGTTGTCGCGATAGTGCTGGGGCTGCTCAATCTTAAGGATTTCATAAGCTACAAGCCAGGAAGCGTAGGCACTGAGATGCCGCTGTTCATGAGGCCCAAGGTAAAAAGGATGATATCACATGCGACTTCGCCTTGGGGGGCTTTCATCGCCGGGATCTTTGTCACAGTATTCCTACTTCCATGCACGATAGGCCCTTATATAATCGCTTCAGGAATATTGTCTTACCTTGATCTCTTCAAGACAATACCCTGGCTGCTGTATTACAACCTCATATTTGTAGCACCCATGATAGCGATAACGATAATCGTCTATGTGGGCTATTCTACTGTGGATAGGGTTTCAGGATGGAAAGACAAGCATATAAGGGGCCTGCATCTGATCGCAAGCATATTGCTCCTGCTGATGGGGATAGCCATGCTGATGGGCTGGATTTGAACTGCTGCTGGCCTTACCAATAACTATATTCTTATTGAAAATGGCGTAAGCCATTTTCTGGCGGTTTAAAGAAAATCCCGACTAAAGTCGAGATTTTCAGACTTGCGAACAAGTTCGCAAGTAATACCTCACACTTCAGTGCGATTGCGCCATGATCAAAAATGCAAAGCATTTTTGGCACGCCAGAAATCTTTGATTTCTGAGCGTTTTCAAGACTAAAAACTCGCTATCAATGCGAGGAGCGTAATACTCCGGCCTAAAGGCAGGAGATAGTCACCGAGCGAAGCGGGCGTGACTATGAAAATCGCAATTTTCCGTAGTCAAAAACAAAGTTTTTGAGTATGAAAATCCGCAGATTTTCAGTAGCTCCGAGCGCGAGTTTTTATTATAAAAAAATTTGGAAAAGAATTAGAAAATAATCAGACATCTATCTCTTGTGCAGTCTTCAATGGTTCCTGTCCGAACTTCGGCCCATTGGCCAACCTGTCTCTCTTTTTGTCCGCAAACCTGTGTGCCAGGTGCAATGGCTCAGGCAGCTTGTGCGGCTGGACGATCATCTTCTGTATCATCTCGACAGCAGTCTTCAGGCTGATCCTGTGGCCAGGAGACACATACAGAGGCTTTGCGAATTCCCTTGTTCTCACCTCTATCGCCCTTATCTCCTTGTCAACTTCGATCCTGCCGTCCATTGATTGCCCCATCATGAGCGTTTTTGCAACGCCTATCGTAGGGATGTCAAGGACTATGCCTAATTGCGAGGCCATGCCTATCCTTCTCGGATGGAGTATGCCGTTGCCGTCGACAACGAGTATCTCCGGCCTTTGTTTCAGCTTGTTGAAAGCCTCTATTATGACATGGGCTTCCCTGTAGAAGAGGTATCCCGGGATGTACGGCATCCTGCATTCAGCAACAGCATTCGCAGAATCAACAACCTTGAGGTTCTTGTCAAGCACGACTATCGTCGATACTATCTTGCCATCATTTGTATAAGCCTGGTCGCAGCCACCTATGAGGCTGATCTCCTCAAAAGAGTCAGTCGTGATGACTTTCCCTGCGAGTTTCACCTGTTCGAGCTTAAGATGCATTCTATTCATGTTTGCAATTCTCCATGCTAAGTTCATGTACTTTTGCATTGTTGCCAATCTCCATGCTAGGATCATACCTTTTTACATTATTCCTGCCTGAACCTTTGGCCACATATAACGCTGCATCTATGCGCCTCATCATCTCCATGAATATATCATTCGGGCGTATCTCCTTTGCATTGGAAATCCTTTCAAAATCAGTGGAATATCTGAATGCAGAAGGGTCTTTGAATTCATTAGGATCGAATGTTAAATAACCTATGCTTGTGGTGATTTTCTTGCTGTCATATCCTGGCTGGATGCAGTCAGGCGAGGTCATCATGCCATATCCGTTCTTTTCCGGGTTGAGGGGATTGTATTCATCGAATACTGTAGATTCGACATTTTTTCTTACCCTGTCAACTATGCTGTGCGCTTTTTCTTTTGGCACCCCATGTATAAGGTATACGAACTCTTCGCCGCCCTGCCTGCCGCCTTCATTCTCATAATTATCATTTCCATGCCTTTCACCAATGTCCCCTTCCCTTACTGATCTGCTTAATACCCTTGCAACAGTCTTTAATGCCTCGTCACCTGCGGGGATATGGCCGAAAGTATCATTATACTCGCCAAAATGATCTATGTCCGACATTAATATAAGAAATCCTTCCCCTGTCCTCATTGCCCTTGCAATCTCCTCTATCGCCCTTTTTTTAAAGAATTCCTTGCGATACAACTTTGTTAAGTCGTCTATTGTTATGAGCTTGTCAACTTTGTCTGCCAGCTCATCCCTTATCTTGCTTAATCTATTCTCTTCATTTTTCAATGCGCTGATTATGTTCTTGTACTCATCTATCTTTGTGATAAGCCTTCTTGGATTTTCTAGAGCATCCTGCATTTCTATCATCTTATCCAGGGAATATGTCTCGGCAATCAAATCATCTTCTTTCTTCTTGCTGAGCCTTAGATGGTTCCTGTCGATCATCAGACCGAACAACCCTATACGCTCAATCAAAGGGTTTATCTGCTCCCTCCTGTTTTGGTAATGGGCGTGTAAATTAGAAATATTCTTAGTCTTGATATATCTCAATATCTCCTTGTCCATCTCAGACATTTTGGCAAGGGAGTCCCTATCTTTATCAGATATCCCTTCAAAAGATTTAATGAAGTACTCAATTGCTTTTTTGATAATTTCCGCCATATTCCAACCCTTTTTCTTTTTTCACCCTTTCCAAACCATCTCTTTTGCTCGGTAAGCAATATATGGGACAACTAATATATAAATCTTTCCTTTTTTTAACTACTAATCAGTAGCTATAATGGCTCAGCTTAAAACCACAGAAAACTGGGGTTATAAGAGGTTTGGAGTATGTTGATATCCCAAACAAGATAAGGCAATAACCACCAAATGCTCCCTCTTCTCCGGCCCGTTGCAGGAAGGGGCAGGGGGAAACGTAGTTTCCCCACCGATATTGTTGTTAATTGTTTTTAGTAATCAGCATATCTAGGCGCCAATATTGTTGTTGCTGAGCGAAAAGAATGCAATAAGTAACATCAAATGTCCCAGAATGAATATGAAAGGCTCCCTATTATGAAAAGGGTTTCGTTGGGGGTGGTTGAGAAAACAGAACCATATAGGGAGCCTTTGAATGTGATGCCCCATAGTCCTGCTATATCCTGGGCTTCTTATGGACCTCCTGGCTCCACATGATGCCTATCTTCGTGAGAGCCCTGTTGAATTTGTCCGATATCTTGTATCTCTTCTGGTAAAGATCATAATCGATCATGCCCATGGCCTTCATCGGCGTGAGTATCCTGTCGTAAAACTGCCTCTTGTTGTATGAGATCTTCAGCTTTTTCCTCGTGATCCTGCCCATCGGGCCCGGCTCATCGACCTCGATGATAGTCCCCTCATGGAGGTTATTCGCGAACAATGACATCTCTGTCTTGCCCATCTCTCCGCCGTGGGATTTCAGCTCATCGATGAGGAGCTTTCCGACGACTGCCTGCTGCTCTGTGGCGAATACTACTTCATAGACATTTTCCGGCAGATTGTATTGATCGAAGAGTACGACCATAATACCGGTATAATGATAGACTAGTATATAAATGTTACTATTATGAGGATTAGTATAGGGATGTGTATACTAATCATAAAAGGGATTTTAGTTACTACTAAAAAGAGATGAAAATAGAAAGATTTAAAATCTGCGAATTCTTGCGCTGACGGGCTGATTCCTGCGAATTCTGGCATCTGAGAGAGTTGCTAAACGGGAGGTCGTAAAGAATGGCAGGAATTCGCAAAAGTGTTTTTGAAGAGCTGGAAAAGGTCAGAGGGCTGGTAAAGATGCACTTCCCTGATCTGAGTGTTCAGGAAATGTGTCCTTTGCTGAGCAGACTGGCAACATACCACTACAACAAAAGAAAGGGGATGATTGTTGGAAAAGAAAGAGAGCTATACAATGCCCTGATAGAGAATTCCTACAATCCGTTTACTGTCTATCGCTGGGCTTTATTAGAGAGAGTTCCTGAAGAGATAAAGTTTCAGCTCAGAAACCATTACCTGAGCCAGAAGAAGGCCATCAAGCTGTTCTTTGAGAGAAGGCATGAGACAGAGACAGGCCTTCAGATTGACATAAAACAGCTTGGCTTAAGGCTGATTAAGGAGATGTGAAAATGGTCAATATAAGGAAGATAAAAGAAAAAGGCAGGAAACTGCCGAATGTGCTGAACAAGAAACAGCTATTGGAGCTGTTCAATTGCATTAAGGAAACAGATATATTCATCGCTTGTTTATTGGCATTATGCTGCGGCTTGAGGATAAGTGAGGCTTGCAGCCTGAAAAAGCAGGACATTGACTTTGAGAGCGAGAGGATTAAGATTGTGCAAGGCAAGGGAAGCAAGGACAGATATGTGATGCTTCCAGAGAAGCTAAAGCCAATACTGGAGAAATGGTTCAGGATCAATGGTTCTGAGTATGTAATCCCTGCTGTGTTTAAAGGATGGATGGCAGAAGGGCAGTTATCAAACAAGTTCAGGAAATGCCTGGAAGAAGCAGGCCTGCTGATTGAGACAGAAAAAACTGTTTGTGGACAGCAGAGGCACGCTTACAGCTTCCATACTTTGAGGCATACTTTTGCCACCTTTCTCTTGGAGAAAGGTGTTGATCTGTATTATGTGCAGAGGGCATTAGGCCATTCTGACATCCACACAACGCAGATATATGCCCATATAAGCAACAAGGATTTGCAGAACAAGATCAATACTGCTTTTGGCCACAAGAAGAAGGAAAGCTTCCATCTGGTGAATGATCCTATCCAGCTGTTGCAGCTGAAGTATGCAAATGGGGACATCTCGCTGGAAGAGTATAAGGATAAGATGGAAGTGTTAGAAAGGGTATATTGAAGGCAAGGAGCTAAAGATATTCAATAAACATCCATTTCTGACCATAATAAATATATAGGGGGTCTACTAAGTGTATAATATGGATATCAAAATTAGAAAAAGAGAAGGCCCAAGACAAATAACTAATCCCACTATAAAGAAAGGGTTACTTAAAGCTATGATAAAATCATTGGAAGAGCATGAAGCCTGCAAGAAGGATATTAAAAAGCTTTTATATCGCTACTATAAATATTATCCTAGTGATTTTGTGGAAGGTATAGCATGGACAAAACAAATTCTTTCCGAAGAGGATATAGACACTTTTGTTAAGCAGGGAGTATTAGTAAAATCAAAAGATGGTAACATGATAAAACTTGGGCCAACTGGTTTGAGTTTAATAAGCATGTGGAATAATGAAAGATTAACAAAATGGGTTATAGTATTAACAATCACAACTATCTTGGTGGGCATTATATCCCTAATATTGCAGATTATATGTTAATACCATTTATTTACTCCTATCTATTTTAATCTCATAATCATTCTGTTCAAGATGATCTCTTACTTCCTTACTAAATATGCGTATATTCTTTTTCTGATAATCTTTAACGTCTTTGTAGCCTTGGAGTTTAACAAGAATCTCTAAAAAAAACATACGATATTCTTTCAGTTTTCTTATCTTTTCTTCGTGTTTTTTTGTTGTCTTTATTTGTTTTTTTGATTCTTCTACTTCATCTATTAATCTAATAACCATTTTTCTTAATATACTAACAGTCGCCTCGGGAGCCTCACTTGCCATTTTTTTAAGAATTGTTTTTAATTTATTTGGGGACTTATCTGCTGCTTTTTTTAGATTTATCTCTAATCTTTTAAACTGTTTGTCTACCATCCCTTGAGTTATCTCTTTTGGGGTCATTTTATTTATCTTATTCCAAAAAAGCTTTTAATCTTATCCCATAAAGTAGGCTGTTTATATTCAATTGCCTGTTTTAGCCTCTCATTGGGGTCATATTTACCTTCTATAAATCTACGTAGAAGTTCTTTACTATTTCTTAAAATCATTTTATTTAGTGCTTGTCTTCTTTTTAGTAATCTTTTTTGCATGAAATCATATTCTCTTAAAATCTTTCCTCCTTTGAGTAAAGTAATCCTCATAACAATCTGTTTAAATTCCGGAGCAGGCTTATTTCTGATATAAGTTTTGATAGAATCAAACTCACTTTGATTTAATTTCATGGCTAATGTAGAATGGTACTTAAATCTATCCTTCTCTTTTTTCTTGTCTTGGGATTGAAGTTTGCAATAAGGTCTTAAAGCTTCTACAAGATTTATCCTAAACTCGTTGAGTTTATCAGTAGCTCCAATATCCACAAACACAACCCTATTATTGTCAAATGTTCCAAACCCTTCACCTTTAAATTTCATAACTTTTGTTTGGGAACATACTCTTGCAAAATCAGATATGAGTCTTCCCTCATTATTTGTAATAATGGGGCCAACCAGAGTTATATGGGGGATATGTTTTCTTTTTCCAACTCCAAACCTCCTGTTTATCTCATAAATCATACCTTTAAGATAAGTTCTTATTCGCTTAGATTGAAATCTAAATTCTATTAAATAGTTGCCCATTTTAATGTCTTTTTACCCTCCTTGATTTTTGCATTAAATGCTTCCAGACTTTGGGTGGCAGATCATTATAATATAGTTCACGGTTACATTTACTACAATACCAGTGACACCACTTCTTATCATATACTGCATGATGTTTATGTTTGCGGAATATTCTTCTAATTGTGTTTATTAAAGAATAGGTTATTTTTGTCATTTTTTGATATACCTCTCAAATTCTTGTATTATTTCTTCTTTTGTTTTATTTCCATCAATAATTATATCTGCCCTCTTTCTCTGTATCTCTTCATATCTCTTAGATTCAGGTATCACCTTATTCATGGTATAATCTATATGTTTACTTGTGCCGTCTCTTTTTGTTCTTCTATATATGATATTGGCATCAGAAACATCAACCCATATCTTCTTGTCAAATAGTTTAGATAGTTCTTCATCAGCAAAAAGAAGGTAACCTTCAACAATAATGACTTTAGGGGGTATTACTTCCCTATCAAAAACTTCTGTCCATCTGTGACTAGGTATATGTGTTGATTCTCCATTTCTTAGTTTTTTGATAGAATAAATCAATCTATCTATTCTTAAAGATTCAGGACTTTCCCAATTATCTGCTTTTACCTTGAAGAATTTATCTTGATTTATATTCAGAAATTCGCCTTTATACTTCTCTTCTAGCGCTTTAACGACAGTAGACTTGCCTGAACAACTTCTACCACATACCCCTATTATAATTGGTTTTACTTTCTTTTGTTGATTAAACATATCATTTCATCTCGTATTTCTTTACGACATTTTTACCTTCAAGAATTTTCTTCCTTATCTTCTGGCGCCCCCAATGACCCTTTGCTCCTCTTGTTCTCAAAGTATCATGACTTGAGTTTATCGCCAACCTATACATTTGGTTTTTATTAGGTTCTTTACCTGGATGATTCATTTTCCATTGAGATAATCTTCTATGGAAGTCTTTATGTGCTTGTGTCTCTATTCGAGTGGGTAGATAATCTGGATTTATTCCTTTAAATCTCTTTTGAGACCCAGATCTTCTAAATCTTCTTATAAACTTTCTTCTTTGAGGTATTGTTCTATATACATTCTTTTTGTGTTTTCTGAGGATAGTTTTTATTCTTGACCATCCCCAGGTTAATAATAAAGATAACAAAATTGTTTTCACCGAGAAAGCACTAATTACAGAAATTAGTATAACTAAGACAACAAAAAGAAGCCAATATCTTTCCCAAAACCATCTCTGAAAAATTCTCATTTTGATAATTATTCTTCAAATAATTCTTTTGGTTTATAGGATTGCTGTGGCCCTTGATTTACCTGGTTGCCCATAGTTAGATAGTCTAACAACTTAAACCCATGAACCTTTGCTACTACATTTCTAGGAAATTTTTGTACTCTCTCATTATAGTCCTGAGCCACCCTATTATATCCTAATCTAAACTCTCTTAATCTTGATTCCATCCTTGAAACATTGCCATGCCCTAGGATGCTCTGATGTAAAGCATCTGCTTTTAATTGAGGATATTTTTCAAAAACTGCCTGAATCCTTAAAAAGCTGTTATCAATCTCTTGAACTGTCTGAACTTTCTCATTCAGAGAAGCATCTTTTGTCCAGCGACTTCTTGCTTCAATTACCTCTTTAAGCGCTTTATATTCATGAATATCATATTTCTTAACAATCTGAGCAAGTGCAGGGAGCATATCAATCCTTTGTTGCATCACAACATCAATATCTGCGAATTTTCTCTCTGCCCTGGTTCTCCAGTATACAAATTTGTTGTATATAACAACCCAATTCTTAATTAAAATATACAATATAACTGCTACAAAGACTGATGCTCCGATCCAGACTATTGTTGAAATTTCCATTTTTTACCTCCTCAGACTGAATAATAATCTTTTTCTTTGACATTTTTCGGTTTTATATCGACCTTAAAGTACTGCACAATCTGTTTAATTGCTTCTTGTTTAGTTTTGAGATTATTCATTAGTTTGTACACTTCAACTATTTTATCTTCATCGTCAGATAAGTCAATTAGTATTTTTACCATTTATAACACCCTATTACATGGTATAATACTAGGTTATATATAAAGTTTTTGGTTTTTATGGACAAATATTTATAAATAAAGATATCCCAAATAGGGGATTGGGTGGTTATATGGTGCGTTTTGATAAAAAACAAGAGATTAAAGAGACGATTGAAAGAGCAGATCCAAAAAGGTTTGCAAAGGAAATTCTTAAACAACCAGAACGCTTTGCTTTTTTGATTGATATTTTTAATGAATTACCTGTTAAACTAACAAAATGCTTTCAATCTTATTTAAAGTCGAGGAGGACCACACAATATGTTGAAGTTGAAATTATCGGATTCATAATATCTGACTTTTGTTTTCCTGGGGATATATTTATAAGAACTAATAGATACCCAAAACTAAATGATTTTGTTGAAATACTATATGGAGGTAATACTGGATATCACGAAAGCATATCTACTGTCACTCAAATTAATTTAAAAAAGGGGACAATTAATCTCCAAGGGGCAGTTCATAAAGATCATAAAGATACGACGAATATATCCAACATAACTGAAGTTGTAGATAAGATAATAGTTTTTGGAACGCCAGAATGGAAAAATATGCTTAAAACTTTAAATATTGATTTTGATAAAAAAAGAATTATATATTATCTTGAATGTAATATTGAACATCTAAATAAGGTTAAAGATTTTCACAGAAGAAAGGAAAATCTTGATAAATTAAAGCAAAGATTAAAAGAAGTGAAAATCTATAAAGATTAAGAATTTATATAATTTTATTCTTTCCGGCCATAAATGGATTAAACTGAGGGCATTATATACCAAATTAACACAAAATTATAAAAGAAAGCCGAGGGGTATGCCCGATTATTATTTTAATCTCTTATTCTTAATAGTCTCGTGAATACTACGTAGATGAATATCCCCACCGAGTATCCTATCCGTAAGACTATACATACAATTATCCCCCCTTCTTGCCTTTATTGAATAACCTAATACTTTTTTGTATATCTCAGCATATTCAGCACCATCCCAAATTGCATAAGGCAGATTATCTAAATCAGTCTCTTTTATCTCCTTCAATAATTGTTTATCGCCATCTAAGTATAATCTTCTTATAAGAACTTTTAATTTCTCACCTTTTATCCAATCCTTAAATCCCTCTCTTGTATAATAATAAATATTTATGATAGTAATAACAAATATAAATCCCATCCCCAAAAGACCATTTTCGCTTGGTTCTTTTAAATACCAAACTATGCTTCCTACCCATAAGAAACCCATACTTACTAACAATATTTTGGGCATTTCAGATATGAGTGTGATCATCTCTTTGACTGCCTTAAAGATGCCCATACATATAAGAAAGCAGAACTCACTATATAAAATTAACTCAGAAGAACTTTCTCTTTCCCAAGTCTTAATATTTTTGTTCTTAACATATTACCTCTCTTCCTTATAAAACCACACCAGCACAGGCAAGACCCCCTTCCTAGTTATCTCCCCTATCCTTTCCTTGAACCTCTCCTTGTTTAGATAAAGCTCCATCTGATACGTGGCCTTGCCTATCCTGCTATTAAATGGGGGCTTAAGCGCACCAATCAGGCCTATATTACCCGTCCATTTTGAACCTCGAAAAGCCTGTTTTCGAGGTTTTAACGGCTTCTCGCCTAAATCCTTTCGGTGCATTTGGGTGCAGTCAGCTCCAAGACCTTCTCCTTTGCCCTTTTTGGAGATAGACAGAAGCTTTTCTTGCCATCAACCAAATGCACATATTTACCCATGACCTTCCTTGAGCAGACAAAAATCCACTGGCTGAAGTTCCTTTCCAGCCATGGGATTTTTGCTGCTAACTGCTCAATCTTATTGGTTCCTGTCTCAATCTCAAGCCCCAATTTGTAATCCTTGCAGATATAAGCCACATCAGCCCTCTTGTCTCCCAAGCCGTACTCTATCTTTGAATTGGGGCGAAGCTCTGCAAAGAGATGTTTTGCAGTGAAATGATAAGAGCTTTCTTTCTTATTGTTCTTTATGTAAAACCCGCCAATGCACAGATGGCCGTCAAGCTCAATTCCTCTGTAATGCTTAAAGCCCTGCGATATTGCTCTTAATCTTTCATCCTCGCTTAAATCCTTGACACGATAGAATGATTTCTCCAGCTTTTTGCCATGCCGTTCTATGATTGGCTTTTTTATTTCAATCTTGCTTTCTTTGAGTTTCTGCTCTCTTTCCTGTTCCCTTCTTTTTGCTTCTTCATGTTCAGTCCGTATTCTTGCTTTTTCTCTTTCCCGTAATTCATTCTCCTGCCCTATCTTTTCAGAGATTATATTCTCAACTTTTTCGTAGAATCCGTTCAGGTCATATTTTGAGGTTATCTTTTCCGGAATTGAGGATATCGCTTTCTTTATCTCCCTCAATTTCTCTCTTGTTTCATCTGAGGAATAATAGCCAAAGGTTGTACCCAAAAGCCCTTTCAACTGTTTCTCTTGTCTTTGCAGCTTTTCCTCTTCTGCTCTCTTCCTCTCTAAGTGTTGTTTCCTTCTCTTGTAGGCAAAGATTAAGAGTATTACAGAAGATAGGATGATGACAAAGTATATTCCAACATGAAGCCAATTTATCTCCTGAAAAGGACTTAAAAGCTCCTCCTGATAAGATTCAAACCATTTGTATAAGACAATAATAACTCCGCAGAGTAGGATTAGATTCTCAAATGAATTATTTCTTGTTTCCATCATTCCCATACACGCTTGAAATCCTCCAGAACCCTTATGCCCGAATAGTTGAGGTACATATCGGTGGTCTGTATGTGGGAATGGCCTAAGATGCCCTGCAAAGCCCTTATGTTTCCGCCTTTGTGGATGTAGCAGACTGCAAAAGTATGCCTGAGAACATGAGGGCTTATCTTCTTCATTATACTGGCTTTTTCAGCTATTCTTTTTACAATCTTCTGAATCCATCTCTGGCCAAACTCTATCTTTGAATGGTCTTTAAAATGTTCAGTAAGGTAAAACCTCGTGGCTTTGCTCATAGGGATTACCCTTCTTTTTCCGCCCTTGCCTATTGTTGCGATGCAGTCTCTCTGCCAAGAGATTTGATCCTTTGTCAGATTGGCAAGTTCAGATACTCTCATGCCCGTCTCTAACAGGACATTGACGACTAATGAATCTTCAAATGATTCGCAGGCCTTCTTCAGGGCTTCTATCTCAAAATCCTCTAAAGGCTCTCGTTTGTACTGCATCATCTTGAACCTCCTGATTGTTTTTGGACTATATAAATACCCTAACTAAACTTTTTGTACAGAAAATTGTACAATTTTTTTAGGTATACATTTTATAAGCACACTACTAGTGAAGTGACTATTTTAACATCTTTAACAAAAACAACGTTGAAGCAACGGAAGCTTATTGATTTCAAAGTATATAAAACCCCTTTGCAACGAATTGTTACAAAATCTTGCACAAAATCTGGCACAATCTTCTATAAGATTTCAAAGTATATAAAGACTATAACACAACTTTTAGTCCTATTTTTAGTCCTAAAAATGGTACCATGGCCATATTGGCTCAAATTCTCACAAAATAAGGCAAGAGCTTAAATATCAGTGGAGCTTCACAGATTGAAGATTGCCTGAAATCAAAACGCAATCAAGAGCAATCTCAGATTGAGCCAGGACACAGGAAGATGAGTTCGCAAACAGGAAGCAAGGTAAAAAGCGAATTGAGGCCTTTAAAGCAAGAATTCTGCGGATTAAGGGCAGTTGTTACTCAAGAGTAATAGCTGTTCCGAAACATTTATATAGTAGCAATATCATCATGCCCTGCATGGTGGGAAGATATCTTATCTCAATGGGCTTGATGGAAACAAACCCTGAAATAATAAATGATAGGAAATCCTTTAAGGAAGTCAGCAAATTCAGGAAGCATGTTGCTGATGAGGTTGATTCTGCTATAAAAAGATACTGTGAGAGTTCTGATATAAAACCAGTAATCTGGTCAAGATTCGAAAGAGAGAAATGGCCTTTTAATTCAATTGATTTTAAGAATCCTTTTAAACCAAGTTTGAATCATATAGACCCTGAAATGGTAAGTTGGGAACTTCCTTTGATATATCAACCTACTCCTGAAGAGTTTGTAGAAGCTGTCGTTCAGTACAGGGATCTATGCTTAAAAGAAGGAATGAAAGAGGGAGGCCTTGGATTACTCAGTAGGATGAGGTTTAATAGTAGAAAGAAAAATGTGGGTGGTGTATATAATATTCAGGATTTCACAGGGGTTGTTGCAGAACCGACCCAGATATGCGAATTGGGATCAAAAGTTGAAGCAGTCTTAAACGAGCTTAAGGCCCTTAAAGGCAGCTTTGATGCCCATAAGTGCATAGTCTCCCAAGTCATATATTAACTGTGGTTTTCTTCTGGTTATTTTGATAATCTTCAACCCAGCTTCCTCTGCATAGGCTCGAAGAACTCGTCGATCATCTCTTTGTAATGCGTCGTGACCTTGATGTCAGAATCCTCAGGAAAACATCTCTTGTACATCGGCCAGATATACCTCTGGTCAAGGAAGATGACAACGCCCCTGTCTGTCTCCGACCTTATGCATCTTCCTGCATTCTGCAGGCATTTGTTGAAAGCAGGGAAGATATACCCATAATCCCACCCTTTCCCGAACTTCTTATCATAATAGGTTATCAGCTCCTTTGTCTCAAGGTCAGGCTGCTGCAGAGGCAATCCCACTACAACGACGCATTTCAGCAGGTCTCCCGGCAGGTCTATCCCCTCGCCGAAAGAGCCGGTCGCAACGCCCAGCAATACCGCCCCTGACTTGCTATAGCTCTTGAATTTCTCAAGGACCTCGGCCTTCTCTTCTTTCGTAAGGCGCTGGTGCTCTAGCATGGTCGTCTTCTTGCATCGGCTGTCAAGATATGCATACACCCTGTCCCTTATCGCATAGCTTGGGAAGAATATCGCAGAATTCCCCGGGACCATGTTCACGATATCTGCGCAGATCTCCGCAATCCTCATGAACTGCTCATCATGCCTCATTGAGAATTTCGTCGTCGTCTCAGGGACCACAAGGGTAAGCTTGTTCTCTTCCTTGAAAGGGCTCTCATACGATCTTTCGACAGTATCCTTCGGGAATCCCAGCAGGTCCCTGTACATCTCCGTAGGGTTCAATGTTCCGCTCATGAGTATTGTGGAATAGGACCCGCTGATTATCTCCTTCGAGACCACGGAAGGATCAAGGCACCTGTAGGAAAGCGTGAGAAATGGCTGCATCTTGAATTCCCTGACAGAGAATATCCTTGCGAATCCGTCGTCATACCCTCTCCATTTGTCAAGGAATCTCGATACTGCCCCCACAGATGATTTCTTCTGCTCTTCCCTTATCGCATCCCCTGTGAATTCAAGGTCTGCAATGAGCTCGTCATAATCCTTTATCCCTGCGATCTTTTTCATGAAATCATCCTTATTCACAAGCCTTTCAGAATAACTCTTCATCCCCTTCGAATAATCATTGAGTATGTCCTGTATCTGTGAGAGCGCTGAAACAATCTCATCATAGCCGTGTTTTTTCGCCTCTTTCATGGCTTTCTTGATAGTGAAGCTGGAAAGCTTCTCTGTTGCCGAATCCCTTATCCTGTTCGGCAGATTGTGGCCTTCATCTATTATCACGATGCACCTGTCGAGCTCTTTTTTCGCCTTTGCGAAGAAGGTCTCGCTTATGCCCGGGTTGAAGACATAGGAATAATCCGCGATCACCACCTTAGATTCGGAAGCGAGCATCGAGGCGACCTCATATGGGCAGACTTTCTCCTGCTTAGCCAGCTCTATCAGCTTCTCAGTGTGCATGCAGCCCATTTTTTTTATGTCATCCAGGATCTTCCTGGCCTGGACAGTGGCTTTGCTGTTGTTTTTTGTATTTATGTAGAACTCGCACTTGCCGTCCTCTCTCACAGCCTTGCAATACTCAGAGAAATCTGAGGAATAAAGGAGCTCGACGCCGGGCATTGCGCACATCCATTTCTTGCCTATGATGTCGACCGCATTGAAATCAATATTATGCCTGTTCCTTATCTCCTTCAGCGTCTCTACAGCGATCATGTGCTGCGTGTGCCTTGATGTGAGGAAGAGCACAGAGAGATTCTCATCTATCGCGCGCTTCAATGAAGGCCCCAGCACAGCGGCAGTCTTCCCCAGCCCTGTAGGCGCATGGGCTATCATATGTTTCCTGTTTTTTACAGCATCAGCTATATCTTTAACCAGATCATCCTGGATTTTCCTGATCTTTTCATGCGGAAATAGAAATTCGCTGCTCATCTATCCTGTCCATGCCCCCTTATCTCTCTTTTACCGATCGATCCCTTGGTTTTTTCGCCTTTTCATTGAAATTTTTTCCTGCGTTTATAATTTTTGCTGTATTCAGATCAAAATTTCCTGTCAGAGAATCCTTCGGCACTGAACGAAAACGAAAACCGATGCAGAAATCCTGCGGGATTAGAAAGCTTTATAAATAAGCACTAAAAACTATACTTTACTAAATAACCTTTACATTCGAGGTATGTGTTCGGGGGGTTGGAAATGAAGACTAAACCAATTTTCGGCGTTTTTTTCAGGGAAAAACCGGCTATGATGCTGGTCAATCTGAAGAATGCCAAGGGGGAAGTCTATGCCTCTAATCTCGCAAAACAGATAGACTGCACTTATTCTCATGTCGTCAAGATACTCCAGCAGATGGAGAAGGCAGGACTGATAAATTTTGACAAGCAGGGAAGGCTGAAGCTGCTCACTTTGACGAAAAAGGGCTCAGAAGTCGCAGAGAACATAGAGAAAGTGAAGAATCTGCTGTGAAATTCTTTTATTTAGAAAATGTTTAAGTTTATGGCTTATAGGAAAGAGTATTTTAAAGAGCTTGTCAGAATGCCTTATTTCTGGATGGGAATTGTGCTGATTATACTTGCTGAGATCCTTATTTCATTCAAATTAATTAGTTTTATCATATGGCTCGTTATTTTCTTGGCAGGTTTTATATCCATCATCTCATGTAAATATAGAATAATCGGGAGGCTTGAAGAAAGGCATTTCAAAAATAAATAATCAAACAATATAAGGTTATTCTATCCCACAGCCCTTCTCACATCAACTACTTCAACAGAATTAACGCCTTCTATCCCGCTTATGTCCTTTTCAAGCGTCTCAGTCGAGCCTATGCTTTCGTCCATTATGAAGATGAGGTTCAGCGAGCTGATGCCGAAAGCGACAGGCACTTTTTCAGATTTGCCTACCTCTCCACCGAACTCTGCAATGATCTTAGAAGCCTTTTTTTCTATCGCTTCAAGGTTAGTGTCAGGGCCCTCAGGCATTATCCTGAATGTTATGACTACCTGTGCCATTTTAATTAGGACCTTCAAAGTTGCAGCCAGGGCACCTGTATTTTGCAACGATCTCCCTGCAATGGCCGCATCTTACAATCTCATACTTGCCGCATTTAGGGCATTTGAACCTCGTAGTATTGTTCAGATTAGATACCCTTCTCTTGCATGAGCTGCATACCGGTTTATCTGTTTCTGCCATACTTTGGCTGTTTTAGGCCTTATTTATAAATCTTTTTGTTTAATACGCCCTGTTTTCATTCTAAAATTACAACAAAGATATATAAATAGATATATTGTTAACTATATCAGAGGGATGATTTGGGGGATTAGAATGGCTGATGACGACATAAAAAAGATGGAAGAGATTTTAGGGCCACCTCCCTTGCCTGAAGGATCCAAAGAGAAGAAAGGGCTGTTTTCTAAATTATTCGGCAAGAAGAAGAAATCTCCTGAAGAGGGCAAAGAGGGCAAGGTAGACGAGTTTGCTGGGCTTCCTCCGCTTCAAGAGATACCTGAATTCCCAAAAGAGGAGATCAAAGGCGACATAGGCGATATAAAAGCGGCAATTCCCGAAAAGAAGGAAAAGAAAGGCAAGAAACAGAAAGCAGAATCCCTGGCAGAAACCAGGATCCCTGAACAGGTCATATTCACAAAAAGGAAGGAAGAGCTTGACAGGTGGGAAGCAGAGCTGAAGGAGAAAGACAAGATCCCGCTGAAAAAAGACAAGCTTGAGAAGAAGATAAAGAACCTGCAGGACGTCCATGACAGCCTGCTTGAAGGCATCCAGCAGAAAGAGGCTGAGCTCAAAGAGCTTGAGCAGCAGGCGAAATTCAAGAGCAAGGAGGCGCCTGTCCATGACAAGACCCTCAAGGAAAAACAGGACCTGCTCCTGAAGCTTTCAGACAAGATCACGCAGAGGAAACTCGATCTCGACCAGAAAGAGTCTTCCCTGATAGAGAAAGAGAAGGCCATATCAGAATCCCACAAGAAGCATGATGAGCGCGAAAGCCAGGTCAACAGGATGGTCAAGGTAGCGAAGAAAGAGATCGAGGCCCTCCAGAAGAGCAGGAATTCCCTCATGAGGGAGACAGACCTAATAAAAAAGCAGAAAGAAGCCCTCGAAATCGAGAACAAGAAGGCTGACGAGAAGCTCAAGGAGACGATCAAGCTGACAAAAACAGAGAGGAAATACCTCAGGCAGAAGCATGATGAGCTGCTTGACAGGGAAGAGGGCATAGCAAAGAAAGAGCAGCAGCAGAACAAGCTGGACGAGGGCCTGAGAGCCAAGCAGAACGAGCTTCTGATAAAGGAAAAGAACCTCAATGAGAGGGAGAAGTTCACCATAGACAAGGAAAAAGAGATATCATCGAAGGAGAGTTCTATGAACAAGAGATCAGAGACCATAGAGAAGGAGATACTTTCGCTTACAGACAAGAGGAGGACGCTTCAGCAGGAAGTGGACGAGAAATCCACATATGTCAAGGACCTTGACGAGAAGGAGAGGATACTTGCTGATAAAGAAGACGAGCTGCTGAAGAGCGTAGAAGAGCTCGAGAAGAGCAATGACCTCCTCAAGTCAAGAGAGGATGAGGTATTGAGGCTCGTAGAGGAGATGGAAAAGACAAGGATCATGCTTTCCGGCAAGGAGACCAGCCTGAGGGCAGAGCTTGCAAAGCTCGACATGAAGAGGAGGGATCTTGAGGAGATGCAGGCAGACCTCAGGCAGAGGGAGAACAACATAGTCAACATAGAGAAGAACCTCCAGCAGAAGACTGACGACGTCGAGAGGAAACTTGACAAGATAAGCAAGGTCAAGGAGTTAAGGGCCAATGTGGAATCCCTGAAGAAATCCCGCGACAAGATAGAGCAGCAGATGGAGAAGGATATAAGGGAGCTTGATACAGAGATAAACAAGAAATCCACTAGGCTCATGGATCTTGAGGAGATCGAGAGGAGGGAAAAAGCATTGTCAGAAAGATCAAGCATACTGAACAAGAAAGAGAAGAGGGTCAAGCAGGCTTACCACAGGATAGAAAAAGAGGAAGGAGAGCTGAAAAAGGAGAAATTCGGCGCTTATGTAGCAAGGGAGCTGATTGAAAGGCCCGCAGAAGAGGAAGTAGAGAAGGACATGATGGAGACAAGGAGAAAGGAGACATTCGACATCTATTCTATGATCGAGGCCGCAAGGAATGCTCTTGAGATAAAGGACATACACAGGGCAAAGGACCTCTACAACAGGCTCAAACCGATGTATTCAAGGCTCCCTTCGATAGATGACAAGAAGAAGATCTATTATGAGATAATGGAGCTTAAGACGGATATTGAACTCAGCACAATTGGCTGATTCCTTAGATCTATTTTTTTACTGAGATGACATTGTTCTCTTTATCGATTACAAACTTGACATCAAGGAATTTTTCCACAACATAGATATTCGTAAGCGTGTGATTGCTTATCCTGGCTGCTTTGAACATCCCGTCCTGCCCGAACAGCGCCATGAAAGGGATTAAATTATCCGCAAGATACTCGTCAACAGGCGCCTTTGATCTTATCTCCCCGATCAGCCTCTCAGCAGCTTCCTTCCCCACTTCTTCTGCCTTCTTGCCTCTCTCGCCCAAAGCATCCGCGCCTATCCTTATCGGATTGACAAAATCAACCCCTTCTTTGCTCTTTGAGAATATGGCCCAGAGGGCGATGCCCGAGCCTGTCGAAGCCGTGTTATGATATTCAGTGATTATGTCAACAGGGCAGCCTGTCTGCTTAAGCATAGACTGGGCAGACATTGCCTGCCTTTCTGCCACCTCTGCCTTCTGCAGGTCAGAAGAGGCATGGCTTATCCCTTTGATCTGCATGATATCACCCTGTTCCAGCAGCACGATGTCATCTGCCTGCATCCTGTCATCAAAATTGAACTTCGGCTTTATGTTAATCTCCACTCTGCCGCTTCCTTTGGGGTAATACCCTCTTTTTGCAAGGGAAAAATCAATCTCTGCGTATTTGTGAAGCTGCGGAAGAAGCACGTTCCTGAAATAATCCACGGGCATGCTCCATCTTACGTCTGTCCCGCCTGTGATCCTGAGCCTTGTCCTACCTCCTGCAAAAAGACATGGCAGAAGCAGGGACTGCAGCAGAAGAGTGATCGAGCCTGCCGTCTCTATGTCTATATCAATGGTTTTCGGCTTTATCTTCCCCGGGAAGAACTTCAGGGTTTCAGAACCTACATCATCGCCATCGGCTTTTGCATCGCACAGCTCACTCAATGCCCTTACGCAGTACATATGCTGGTGCTTGAGCCCGGATTCGCATCTCCCCTTCCTTATGTCAGATATCTCAAAAGGTTTCTGCGTTATGGCGGACAATGCCAGCGCCGTCCTAAGGATCTGGCCCCCTCCTTCAAGATAATTGCCGTCTATACTTATCATTTTACCTCTATGAACCTCTCTTTGTCATATCACTTTCCGATAGATTTAAATATTTTGCTAGCTTATGCATTCAAATGGGGAAATCTCATACGCACTCGTCTATATCAGATGCTGCAGCCATATTCATATTATCTGCATTGGTCCTTCTATCCCCATCGCTCTCATCAGCAGAGACGCTTGAGAACTATACGATAAATTTCCATATGGCTTATGGCAAGGTCGTCGTCGACAAGGAGATGCTTTTCAGCGAGAAGGCAACAAACGAGATATTCCTGGATGTGCCAGACGATGTAAAAACAGCTTCACTCTACATCGACAATGCATTTGTCGAATCAAAAGTGGAAGATGGCAGGATAAGGGCAAGGCTCAATTCATCGAAGAGCATAAGGCTGAACTACGTTACTGGGGAATTTGTCGACAGGTCGGAGTTCATAGTGAGCATGAGGATGCCTTATGATGCGGATAACCTTAAAGTCACGCTTACGCTGCCGGAGAATTCCGTGCTTGAGAAGCCACTGCCTAAATCAGACATCAGCACAAGCCCGGCATATCCTCTGCCTGATGCAGTCACTACAGACGGCCTTTTGATCAATCTTGCATGGGGGTATTCAGGCCTGAACAAAGGCGATGAGAAAAGCTTTTTTGTCAGGTTCATCGAGAAGAAAGGGAACAGCTACCTCATCTGGGCACTAGGGATAATAATAATCGCTCTTATCGCTCTCGTGGCATTCCTTTTTAAGAGAAAGCCAAGCGTGGAGAGGGTTGTCGAGAAAGTCGTCGAAAAGGAGGATATGCTTGAGAAACACCTTAAGGAGGATGAGGAGCAGGTTGTCAATATACTCAAGCAGAGGGAAGGCCAGTGCGAACAGGGCACATTAAGGGTTATAACTGGATTTTCCAAAGCAAAGCTTTCCGGCCTTTTGAAGGAGTTAGAAGAGCGAAATGTCGTCCATAAGGAGAAAAGAGGCAAGAAAAACCTTGTTTTCCTTAAAAAACTGTAAATGAACATATTTGAACTTATAAAACACTTATTCTTCCTTGATAAACCGTATAAAGGCTGAGTTCTTCAGATAACAAATAAGTAGTTAGCCGCTAACTGATACTTAAGATGGGCTCAGGCTATGATGATGGCCACCACACAACCAACCCCTTTGGGAAATCATGATGACCCGTGGCCTGGGTCCGATTACTGTCACTCCAGCATTTTTTGATTTTAGGGAGAGGCATAGCAAGGGCATAGCAAGGATAAAGCAGGGATAAAATATTAATAAAAAATCATTGATAAAAAACAATCAAATAAAAACAACCAAAACAATGGATTAAAATGGAACTAAAAACACCTGAACAAAACCTCACATCTGTTTTCGCATATCTGGGGATGCCGGACCAAAGCGGAATGCTGAATGGCGAGAAGGATTATTTTTCATATCTGGGTTATGCTATGAACCAGCTTTCTATGGCAGGAGAACTGCTCTCAGCAGGCAGGAAAGACATCTCTCTTCTGATGCTTTTAGACCTAAAAGAGCATTATGGCATACTCAGATCACAATTGCTGCCCATAATGGGAATATCAAGCGAAACTATCTTCCGGACTGAAGTCGGCGAACCTATAGACGCTTCGACATTGGCGCAATACTCCGTACATCTGTTAAGAAAGGATATGGCTGTTTTGGAAGATAAGCTCAGACTCAGCAAAGATGACAGCAATATTAATAAAACCATGTAAAACTAACATTAAAACCCCCCCTGGACCCACTGGGAATGAAGGGACCAAAAAAACGATGGCTAAGATAGACTATTGCTGAGATGACCATGAACAAGTTCAAATCACAAACAAGTTCATAAACAAGTATAAATTCCAAGGAGGCGAAAAAATGAAAAAAATAGCAAGTCTTTTTGTGGCCTTGCTTATGCTATTGAGCGTAGTCTCACTGGCATTCGCACAGGATGCAGACACAAGCCAAGTTGCGGCAGATCCAGCACTAGCTGACGATTCTGCAGCAACAGACACACCTGTAGTGACAGAGATATCAACAGATGCAGCAACGACTGAAGCGCCAGCCGTAACAGAAGTTGATAGTCCAGAAGCAGTTGAAACTGTGACTGTTGTGCAGCAGCCAGAAGCTGAAACAGAAACCCCTGCAGAAGCACCTGCTGAAGAGACAGTCGAAATAGTAGAAGTTGATGCGGTAGAGACGGGTGTCGTTACAGCAGAAGAGGTTGAAGATGCAGGAATAACACCTGATCAGCCAGTATTATGGGGGATTGAGAGGGCTATAGAAAGGGTGAGCCTGGCATTGACATTAGGCAAATCAGCAAAGGCCCAGAAAGGGCTGGCCAATGCAAGGGAAAGGCTTATGGAAGTCAAGACCATGATAGCTGAGAAGAAGTTTGATGATGCCGAAAAAGCAAGAAAGGAGCATGGAAAAGCTCTCGGTCATGTCAAACAGGCTGTAGAGGAGATGGACGGCGACGATGCGCCTGAAGAGCAGCTCAAAGAGCAGACTGAGATAGAGAATGAGCTTGATGAGCAGGAATTGGAGATGGAAGACGCAAAGGATAAAGCAGAAGAGAAGCTCCAGTTGACTGCAGAGCAGCAGGCGAAGATAGCTGCCCTCGTCAATCAGCTAAGAAATGAAGTCGGTGACGCAAAAGTCAAAGTCGAGCTGAAGAAGAACAAGGTCAAGATAGCCATACAGGCAAAGACAGGCAAATCCTCTGAAGAAGTGACAGAGATGGGCAAAGAGATAAAGGCGCAGGTCAAGGCTGAGGTAAGGGAAGGCAAGGAGACCAGAGAGAGGAAATCCTCTGAAAATGAGGAAGACGACGACTCTGCCGAAGATGAGCAGGAACAGGAAGATGCGCAGGAGCCCGTAATCAAGGAAGAGAGGGAAGACGAGCAGGAAGATGACGATAAAGAGGATGACGAGAATGTCGACGTCGGCGGCGCTGTCAGCATAACTGCACGGACAGAAGAGGAGTCTGACTGAATAATCTATTTTTTCTTTTTTATATTTTTTCTTTTTTATGTTCCTTAGAAACAGTAATCTGGTTATCCCCTGATTAAAGCTCCCTACAATTTCTTGAACCTATTCAATAATCTTGTTATTATGAACCCGGATTCCTCCCTGAATTCTGCATCAGACTTCGCCAGGTCATCCTCTGTGAGAAGCTCCTTGTCCTCTTCAGCAATCCTGCTGTAATCAACCTTACTAATTTTCTTTCTCCTGAATGGCCACATATAACTCACCTGTATATAAAATAAAAAGGAATAATAAAAATAAACAAAATTCAGCGCTCCCTCATATCACATGCGCCGAGCTGGCAGACATTTTCGCATTTTACTTTGGCCATATGGGCATAGCCATGGCTGTCACAATAGAGTTCCCATTTTATTGTGATATCATCCTTGTCGCAATACTCTGTGATAGTCTTGCCGACATATCCTCTATAGCTGTCCTGCGCCGGTGTCAGTCCTGCCGCAATGTTCACATAACCTTGTGTTGTGGGAAGGAAATTGCCCTCTCCGCCGTATGTGCAGCCAGGCTCATTCGTCATGACATTGTCATTCAGGACAGCATAAGCCCATTTTAGGCTGCTTGATTCGATTACCGGCTGTAAAACTATGCAAGCGCCGTTATCACACGCTTTCCCTTCCTTGGCGCAGTCATAATACTCAAAAGCGCCTCTCTCCTTCGAATAGCAGTATCTCTCAGCAACAACGCTCTTCCCGCCCATCAGCACGCATTCATCTTCTGCAGTTTTTGGGTCTATTGTCGAGCCTGACAATCCCCCCTTATTGGAATACACCTTCCCGCCGTCAGAATCAACACACGGCTTTAATGTCCTATCTGCAGTCTCTATCGGGTCAAGCATGAAAAACTCATCTGACAAAGGCATTACGCACTTGCCGTCCTTGCACCTTTTTGGGCATGCATAAGCCAGGACATCATATGTCTTGTCATCCTTGCAATAATATTCCATCAGATCCCCTGCCTTGTTATTCCTTGAGGCGACTTCACCAGGCCTTACGGCGCAGAAATCGGTTTTTAAATCAGAACCCAGGGTGACATTCCCTTTGAGATAATGGTCCTTGCCATTGTCTGTGTCAAAACACTTTATTTCAGCCGTCTTGACAGTGCCGCCTGTTATATCCTCAGAGTACCTGTATCCTATGAATACCAAAAGCGCAGCTAAAACAACCACTACTAATATAGAACCGACTTTGCTCATGAATTTCACCTCGTTTATCCTGTTAAATGCCAGGCGTATTTAAATATTTTGTTGATGCCCCTAATCCCGCTGATGATGTGGGTATGGATAGATGACAATAAATCATAATAAGGATAAGAATAAAGATAATCATGCCAAAATCATACCATATATGCAATCCCTTCGACAATCACAACCTCGACTTCATCCCCCATGCTCACATTTTTCCTGTTGCCTGTCTTCAGGTTCTGGTAGGTCTCAGGATCCATGACCTCCACAGAAGGGTATATCTTGACCACGCTCGTCTTTTTCCTCTCAAGCACCCTGTAATCCTTCTTCTTGTATTCAAAATTCGTCTTTTTTTCCATGGCAAGGTCATACCCTGTGGCTATCTTGCTTATGTCTGTCACCTTGATCGGTTTGTTCCCGACAAGCACGACATCACCCACCTTGAAATCAAGCATCTCAAAAAGCACATTCACCCTGAATATATCCTTGCTCGTCTGCTTGTTCCTTGAGAAAAGCCTGGAGTTCACCTTCATTATCCCCCCGAATTTCTTCTGCAGCTTGAATCCGAGCGTCTGCAGGTATTTCTGCGACGTGATATAGAAATCAACCCCCTTGCCGTATTCCACTCTTTCCTCTTTTGTTATGTAAACTCCTTTCCCGGCCTGCCCCCTGATGTCATTCCTTATGAAACCTATCACCTCTTCATTCGGGTTTCTCAGCTGGAGCACACCTTCAAAATATTTTGTGCCTTTCTTGCTGCATTTAGGGCATGTCGTCATCTCTATCCGTGCAGGGATGAAATATTTCTCTTTCGGCGAGACTTTTATCTTCACCTCGAAATCATAATTTATGCCCGGCTTGAATTCTATCTCGGGCAATAAAGGGATTATCTCGCCGGCTATCCTGCTCTTCAATGATTTCTTCGCAATCCTCTTGATCACTTCTTCAATGGAATCCGCCTTCACCCATTTGTTCTTGAACAGGTAGGATTTGCAGTCTATGCAGAATTTTATCCTTATCTCCCTGAACTTTATGGAGCTCTGCTCAGAAGAGCAGTCCCTGCACAAGACACCGTCTATTCCCTTCCTTCCGCATTTTGGGCAGAATTTCATAAATGCAGTAAATAGGGCGTATTTATATAGCTTTTTGATTTTTTATGGCCCCTCACCGCAACCTTTATAATATCTCCATTTACAGCAACATTCATGGCTGACAAAAACGGCTCAAAAGGCCCTGAAAGCCTTTTAAAGAAGGTAAAGAGGTATTGGGGGAAGTTCTGGTATTTCTTCTGGGAGGAAGATAGTTTCTTGAGCTGGGTCATCAATATCCTTGTCGCTTTTATACTGATAAAAGGGGTCATCTACCCGGGGCTCGGGATGATGCTGAACACATCGCATCCTGTTGTCGCAGTTATATCTAACAGCATGGAGCATGAAGGCGATTTCAATGAGTGGTGGGGTCCGCAGGCAGAATGGTACACTATGGAAGGGATAAGCAAGGAGGAATTCCTGACTTATGATTTCAAGAATGGTTTCAACAAAGGGGATATAATGGTCCTGAAAGGCATAACTTCAGGCGCAGCGGGAAGAGGGGATGTGATAGTCTACAACAGCAACATAAGGCCCGAGCCTATAATCCACCGGGTCACGTACATTGAGAGCCAAGACGGGTTTTATTTCTACAGGACCAAAGGAGACCATAATTCGATCTCATTCCCTTTTGAGTATAAGATACCGCAGAAAGATGTGGTAGGCAAGGCCGTCCTGAGGGTGCCTTATCTCGGTTGGATAAAGATCTCATTCGTATGCCTGATCAACAGCGTGACAGGCAAGGATAGTTTCATACACTGTATGAGGGGTGCGTAAAATGTTTTGTCCGAAATGCGGCGCAATATTGATGCCGAAAAGAGAAGATAACAAGAAGCTTTTAGCATGCTCCTGCGGCTACAAGAGCAAGGATCTTGCGCAGGCCAGGCTGAAGGAGACCGTCGCGAAAGAGAAGCAGGTCGAAGTTGTGGACAGGGAAGATTTCGAGTCAATGCCTGAAGTGCAGGCAGAATGCCCCAAATGCCACAACACAAAGGCGTTCTTCTGGCTTGTCCAGACCCGCGCAAGCGACGAGCCTGAGACAAAATTCTTCAGGTGCACGAAGTGCAAGCATACATGGAGGGACTACAGCTGAGCGATAGCTGGACAACATCCCTTCATCAGACCGATAAAATGGATGCAGGCAAACTTTCCCAGGAGAAGCAGATCAGGATCATCGTAAAGCCCAATGCAAAAGAGACGAAGATAATCGGCATAGATGAGGCAAGGAACGCATTGAGAGTGGATGTAGCTGCTCCTGCTGACAAGGACAAGGCCAATAAGGAAGTGATCAAATTCTTCTCGAGGCTTCTCAAGAAGAGAGTAGGGATTGCGCACGGGCTCAGGTCCAAGGAGAAGATATTGAGGGTGATGGATTAGATAGGCATTAGGTTAAATTTTTATAGTCTTATCTTTTCATGGCTTTAAAAGAGGTTCTAAACTGTATTAATATTGTGTAAACAATAGCGTGTAAACAGGATGCAGGCGAGTTTATGATAGGATTAGATGCTGTACCACTGAAAAAATCCGGGCCAGAAGAGCATGAGCCTCATGAAAAAAGGCTCAACCCTTTAAGGGAATATGCAGGGGCTTTGCTTGATGTAGACGGCACATTGGTGGATTCTGAACCGCTGCATTACCTAGAGAACAAGATATTCTTCGCAGCATATGGCGTTTCGATCACCAAGCAGACGCATATTGATTATTGGATTAAGGGGGATGGAAAAGGGACTCAGGGCATCCTGGACGATAATAAGATTGAAGGAAGAGATGACCTGGGCGAGAGGCTGGACCTGGGGTTCGCAAAGAGGGAAAGAGAGAAGATATTCATCAACCATCTTCTTCCTAATCTCAATAGGAAGCACGGGGCGCTCGAGTTTCTCCAGTATCTTGCTGCCCTTTTGATACCCTCAGCAGCAGTCTCAACAGGCTACAGACAAAGTGTCAGCAGCTCTTTGGAGATATCCGGCCTTAGGAGGTATATCTCATTGATAATCGCCAAAGAAGATGTGATACATACAAAGCCCCATCCTGAGCCCTATCTAAAAGGCGCAGAAGCCATAAAAGTCCCCATAAAAGACTGTGTCGTTGTAGAGGATTCCCCAAAAGGGATAATCTCGGCAAGAAGGGCAGGCGCAGGATTCACCATAGCCTGCCCTGACGAATGGACAAGAGACCTTGATTTCACAGGAGAAGCTGAGCCTGATAAGTTTGTCAAATCCCTGACAGAAATAATCATGATGGACCTGTTCTGGCTGAGGCACTGAGATGATCATTGCTTCTCTCTTTTCATCTCCTCTATAAAATTCCCTATCTCCCTGCTGTCCTCAGGCCCTACAACCACCTTCCATCCGGTTTCCTCTGCAATCGCTCCCTTTAAGGGCGCTGCGAAGCCCGGGATGACCAGAGTCCTGTTCTTCACCCTCTCAGAAAGCCTTGAGTTTTCAATTACCTCTCTTATCTTTGAAGGGAGGAACTTATTGGCAGCGACTGCTGTCCAGACGCTCAAACCCTCAGTGTCGAATGCGATGAGATAGGAGTTTATCTTCTGGGAGTTTATGTCGCCTGAGACAGTGTAATATGTCAGGGCATAATTTCCTACGACGAAGATAGGGCTGTTCTCATCAGGAGTCCCTATCTTGTAGAGTATAGCATCCACTTTTGCAGGGATCCTCGGGTCAGAGAATATCGCCTGGCGCAGATACATGAATGGCTCAAGGAATTCCTTTTCCTCGTTGTTTATCACGACAATATTCGCATACCTCATCAATGCATAAGCCGCTTCTGCCTCATCATCAGCCAGGAACATCGTCGGAAGATTGCATCCCTGCTCACCCTTTATCGCCCTCTCCCTGTAATCCTTGAGATTCCTGAAGACCTCTGCAGGAGAGCCGTGGAATTCAACCATGATCTTGTCATATCTTGTTGAGAATGATTTTGCCTCTTCTATCGAATTCACCCTCATTATCACGGGCAGATCATCCTTTTTTGCCTTCTCTATGGATTCATCTGCTCTTGCCTTCTCTTTGCACCATATGATCCCGCCGATGTCATCCTGAGCCTCTTTAAGCTCAACAGACATCCTCTTGCCAGCCCTCTCAAAAAATATATCCGGCCTGTTTTTCGATGCAATTAGCGGAAGATTATGGAATGTCAGCTCATGCCTGTGAATCACCTCTTCTCCCCCCATCTTATATCCTTTGTATCTTATCTCTTTCACAGGCGGCTCGAACATGGCCTTAAGCTTTGATTTCTGTTCATCATTGACATGCGGGCATTTCTCAAGCTCTGCTTCCCTGTTCAGCAGCTTCACGGCGAAAGCCAGGCATGTGGATTCCCCGCATTCCCTGCAGTTCTTCTTCGGAAGATGCGGATAAAGGTTGAATGGGCTCAGTTTCATATTGTTTTTTACCTCGGCTGTTTATCTCATGTGTGCATTATCTCTTCTTCATCTTTTCTGCGAATCCCTTCACTTTCCTCAGCGATTCTATGTGCCTGAATATGAACAGGTCAGCGCCTGCAGCGATCAATGCGACTGCAGTCATGGTCTCCCAATGGAGCTGTTTTTCCTTCGTATCGGCCTCTCTCAGCTGGTTTACAGCGGACAGGTCTGCAAGAATAGGCATCCTCAATGTCTCGTCTGTGGCTAATGCATCCAGCCTTATCCTCTCCATCGCGCTTATAGAGTATTCAATGCCATACCCTATGAATGATGTCAGCGGGTCGATGACGATCTGCTTAGGCTTCAGGCCCGTCTTCAAGAGGTCTTTGTTAAGGGAGATGGCTCCGCCAGGATCCAATGTCGTATAAGCGCTTACATTGTGGCCGAACTTGAGGGCGGAATTCGCTATATCTGCCGCCTTGTTCTTGACTGTCGCTGAGCAGAAAAGGAAATGCTGGCCGGGGAATCTCCTTGCTATAGCATCTATGATTATATGGTCGGTGTTAGGGTTGTCCTGGGTGTAGATTATCAACGGCTTCTTGCATCTACTCCTGAAATCCTCGACCTGCTTTATCGCTTCCTCAGGATTATCACTTCTTATAGTTATAGCGACAGCATCCACATCATTCTCTTCGATGATTTTTGGGTTATGCTCATCATATGCAAGGGCGAATGCCATCCTGAAATCATCTTTCTCTTCGAACCTGAAGAATCTCGATTCCCCTCCGATTTCGATATCGCCTATCCTTGTCTTGTTTATCATTCACTCATTCACTGCATTTTACCGAGCTTAGTGTGGATTCCACATCCTGGGCATTCTTTTCATAGCCGTTTTCCTGGCAGTTCATCATTATATTGTACATTGCACCTTCGCACGACACTAACTTGACTTTTGAGATGTACGGCTTGTTGCTGTAGATGACCCTCAGTTCAAAATTGGCTTCTGAGTCATTGATGTCCTCGCTTGTGATTGTCGTTGCAGGTTCTTTTGTCAGCAGGTCTTTTATGTAGTTTGCGAATCCCTTCACGTCTGACTGCCCAGGGTACTTGTTCACCAGGAGCATGCATCTGGAATTGCCTGTCTGCAGCATCAGGTTCTCATTCAGGTCTTTGCCCATATTCATCACAGGATAGCTTATGCTGAATTTCCCGTCCTTGAAGATATCCCACTTTGTGCTTCCGCAGCCGCTCAATGCGAACATCACAATAAAGGCCAAAACCATGATTTTTGCTTTCATCCTATTCACCTTACCGCCGTTTTACCGCTTTTTTATGCGCAACGTAAATATCCGCTTCTATCATCTTATCGTCCTTGAAATAATGATGGACAAAATAGACATTCCCTTCATTGTCCAGTGTCGCTTCGCCCGCAAGCGGCGAGAACATCGGTTCAGGCGTCTGCCATTCTCCATTGATTTTCTTTGACCTCAACAGCCCGTAATCCCTGTAAATCCAAAGCTCATTCTCCTCAGGGTTCAATGCAGGCCACCCATCATCCCTCTCTGAGTTGACTGCCTCAACATTTTCCGGCTGCTGCCATTCCCCATTGACCTTTTTTGACACCCAGATGTCCAGGCCGCCTTTGCCGCCGGGCCTGTCTGAATGATAATAAAGCTCATTGCCGTCATTTGAGATATGCAGCTCTCCTACTTTATGATCAGGGTTAAAATCCGCACTCTTCCAATCCTGCCATTTCCCATCCTTGAATTCTGCTGTGAACCAGTTTATGCCTGCATAGCCTTCCCGTGCAGAGCAGAACCACATCGTGCTGCCGAGGACGAACTCGCAGCCGTCCAGCGCAAGCTTTTTAGGGTCCTGGAGCACAACTCTTTCAGGTTTGCCCCATTCTCCAATCACTTTTTTTGAAACCCAAATTCCTGTGACACCGTCAAGAAGCTGTTTTTCAACAGGGACCCTTACATCGGGCGTGAAGAAGAGATATAATGTGTTTCCATCTGGCATCATGAATGGGGAATCTTCAGCTCCTGCGCTGTTGATTGCCGAGGATAAAGGAATAGGGTCATCGTATTCGTCTGATTTTGATTTTGGAGGATTGATGTCTGTCTGAGGAGTAACCTTAACTGCATCTGAAGGGATTTTGCTTTCTCTTGTTATTTCAGGCGCTTTGGCTTCCTCCTGGATTGTTTGAACTGCTTTAGTGTCTTTGGCTCCTGTTTCTTCAGGCTGTCCAGGCTGCTCGCTGCATGAAACAATGAAGATGCATAGAATTGCCAAAATCAATATCGTTTTAGTTTTCATGGATATCCTCACAGATAAATATGCGCGCTTATTGACATTGTCGTCAATGTGCCGACTTCGCATCCTATCTCTCCTGCGATGAATTCCTGCAATCTTGTTATCCCGAATGCATTGGCCGGCCATGCCCTCAGCATGTCATTGCTCCTGAAAACAGAAGTGCAATGGAGCTTCCCGTTCCTGAGGTTATACACCAGCATGTCCATGCACGGAGGATGCTCAATCTTTGTCCCATCCCTTGTGGGATCCCATAAGACAACAACAGCTCTCCTTGAGTTTGCATTCTTCTTGAGCTTGTCGATGATATGCTGGATCTGGTTGTATTCCCCATCCCCTTTGAAATCAAGCATCCTTTCCCCATAGGTGTAGACTTCGCCTTCGACTTTCGGGCTGAGGTAATATTTGAGGGCATACTCCTCCAATTCCATCTTCGTCATGTGGAAAGCATGCGGAATCATCTTCTCTGTCGGGTTCTTCACCTTTATCATTAGGTTGAAGACTTCCCTTGTCTTGGCCCCATACTCGTCGCTGTGCTCATCCCCCTCATTATGGATCAATTCCAGGACCTTGGGGTGGGCGCTCTCTATAGTATCAGCTTCTATGACTGCAGAAATCCTCATATTGAACCCCCTTTCATGAGAGGGAGGATTCGGGGAGAGTTAATAAATATTTTGGTTCTCCCAAACCTGTTTGACAGAATAATAAGCATTTGCCTTCTCGCTTATGCCAGTTATGGCTTTCCCCTCGCTGTACAGCCTCACGATCTCATTGTCTTCAGGCAGGACTCCAATGACCTTGATTCCTTCCTTCCCTGCCTCTTTCTCAAAGTTCTTGTTCTGGCCCTTGTTCTGCACTATGAAAAGCTTCTTGAAATTTATATCAACCTCTTTTGCCAGCTCTTTTATCCTTAATGCAGTGTTAAGGGAAAGCCTTGATTGGTCAAGCACTACGAACATAATATCAACATCTTTTGTCGTCCTTCTTGACAGATGCTCAAGCCCCGCTTCACAGTCGATTATTGTGAAATCATAATTGGCAGATAATTTGTCTATGTTTTCTCTCAATATGTTGTTGACCCAGCAATAGCAGCCCTGGCCTTCTGCACGCCCCATAACAAGAAGGTCGAAACCCTTATGTTCGCTTATTATCTCCTGTATCTTCCTCTGCAGGAAAGCCTCTTTTGTCAGTCCGCCAGGTATCTTGTGCTGGATCTTCTGCAATTCCTCCCTTATCCCGCCGATGCTGTTCTCGACTTCAACACCGAGGGCCTCTGCAAGGTTCGCATCAGGGTCTGCATCGACAGCAAGGACTTTCTTCCCTTTTGACGTGAGGTATTTTATGGTCAAAGCTGAGAAGACTGTCTTGCCTACGCCGCCTTTGCCTGAGATTGCTACTATCATTTTAATAATCTTTTCCCCATAAAACTATTTTTTCCTCAACAGAAAACCTTCGGTTTTCTTAGTTGTTTTTTTCAAAAACAACATTCCATTCGGCTCCATCACACAACTTCCCTATATGCCTCATGCCCTCTTCTTTGCCTTAAACAACTCACCTGAATGCCTGCTTTTGCTCCCCTTCCCAGCACAATGTAGGAAGGGGGTAAGGGGAAACGTAGTTTCCCCACAAATATTTTTGAAATGTCAGGTTAAAATTACATAACTATTTCTTTCCATCAACCCATTTTTGCAGCTCATTTATATCCTTCACATCCTCCTCACTCGCAATCTTCCCAAAAATCTCAGCAGGAATATCATCCTTATACCTCTCTTTCAGCTCCTTCGGCAGCCAAACTATCTTCCCCCTGCCGCCCTGGCCCAGGAACGCTTTCTTAGATGCAACATAAGCAGTTCCCACTCCGATCAGCCCTTCTGACTGCAGCCCTCCTCCAGTCATTCCTGCAAGAGTGGAAAATTTCATCCCGATAGGGGTTTCTCCCTTGAAATCACGGTGCACAATGCCTATGCCGTCGACTTCAGGGATATAGAACGCGATCGCTTCAAAACAGCCGCAGCTTGTATGCGGGAAGCCGAATATCGAATGGAGATGGAAACGGTCGATCTTGCCGTGGGATTTCTGCTTCACGATCTTATTCACACCTTCATATTCCCCCTTCTCATTGTCAATGATGCTTCCCTTAGGTATCTCAAAATTCATGCCAGAAGGATTTATCTTCATCGCAGTCTTTGCATCCAGCCATGTTATCGCGCCGCACAGCGCAATCCTCTCGGGTGTTATGACACATACATGATTAGGGGCGAAGCTCTGGCACATAGTGCAGCCATAGAACATATCCACATTCTCCTCTGTAAGGCCTTTTATCCTGTCATCCCTCTCCTTGTAGACATGTTTCGCATGCGCAAGCTGCTTGCTGAACTCATCATCATCTGTTATTATTGTCGCTGAAGCCTTCTCTATCAATGGGAATTCCTGTTTCATCGATCTCACAAGGACTTCTCCCAGATTCTTCAGCTTCAGCCCTTTCTTCTTGGCCTCATTGGAGAACCTGCACCATATGATATCCCTTGAAGCGAGATGCATGAATCCCTCTATCTTATTGAGGTGCTCATGTATCATCCTCTCGAACACAGGCTCTGCATCCTTCTCAAAGTCTCCTGCCACACTGACTATCAAACCCACATTCGCATTCTCTGCAAGGCCATCAATGTCCTTGCCGATGATCTCGACTTTACCGTCTTCTATGGAATCATCTTTCTGGACAAGCTCGAATGCCTTTGACTTCTTCCCGCCGAATTCCAGGGCCATATCCTCTTTCCTTATCGTTTCCCCGACATAAAGGTTCCCATAGCCCATAGGCAGTCTTATGTCCAGTTTCTTCGATTTAATCCCCTTTCTTTTTACACCTTCATCAATAAGTTTTTCTGCAGGGCCTACAAAGATTTGTTCCACTGCTTTTCCAGCTTCATTTGTTGTAGTGATTGGAAATCCTAACCTTAAACAGCCGGCTCCCAAAGCTAAAACAACCTCATCAATCTCTCCGAGAACCACCACAAAAGCAGGAACCCTCTCCGTTATATACTCTTCTATCTCTTTTTTCTCTCCAGGAGGTATCTTTGCGAAGATCATCGGTATCCTAAACACAATATTCATGACGTGGGCAAGGTTTGTGGGTTCTGCGCCTATAGGGATGACATTTTTCTCAGGAGTAAATTTTGTCTTATCATACTGATTGCAGCATTCTCCGACAACAAGGACAAGTAGCGCATGTGAGACAGCTTCCTCAAGGACTTTTTTCATCTCCTCTTCGTCTTTTGCCTTTCCGACAACAACAGCGACGCCAGGGATCGTCCCATTGACCAGAGGCAGGCCCAGGCTCCTTATCACAGTGTCAGGGATGAAATTGGTCTTATTCTCTTTAGCATATTTTACGGCTTCAACAAGCTCCAGCAGGGCATAAGAATAAACCCCTGCCTTTAGAGCATTCTCCAATGTCTGCTCTTTCTCTAGCTTTTTCCTTATCTTATCGAGAATCTCAGCAGCATCCTCTTTTCCCTTTATCTCCCTGCCGAACAGCGCATATACTACAGGAAGATTGTACTCAGTATCAGAAAAAGGCTTCACATCACCTTCTTTAAGGCTTTTCTCTGCCAATGCAAGCAGTTTTTTCGCTCCTTCGAATATAGTCTTTACGACGTCCATAAAACCCCCTGATAACATTATTTTATTGGTTGGTTTATATATTTTTTTGTTTTGTCCTGCGCACGCCGCCACTGCGCTCGGCGAGGCGGGGGTCGGCCCCTCCGGGGTGCCGAGTAGGGCTCCGAACGACGTGAGGAGATCGTCGAGCCGCGGTGATGGCGGCGTTCTATGTAAAAAAATTCCTTCTGCCAATAATAGCACTATAAACAAAACAACCTTAAACTTTTACCACCACAAACTATATAAAAACCTGATAATTTGCTTGGCTTGGGGGTACACATGCCTAAAAGAGGAAAATCGGAGCATAAAGGAAAACTTATCGTAATCGAAGGCACTGACGGCTCTGGCAAGGCTACCCAATCAAAGCTTCTTGTGGAAAAGCTTGAGAAAGAAGGCTTCAAGGTAAAAACAATCGATTTCCCGCAGTACGGCAGGCCATGCGCAAAGAAAGTAGAGGATTATCTTGCCGGGAAATTCGGCAAAGTAGAGGACGTAAGCCCGTATGATGCCGCAAGATTCTATGCAGAGGACAGGGTTGATGCAGCACCCATGATGAAAAGATGGCTTGAAGAAGGCGATATCATAATCGCCAATAGGTACCAGCAATCGAACAAAGGCCATCAGGCATCAAAGATAAAGGATCCAGGGGAAAGGAAGAGGTTCATGGAATGGATAGATGACCTTGAATACAGCCAGAACATGATACCGAGGCCTGATGCGGTTATTTTCCTGCATGTCCCTGCTGAGATCGCCCAGACATTGATAACAAAAAGAGGCAACAGGAAGGATATCCACGAAGCAGACACTTCCCACCTGAAGGACACAGAGCAGGCCTACATGGAGATAGCAAAAAAAGAGCGATGGATCATGATCGAATGCGTAAAAGAAGGAAGGATAATGCAGATAGGGGACATACAAAGGATAGTATGGGAAAAATCAAAGGATATATTCAGATGAGGAATGCAGATGAAGGAGGGATGGCCTATTTATTTTTCTGAGAATCTTATAGTCGGTGATAAGGACAGCAATATCAGCATAATCACCTTGTGGACTGAGAAAGAGATGATAGCGAAAGGCCTTGACAGGAATTCTTTCTCTACAATCGGCCAATTGTACTCGAAGGCAGGCATAAATGCCATAATAAGGAACATATTCGCGAATCCTGCGATAAGATACATAATCCTTTGCGGCACAGACAAGTCAGGGAGCGGTGAAGCGCTTTTAAGCCTGGCAAAAAACGGCATAGACAGCAGGCATAACATTCTCGGAGTTGAAAACGCACACATAGAGAAAGAGATACCTGATGAAGCGGTTGCAGAATTCAGGAAGAATGTTGAGATAATAAATATGATCGGAGTGATCGATCCGAAGAAGATAGCAGAAAGGATAGGTTCTATTGACAAGGGCAGGAAGCCTTTTGGGAAGCCAAGGCTTTTCCCAGAGCCAAAGCTTGAGCTGCCTGAAAGATTCCCTACAGACAGCTCTGTATTCAAGATAAGGGCGAAGACAGTCGGGATGGCATGGATAATCCTCCTTAGCAAGATAATGAGGTTCGGCCACATAAAGAAAAGCCACCACAGCACTACGCAGAAAGAGCTGCTCAATATCGTCGCTGTAATAACTGACGAAGACCCCGAAGAGCCGAGATGGTACGATTTCTTCAATTTCACGAAAAAAGAGCTTGAGGCATATTACCCCCAAGTCCTGACTGCCAACAAAATCCAGGGCATAAACTACACCTATGGCCAGAGGCTAATGGATCATGAAGGCGTAGACCAGATAAGGTCAGTCATAGAAAAGCTGAAGAAAGAGCCTTTCACAAGGAGAGCCATAGCAGTCACATGGGATGTTGGCAAGGATGTGTATAACGAGCATGCGCCATGCCTTGACCTTGTCAATTTCATCGTGCAGGACAACAGGCTGTTCATGAATGCATATTTCAGGAGCCATGACATGTACAGGGGATGGCCGCAGAACGCCTTTGCGCTGAGGAAACTCCAGAAGCACGTTTCTGAAGAGACAGGGATAAAGATGGGCTCTATGACAATATTCTCGGCTTCTGCCCATATATATGAAGAGAGCATGAAAGAAGTTCAGGAGATCCTTGACATATATTACAAGGGCAAGGAGCATGAATGGGACCCAAGAGGCAATGTTGTGATAAAGGTGGATAAGGAGAAGAAAGAGATTGTGATCTCGCATTACAGCCAGGAAGGCAAGAAGCTGGACGAGTTCAGGGGCAGGAACGCAGCAGAGATATTCAGGATGCTTGACAGGAAACATGTCATCTCTCAGATGAGCCATGCTTTGGACATAGGTTCAGAGCTCCAGAAGGCAGAATTGGCATTGAGATACGATCTGCACTACAATCAGGATGATGATTTGAAATTGGACAAAAAAGGAGGGTAACAGCTCACTTCAGTTTCGCTTTCCTCTTGATCCCGAGCGTTTCAAGATAGAACAAGGTTATGTCAGAGAGATAAGGAAGCTTAACTATCTCCTTAAGGCCCATAAACAGCTGTTTTCTGTGCTTTTCAGGCTCTCTGTTCTCAATAATCCCTTCATACTTTTCTATCTCAAAAAGATGCACCATAACCAGAACTTTTCTTTTATTCCTTGTATAATAATAATCTCTCTTTGCTATCTCCCTGAATTTCACTGCATTTATCCCGCATTCCTCAAGAAGCTCCTTTTTTAGGCCTTCCTTCACGTCGCTGTCTTTTTTTGCCTTCCCAACCGGCAGGGTCCAGAAGCCATATTTGACATGCTCCTGCACAAGAATCTGGCCTTTATCATCTTTTATCACCGCACCCATGCCATTATGGTCTTCAAGGTCTTCTTCAGTATAGTTTATCTTTGGCATCAGAATGCTTCTGTGTGATGTATTAATAAAGCTAACGCACAAGAACAATATTCCAAGAAAGAGAATAAAACAGCTACATCGCTTCCTTCAATCCTTCTTCCTCTGCAGCTTCCGAAGGTTTCTCCCCGTCACAATCGAAGAAACAATCAAGTTTCTTGCAATTCTTCTTTGCGTTATAGCTCACTGCCATCTTACACCTCTTTTTTATATCCTTATCAAGTATTTAATATTTGCTAACTATCTTCCAGTGCTTCCAAATCCTCCTTTTCCCCTTTCAGTATCATTATCCAGCTCCCTAACTTCTTCGACATCCACTGAGGAAACAGGCTGGATCGCCATCTGCGCTATCCTCATGCCTTTCTCGATCCTGAAATCCTCCTTGCTGAGGTTTATCAGGACGACCTTCACTTCACCCCTGTACCCAGAATCGACTACTCCTGCTATGCTGTGGACAGAATGATTGGCTGCAAGGCCTGAACGGTCCCATACAAAGCCGGCAAAGCCTTCTGGTATCGCAAGGCTTATTCCTGTCCTCACAAGCCTCTTCTCTCCTGCCTTAAGAACAAGCTCTTCGCACGAACTCAGGTCGATGGCAGCATCGCCTTTTTTGGCATGCTGAGGAAGAATAGCATCTTCTTGGAGTTTTTTGACTTTCAGCTTCATGCATAAAGGTGTTGTGGCATTTTGTTTTTAAATAATGTTGCGATGAATAATATATTCTTGATGTTGTATTATAAAGAATAGATGTTTTTGGATTTTGATTACTGGTGAGTTACCTACTCGTTATTCTCCCATATTTCAATTTTAAGTTTTTTGTATCATCCCCCTTCCATTCGCCTCCATCGCAGAACTTCTGGATATGGCTCATGCTCTCTTCATTATCTCGCTCAACTGCCCGCAAACAACTGCTCTCCAACATAGTTGCGTTATAGGAGGGGGACGGGGGGAACCGCGTTCCCCCTCAGATAAGGTTGTATGTCCTATAAAAGATTACCATATCTATCCCGCAAATAATGTTGGATATTAAATGTAAACAAACCATTCAATATTATAAGAAATATATTCCTGTTAAAAAATCCCCTTATTTGGCTTCTTTCCCGCCCATCTGCATCAAAGACACAAGATCCTCTTCAACCACATCCCCTGTCTCGGAATCTATCTTGAGATTGAGCGTCTTGAAGCATTTTGTGACGTACGTCAGGTTGTATATCTGGCCGTAAGGGTCAAGGTTCTGCAGTATTAGGACTATCTTTATCGGGGCCTCTGCAGGGTATTTCTCTTTCTGGAGCTTCTGCGCTATTGCCAATGCCTCTCCCACATCTATCTTCACTGTGTCCATCTCAAGCTTTTTGACATCCATGTCCGGCTTCTTGAATACATTCTCCTCAGGCCTGATCTCTATGCCCCTTTCCTTTTTCCCGCAGTTAGTTATGCAGAAAGTAGTGACCTTGTCATTCTTCTTGTTATGATAGCCCATCTCAAGCTTGTCTTCCTTTTCGCCGCTGATGAAAAGGATATAAGATAGGTAATTATCCTTGTTTTTCCTGCGCCAATCGGCGAACTGCCTGCTCTTTTCCAGAAAATCCGTCTCTTTTCTTATTTCCATCCGATCACTTTCGAATATCCGGGTATTTCATGGCTTAATATAAAAAACTTTTGTTTCACAGGGCCATTTTCAGAAGAACCACATTATCATGCTCGTCATTATGAGCATGCTGCCGAGATCCGCCACTGATGTCGTGAGGGGTATCAGGAAATTGCTCGGGTCTTCATTCTTCTTGAACGTGTAGAATCCTGCAGTGGCAGAAAGCCAGAACATGAACACGATGAGTATTATCGTCGTCATTATCGTGACAATGACAAGCTTCAGGAGGAACACGCCTTTCAGGTCAAATCCCCTGAACAAGGCTATTGCTCCGGAAAGAAGGCTGATATATACTGCGCTAAGGATAGAAACAACAGCAACTGTCAGGAAAACATCCCCTGCTTCATGCGAGCCCCACCATCTTTTTTCTTTAAGCCTGCCGAGATATAGCATGGTGGATATCTTTGAGGAGATTATCGCGCCGAAATCGCCTATCATATCATTCATCGCAGGCATCAGTATGAGGAGAGGGATGAGGGCGACAAGCCTTGCACTGACGCTCTCAAGGCCTATGCCTCCGAGAGAGCTTATGAGGGAGGCAAGTATGAGTATCTTTATGCTCTCCTTCATTATCTTCCAGAATATCTTCATACTATCACCCATGCAGCCAAAAACAAGGCTATCAGGCTTATTATATCCCCTGTTGTCGTCACATACGGTCCCATTATATTGTCAGGGTCATAGCCTTTCTTGAAAAGCCAAAAGCAGGTTACTGTGGTCAGAGGGATAGAAAGGATATCCGATATCAATGAGGTCAGGATGGCTATATACACTATCTTTATGTAAAAAACATGGAAGTAGATGTATGTTGCGGCCAAAGAAGCCACACCCAGCACTGTTCCGACCAAAAGGACAAGGATGAGTGATGCAAGGAGATTCTCTCTTATGAAGGGTGAGTTGTCTATCTTCGGTTTTATGCGGCCGATATGCAATGCAGAGCTGAGTCTTGAGGCCAAAGACCCATTGACATTGCCTTTCATCTCAAGGAACCCAGGGATCAATATCAGGAGACCCGGAACAAGCAGCAGATCATCCTTGATTGAGGCAAGGATTATGCCTGCAATCAGCCCTCCGGTTATTGATACGAACTGCCCCGCGGATATCTCCTTGAAATCAGAGAATGTCATTTTAGGCTAGCGATCAGTCAGAAGCGTATTTCTTGAAAAGTTTGTCCGCTTCATAGCTCCCTATTGCAATCACTTCATCATCAGGCATAAGCCTGAAGTTCTTGTCTATGCTGAATATCCAGCTCCCGCTCCTCTTCACGCCTATTATCGTCGCCTTTGTGTTCGTCCTTATATGGTTCTGCCCTATCATCTTGTTAGCATAAGATGATTTGGGGTGTATCTTTGCCGTTATCACCATCTTGCTGCTCTCTGTGAGGATATCCCTCACAATTGGCGGCGTGCCTTTGCCGGAAGAAAGCTCTGCAATCTGCAGTGCAGCATTCGATATGTCCTTGATGTAATCAGTAAGGTTGACTATGAACATCCTGTCCTCATCAGACTCTTTTATCTTGAAGACCATCTTCAATGTCTGCTCCTCAAGGAGACCTATCTCCTTATGCATATCCTTGACCTTGTCGACTATCTGCCTGTCCTTCAGGAAAACAGCAGAATAAGCCAGATCGAGCATGAGCTCGGTCATATCTTTCATCCTGAGAATATTCTCTTTTATGTTCATTATGCCACCTCTTTTGGTTTTATCGGCCAAATGCTCTTTTATAAAGGGTTAGGGTTGATTCGATTAATAAAGTTTGCTGTCATAGTTTTTCCCGCAATATTTTTATATGCTTTGCGCTATGCTTTAAAGAGGGCAGGAAGCATTCGAGGCTGAAGGGGGTAACATGGCAATAATAGCAGATCTTCACATCCACGGCAGGTTCAGCAGAGGTACGAGCACATCCCTTGACATAGATAACCTGCAGAAGTATGCGCTGATAAAAGGCGTCGATCTTCTCGGCACAGGCGATTTCACGCATCCGAAATGGATTGAAGAGCTGAAGCAGAAGCTCGCAGAGGATGACACAGGGATATTAAGGACAAAAGACGGATTCCCGTTCGTCCTCCAGACCGAGCTCTCGCTCATCTACACCCACCAGGGGAAAGGAAGGAAGGTCCATCTTGTCGTTCTTGCAAAAAACTTCGATATCGTGAGGCAGATAACAGAATATCTTAAGAAAAAAGGAAGGGTGGATTATGACGGGAGGCCCATCTTCGGGATGCCGTGCCCTGAGTTTGTTGAAGATATGATGAAGATAGCCGGGGGTATAGAAGTGATACCTGCGCATATATGGACGCCGTGGTTCAGCATGTTTGGTTCAAATAGCGGATTTGATTCTGTCAAGGACTGCTTCCAGGACCAGACTAGGAATATCCATGCTCTTGAGACTGGTATGAGCTCTGATCCCGAGATGAACTGGAGGCTTTCACAGCTTGATGATTTCGCTTTGGTGTCATCCTCTGACCTGCATAGCTTCTGGCCATGGAGGATAGGAAGGGAAGCTACTCTATTCGACATAAGATTGACTTATGACAATCTGATAAAGGCGATCAGGACAAGGGAAGGATTGCAGGGGACGATAGAGGTTGATCCTGGATATGGTAAATACCATTACACGGGCCATAGGAACTGCAATATCTGCCTGGATCCGAAGCAGGCAAGGAAATTAGGGGATATCTGCCCTAATTGCGGGAAAAAACTTACTGTTGGGGTGCTTGAGAGGGTGGAGGCATTGGCAGACAGGCCGATGGGTTTCAGGCCTAAAGGGGCGAAGCCATTCAGGAGACTGATACCTCTCTCAGAGATACTTGCGAAGCTCCTGGACAGGGAGATAGCAACACAGGCAGTATGGAAAGAATACAATAACCTTATTGCGAACTTCAAGTCTGAGTTCAACATACTCCTGAACGCCAGCGAGAATGAGCTTATGAAGTTCACAAGCCCAAAGATAGCTGAGATGATAATCAGGAACAGGGAAGGGAAGATAGAAGTCAAGCCGGGATTTGACGGCGAGTATGGGATTCCTGTCTTCAGCGATGAGGACAGGAAGATAGCTGAGAATCCGCAGAAAATCAGGCAGAAACAGACTTCATTAGGGGAATTCTGAGTCTCAATCCAGAATCGAATCAACTTAAAAAAAATCGCCCCTCATTGCTTTGCACTAAGGGGCTTTAACAGAATTTATCTTCTTTTCTTCTTTTTTCCTGATTTCTTCTTTGCTGCTTTCTTCTTTGCCAAGTTTTCACCTCGTTGTTTTTTAATACTATTCTTGAAAATTATTTTGAATTTCGTCTGCTATTAGTGAGTATATTTTTTTTCTTTATAAATGTTTCTGATTTTTTCCGGATTTTCTGATTTTTTTTCCAAAAAAATATTTTTCTGATTTTTTTCCGTATGCTGCTGCAGATCCGATCCATCATCTCTTCCAGTCTCCTGTTTTTTCATAGTTACCCGAAAATAAGTAGCAAAACTTAAATAAAAAATCCATGGTTTATTATCAAAATTGCATCTAAGGTGGGGAAATGAAGAGGATAGGGATAGCAGACACGATGTTTTCAAGGCATGATATGGCCAAAATCGCTGAAAAGGCCGTTTTTGACAGCGAAGAGGGCATAAAAGTTGAAAGATACACTGTCCCCGGGGTCAAAGACCTGCCTGTAGCATGCAAAAAACTGTTTGAGGAGCATGGCTGTGACATTGTCCTGGCTCTTGGCATGCCGGGTCCTATGCCTATAGACAAGGTCTGCGCCCATGAAGCTTCACAGGGCCTGATCAATGTGCAATTGATGACAAACAGGCATATCCTTGAGGTATTTGTGCATCTTGACGAGAGCGATGACGAGAGGGAGCTTGTCAGGATGGCCGAAGACAGGGTGAGAAAACACACCTTGAATGCGATTGCCCTGCTCAAAGGCAAAGAAGAGCTGGGCAGGTTTGCTGGCAAGGGGATAAGGCAGGGGCATGCTGATGCAGGGCCTTTGAGGATATGATCTCTTATGTTTTATGGTGATTTAATGATAAAAAACAATGCGGGGGATAAAAATGAATGAAAAGATAGGGTTTGTTGTGTCGGATTTCAACGCAGACATCACCCATCTCATGGCGAAGATGGCAGAAGAGCATGCAGTCTTCATGGGCGCAAAGGTGGAGAAGGTCATGAGGGTGCCGGGAGCATTTGACATGCCATTGGCTATAAAGAGGCTTCTTGAGATGAAGAATATAGACGGAGTTGTGACTTTGGGCGCCGTCATCGAAGGGGACACTGACCATGACAACATCGTTGCGCAGAATGCGGCAAGGAAGATGGCAGACCTGGCAGTACAGTTCGACAAGCCCGTCGCACTGGGAGTTACGGGGCCGAAGATAACCCATGCAGGAGCCGTTGACAGGATCGATGAGTATGCAAAACGGTCAGTAGAGTCATGCCTGAAGATGCTGAGAAGGCTTAAATAGAAGCTCATAATCTGTGAATGAAAATGGAAGGGCGAGGAAAAAAAGAGGACAGCTATTTCATGCAGCTTGCGTTTGAGCTGGCCAGGAAAGCTGAAGGAAGGACTTCTCCGAATCCCATAGTGGGGGCAGTCATAGTCAAAGACTGCACAGTGATAGGCCATGGGTACCATAAGAAAGCTGGCATGCCTCATGCTGAGATCGAGGCGATGAATTCTGTAAGCGACAAGAGCATGCTGAAAGGCGCAACCATGTACACCCTTCTTGAACCCTGCTGCCACTATGGCCGTACAGGCCCATGCACAAAAGCGATAATCGAGGCAGGCATAAGCAGGGTCGTCTCCTCTATCCAGGACCCGAATCCGAAAGTGAACGGGAATGGCTTCCGGGAACTGAAAAAACACGGGATAGAGACTGAATACGGCATAATGGAGAAGGAGACAAGGAAGCTGAACGAGGCATTCATAAAATATGTCACTACAAAAAGGCCGTTCGTCATATTGAAGGCAGCCATGACGCTGGACGGGAAGATAGCAACCACTACAGGGATGTCGAAATGGATAAGCTCAGAGGCGAGCAGGAGATATGTCCATGAACTCAGGAACCGGGTTGATGCAGTCATCGTCGGCATAAACACCGTCCTTCACGACAATCCTAGGCTTACATGCAGGATGGAGAACGGAAGGGACCCTTTGAGGATAATACTCGACAGCAGATTGAGGATACCATTGGATTCAAGGATATTGGCAGACAAGAATGCGCTGATCGCAACGACAAAGAGATGCGACAGGCAGAAAAAGGTGGCGCTTGAGCAGAAAGGCATCGGTGTTGTGATTGTCGGGAAGGATGAAGATAAGGTTGACCTGAAAGAGCTGATGTATGAGCTTGTCCTAAGGGGTATAACAAATATAATGATTGAAGGGGGCTCAGAGATAAGCGCCTCTGCGCTGAAACAAGGCATAGTCGACAAATTCGTCTATTTCATCTCCCCCAAGATCATCGGCGGCAGGGATGCAAAGACGCCTCTCGGCGGAGAAGGCATAAGGAACATGGACCAGGCGATAAACCTCAGGGATGTCGAGATAAGGAAGATAGGCGATGATGTCGTCATAGAGGGATATATATGAGGCTAAATAAAGGGGATGAGGTGAAGTTTCCCACAAAATTCGGGCAGTTCAGGCTGATCCCCTATTCTGAAGGAGAGAAATGCCACATGGCCTTGGTAGCAGGGAATCCTGAAGATGGCGCTCTTGTAAGGATCCATTCCGAATGCCTGACAGGAGAGGCTCTTTTCTCATTGAGATGCGACTGCAGGGAGCAGCTTGAAAGATCAATGCAGATTATCGCTGAAGGCAGGAACGGTGTTTTGATCTATCTCAGGCAGGAAGGCAGGGGCATAGGTTTGCTGAACAAGATGAAGGCATATTCATTGCAGGACAAAGGCATGGACACAGTCGAAGCCAACCACCAGCTGGGCTTCAGGGCCGATGAGAGGGATTATTCTGCTGCTGTCGCAATCCTGAAGGATCTCGGTCTGAAGAAGATAAGGCTGATCACGAATAATCCTGAGAAGATAAAGGGGCTGAACGGAAGCATAGAGGTCTCTGAGAGGATACCCATCGTTGTCCAGCCGAACGGGCATAACAAGAGGTATCTTGATGCGAAAAGAGAGAAGATGGGGCATGAGATTTAGGGGTTTGGTTTAAACGGCTCACTCCTCTTCCAGAATTCCTCGAAATAGGCCTGGAATGAGTCTGCGATGTCCTGATTGATTATTTCTACTGCGAGGGCATGAGGGGACTGCAAGATGATTATTGTTGTATCCTTGAAGATGGCAAAACAGGCAGGAGTTCTTATCCCTTCAGGCATGTATCTTGCATCAACCCCCCAATATGAATTCCTGTTTTTTAATGTGTTTTGATCAGCATCTATATTGAATAATATTCTTGTTTTTATTTTTGCCTTTATTCTTCTGACATGATCCCTTTTCCAGTAAAGATGCTGTTCTTCTGGCTGGAAAGCAGGGACGCCCATATAATCATAGCTTTCGCCTTTTTTCAGCTTCAAATACAGATGTTCATGTGCTGTGCGGATGCCTTTGTAACCAAAATACATGTTTGTCGCGCTCTTCACAGCCATCTTCTGCTTGAGTTCAAGCTCCGGCAGCAGTTTTTCAATCATCTCCTTGTTTTCCTGCAGTCTTTCTTCCCTTTCATCAATGTAATCCAATATCTTATTCGGCTCTGCAGCCTGGAAATATTTTGTCTTCTCTTTTGTTATGACAGAGACAAGGCCTTTCTGCATAAGCTTTTCTAGAATTTGATAAATAATAGAACGGGCTATCCTGGATTTCTCAACTATCGGGCCCGTTGTGCTGGAGCCTAATTCTAACAAAGCAAGATATACCTTGATCTCTCCTTCTGTCAGGCCGGCTTCTTTGAGTGTTGAAATGTCCATATCTGGTGTTTTGAGGGGGTTTTATATATAAATCTTATGGTTGCTATACCAGTTATGGTGTGGTAAGATATTTATAATAGGTGGTGTTGTTACTACATTAGGATAAAAAATAATCGAGGTTGAGAAAATGTCAATAAGAACAAAACTGAACGAAACAGCCGGAAAGATGCCTTATGTGGGCAAAGCATTAACTTATCCAATCAGCAAATCGGAAATAACAGATAAAATATTAGAAATCTCATTGTATCCCCTAAAACTTCCTTCAGAAGATCAGTCTAAAGAAGAACAATTAGAAACAGGATTAAAAACGGGGAAGGCAGTAAGGAATGCAGTAGGGTATATGGGTGCAGGTATGTCTGCCACTGGACTGATTTCATTGGTAGGTTCTGAAAATGCCTCATTGGATTCCAATCTATTTGCGATTACATCCGTTTATTGCGGCGCACTTCTTTTGAATATGGCCTATATATTCCAAAAAGAGGTAAAAAGAATGAAAATTTCTTTAGAGGAATATCATGCCCTAAATAAAATAAAATGAAAGATGAAATGAGGCAAATAAGATGTCAACAATAAAGAAAATCGGAATGATGGCCATTGGAGTTTACATTGCTTTGATTAATGCAATCCCTGCAAAGGCAGCAGACGCCACTGTGGAGATTGTTTCAGGAGCAGATGCCAACAGCAATGTTTCTACAACAATAGACACAAAGCTTAGCGGGGAGATTGCCAAGAGAGCAAACTTCTTTCTTAGGAACAGGACAACTTTAGATGATAGCCGCATGGTTGGTTCATTTACGTCAGTGGACCTGAGCTACGCATTGGGTAAAGGATTTGATGCTGTTGCAGAAACACAATATGTCCCCGGTTCAGAATTAGATGCAAGGCTGGGAATTCAATATTTCAGGGAAGCAGGGAAAAATCTTACAGCATATGCTTTAATAACAAGGAATTTCAGCGAAAACCCAAATACCGAATTTACAGGAGTTTTAGGTTATACTAAAGGCATAGGCGGAAAATGGAAGCTGGCTGGAAGAATGGAAGAGGTCGTCAATATGACTGACAATAGTTATAACTATGACCTGACAAGGATGAGATTGGGCATTGGAAGAGGCAAATTCACAATTGGCCCGGCAGCAGACATCTCCGGCATTGGAAGCGGAAAAAGACCAACCTATGTATTGGGCGGGTTTGCTTCAGTAAAGTTTTAAATTTTTGTTTTTTTAGATTAACTTCAAAAACTTTAAAAACCTCCTCCCCTAACTGCTATCCATGCCGCCGCCAAAAAAGGTAATCGTATTCGGTACATTCGACATCCTGCATCCTGGCCATCTCAATTTCTTCAGCCAGGCCAAGAAGGCAGGAGGTCTGGATTCAAAATTAGTTGTTGTCATAGGCAGAGACCTTAATGTGAAGCAGGCGAAAGGCCTGTTCCCTATCAACAATGAGACGACAAGGCTTTTGAGGGTGAAGAAAGTCCAGGAAGTTGATGATGTCCTCATGGGAGACCTGAAGGACAAGATCAGCATAATAGAGAAGACAAGGCCGGACATCATCTGTTTGGGCTATGATCAGGAGCTTCCTGAGAATTTCGAGGCAGAGCTGAAGAAGAGGAACATAAAGGCGGAAGTGAGAAGGCTTAATGCATACCAGCCGGACAAGTTCAAGAGTTCTAAATTGAAACAGTGATATGGGTATTATTAAAACCACCCTATTGTTCAGCAGCTGCTGTGCTCATCCCTACTTTTTTGCATCACGACGACCCTCATCCTCCCGTTCGCCTCCACTACACAATCCACTGATATGGCTCACGGCCGCACAATTTAAACCCATTCAACAATCGCAACTGCGCACAACTAAATCCCCCTACCTCCCTTTTGTGAATCGAGTACCTTGAGGTGATAGGGTGGGATAGATTGGAGGTTGTGCGGTTTTGGGTGTGGCTAATTTTAGAGGAAAGAAATGCGCCCCTTATAAAAAATATTGTCTGGTGTCCACAAAAAACTCCTTTCCTTAGAACATCTCCTCAACCATCTCTATGTACATCGCTGCGCTCCACGCCTGCATCAAGCAGCCTTTGCTCTCCCTGTTGGCAGCAGAGCTTATCTCTGCATGATGGCCTATCGCACCTGAGAACAGTATCTCATGGGTGCTCGCTTCAAGGATCTTATCAGCATACTCCTTGAATTTCCTCTTATTGACCCTATTCATGCATACTGCCGCAAGGTTATTCAGCCAATACCAGCAGTCGCCCCTGTGGTAGCTCTGGTTGTTCTCGCCGGCATGATAGTTGCAGAACAATGGGTTTTCCTTGTCTATGGTCGAGATGCCGCCCCAGCCGTTCCACAGCTTAGGCATTATCGTCTTGAAGCATTTCTCCCACTGCGAATTGGACAGCAATTCAGGGTATACATAATGGGCTATGAACACATTAGGCCTTATCGTCTCATCATTGACACCGTCCTTGAGATACCTTCCGTTCCAGAACCTCTCCCTCACTTTTTTCGCAAGGTCGTTCTCAAGATGGACAGCCATATTATGGCCCACATCATCCTTCATTGTCCTGCACAGCAGCTTCATGAGCTTGTAAGTGCAGAGCCTCAATGCCTGAATCTCTATCCTTATACCTTCCCTGTTATCCCCCCTGTATTCAGTGTCCATCCATGTCTCAAGCTTGCTGTTTATGGCAAAATCCTGGGCTGTATACCTCTTCAGCAGCATATAGACGGAATCCTCCACTTTTTTCTTCATGAATGTGAGGTCATCTTTTGAGAGATATTCCGTGATGAGGTTTTTCCTGTACAATTCCTCGAACAGGTCATAGCATCTCTTCATGACCCAGCCTATCCCGTCTGCAGACTCGAGATCAGAAGCAGGGTACCTGTTAGGGATCCTTCCATCGTCTTTTATCTCCTTCAGCTTCCTGAACAGTATGTCCTTGACAAGGTCGTATTTCCCCTGTATCATCAATGCCCTCAAGGATACTGCCTCATCCCTTGTCCAGTACTGGAAGAACCACCACAACCCTGCATAGATGCCTTTCTTGTTGCTTATCACATTAGCAAGATGGTCCAATGATGAGCATGCAGACCTGTAAGCCATCGTCATCTTCTCGTCCTCGAATTTCTTCGTGATATTCACATACATCTGCTGTTTTTCCTTGACATTCCTGAGGTTGCTGAGCAGCTTCTCATTCTCCTGTATGGCTTTGTTCTTGTTCTTGGAGAACGAGATGACCAATCTGTCCGCTTTTATTATGATAGACCTGTACACATACCTCTCCCATGGCCATGAGTTCCTTTCCCTGTCGAAAGGATAGCTGACCTGGTAGAATTCATTGGCTTTCCTGAACTCCTTGCCGTTGTCTATCACGACATAGACCGTGAATTCCTGCTTCGCATGCGTCTTGTCCTCCTTGCTGTCTGTCTTTTTCGTGAACTCTATGATTATCTTGTCCTTCTCCTTGTAGATCCTGTAATACCTGCCGAATTCCCTGACATCATACGCTTTTCTCACATCAAGATCGATCTGTATGTCTGTTTCAGCGCTTAGCTGATACCCTATTGAGTTGTGGAACAAAGGCATGAACAATGTCTCTTTCAGTCCGTTCTCCCTCTCCCTCTCTATGCAGTAGAATTTATTCGTCACCTTGACGACTTTCCCGGAATTCAAGGGGAGGATATTCTCTATGACCTTGAACATGTCGAAATTGTCGCAGAAGAACGCCCCCTGATACCTTGATGACTGGTAATCGCTCAGCGAGAAATAACCTCCTATCTTGTTTGTGAGGATGAAATGGGGGTTAGGTGTTTCTCCCTGGAGTGTAGAATTGCCTAATGTATGCACGACTTTAGTCATTTAGCCCCCTCTTTTTTCACTTAGATATTTATTATTAGTATATGAAAAGAAGTTGTTTATATAGTTTTTGGATTGGTGATGGTTTTGTGTTTTTTTATTAGGTTTTTGTTCATAAAATTTATGTTTTTGAAATAAACCAACAATATCTACGGGGGGACCAAGGTCCCCCCCGTCCCCCTCCTACAACGTACTGGGCTGGGGAGCGGTTGTAGTGGGGTAATTCAGCAAATCAAAGAAGAGGGCATGAGCCATATCAGGAAGTTCATCCTTGGAGGCGAATGGAATGTTGATTTTGATGCATAAATTGTTAGAAAAACACATTAAAGATAGAGCAATCAACTCAAAACCTTCATTCCCCCCTATAGAACTTCGCAGCCTCTTCAGGAGGCAGGGTGTTTATTATCGTGCCGTTGAACTCAAACCCTGCCCATGTTGCGAGCCTCGGCAGTATCTCGATATGGAAATGGAAATCCTCGCCTGCGGGGGAATTATGCAGCATGAAATTATAAGGCGCATTCAGCTTCTTCAGTTTTTTTAGTATGCTGTTCATGACCTCTGCAAGATCCTTTACCTGGCCGTTGTCAAGATCAGTTATGCTTTTCACATGCTGCTTTGCCAGCACCCATATCTCGAAAGGGAATCTCGAGGCATAAGGCGCGAAAGCGACAAAATTCCTGTTCTCAAAGCATCTCCTGAAAGAATCCTTTTCGCTGTTGATTATGCAGCAGTAAGGGCAGATATTCATCTTCTCCTTGAATTCCTTTATCGCCTTTGCCTCCTGTTCCACCAGTTCAGGCACCTTATTGTATGCGATCACCTGGGAATGCGAGTGCAATATCGATGTACCGCCTTCCTTTCCTGAATTCTTGAAGACCTGGACATACTTTATCCCATTCATCTTGCCCAGTTCCTTTATCCTCATCGAATAAAGCGAGATCAGGTCGACTATGTCTTTCGGAGCGAGGTCCCAGAGCTGCTTCTTGTGGTCATTCGTCTCTACGATCACCTCATGCATGCCGTAATTTGCAGAGAAGGTATAGAATATGTTGTCGGTCTTTATGGAAGCTTGGCCTTCCTGCCTCACTGCGGCGAACTTGTTTGGGAAGACCCTCATCTTCCACCTGTTCTTTGCGCCAATCCTGAATATCTCAGGGGGAGTCTCATCCTCGCTGCCTGGGCAGAAATAGCATTTGCCAGCCTTCTGTTTCACCTGTTCCTGCACGAACTCATGAGGCCTCTTGCCCCTTTCGCTCGCGATGATCACCCATCTGTCAAGGAAATAATCTTTTCTAAGCTCCCCCATATTTATCCTCTTGCCTTATCCCCATTCTTTTCTTACTGCCCCATTATGGGCTTCATAATAATTATTTATCAATTCCCCCCAATCTGCCAGATTTGACGCTTCCTTCGCAAGTATCTTCTGCCTGACCCTTCCCTTGTCATCAAGCTTTGTGAAATTATGGAGTATCTCTGTGAAATGCTGCACTGTCTCCTCCTCTGTCTTGTGGAATCTCTGCAGTATGAAAACGCCGTTATTGATGACCCCTTTCTGCATCAGGAACCTTCCGAAACCGCCAAGGTCCGTAGTGAGGGAAGGTACGCCGAGAGCAGCAGACTCCAGTGGCGTGTATCCCCAGGGCTCATAATAGCTGGGGAACAGCCCGAGATGGCAGCCAGTTATGGCCTCATAATAAGGCAGGTCTATCAGGCCGTCTATGCCTGAAAGGTAGACCGGGTAGAATATGGCCTTGACTTTATCCTCTTCCTTGTTGTCAAGACCAGTGTTGACGAGATTCCTTACTATGTCATCATTCTCTTCATAAGAGATATTGTGCGTAACGATGAGCGGATTGCCTTTTTTCATGAAATTGATCCTTATCTTCTTCGCTTCAAGCAGGAAATCCTGGTCAAATATCTTTTCCTGCTGGAATTTCTTCACATCATTGAACGCATTCACGTCGCATGTCATTATATTGTTTATTATCTTTTCCTTGAATTCTTCTAGGTTTTCCTCGACAAAATCCTTTATCTGATAGTAGCTGTTCTTGTTCAATGAGAGCTCGAGCTTCGCACCATGCACATCCCTCGGTATGCAGAATAATGCGACAACTGTTTTTTTTGTGTCCTCTTTCTTCATGATTTCATTTAGGTTTGTAAGCGCCTTTATGAAGATGTCAATGCCCTTGTTCTTGAACTCATATCTTCCGACTATGAAGAAAAGCAGCGTCTGCTCAAGGTCGAACTTGTAATGCGGGAAGAAATAATATGCGACGAACTCCCTTATTATCTCCCTGTTCTTCCTGTGCTTGATGGCGCATTCCTCATACGTCGGGAATCTTGATATGTCCAGGCCGTTGAGCAGGAGGACATCAGCCTTCCTCCCGAGTATCTTCTCTGCTTCAATTGCAGTTATCTCGCTCACCGTGGTGAATATGTCGGCATTCAGCGCACACGCCTTCTCAGCAAGGAATTTTGCCTGCACGCCATGATTGTATGCTTCCTTCATCGGGTCCATGCTATCCAGCATCTCATACAATGGCTCGCCGCTTCCGGCTATGCTCCTGCCAAGCATTGTTGCATGGGTCGTGAATATAGTCCCTATCTTAATGCCCTCCTCTTTCTTGGCATTCTTCAGGTAAAGCAATCCGAAACCTGACATCCATTCATGGAAATGCCCTACGATCTTCTGCCCATTATTCTTGTTGTTGTAGATGCAGTATCTCCCGATCAGCTTGCCCGCAGCAGTAGACCATAGCATAGGCTCATCAAAATCCCATTCTGCAAACAATGAATCGATCTTGAACGTGTCCCAATAGAATTTCTTCAGGTCATTCTTCCTGCCCATGAAATTCTGGAAATCTATGAGTATCGCTTTCGGCTCGCCTTTTATCTGCCATATGCCATAATGGCAGAATATGCCTTCTTTCGTGAGGTCATCAAAGGCTCTCCTGAATTCAGAAGGGGTTTCCTGCTCGACAAAGATCTCTTTTGCCTGGTTCTCGAAATAAGGGCCTATCACAAAATAGTTCTTATACTTCTGGTTTATGAGGGCAGCCTTCGACATTATCACAGTGTATATGCCTCCTACCTTGTTGCATACCTCCCATGAAACCTCGAAAAGACAGTCCGCTTTAATCTCCATATTAGTTCACCTTCTACCCCTGATAAGGCTTCTGTAGCTCGATTTAAATAATTTTAACATTACTATTGAATACTCAATCATTTTGCAAATATGCCTCTCTCTATATCTTATATTTTTAATCATAACATAGGTATATCATAAATATATCTTAGTATTTTTATAATTGGTATATATAGTTAAAATGATATTAAGTTATGTCTATAAAAGCAAAAAATTTATAAACTAGTAGTGCCTTTCGTATACTAGTCTATAGGAGATATATATGGTTCAGCAAAAAAAGAGGCTGTTTACAGAACTGAGGAATCTTATTCTTGAGAATGTCGTGTCCGGCCAGAAAACACTGAACCAGATAGCATCAGAGACAGGCATCAACTGGAAGACAGTCGACAACCACATGACATTTCTCATAGGCAAGGGCCTTGCCAAGGAAGTTTTCAGCAGCAGATACGTCAGGATAGTCGAAGCTACAGAGAAAGGGATCGAACAGGCTGGCCGTATCCAGAAGACAGGGACTTTGCATAAGAATGCCACTAAAACATCACAAGCAAATCCTGTTAAAAAATTTGAGAAGAAAGGAGAGGTCAATATCATATGAAGGGAGATAGGCGCGCAAGGGTGCTCATGTTCGGCTGGGAGTTCCCGCCGTACAGCTCAGGAGGATTAGGCACAGCATGCCATGGCCTGGTCAAAGGCCTCTCTAATAACGGCACAAAGGTGATCTTCGTGGCGCCTAAGACGCCCAAATCCGACAATTCGAACACCAAGCTGATCTCGGCGATGAGCAACATCACACTCAAAGAGGTAGAATCGATGGTGACACCTTACATGAATGAGAACGAATTCCTGAAAGAGCTGACGACAATGCCCGCTGAAAAGATAAGCTTATACGGGAAGAACCTTTTCCAGGCAGTCTACCTGTTCTCAAGGAGGGCAAAAATAATAGCAGAGAAAGAGAAAGGGAATTATGATGTCATACACTGCCATGACTGGCTCACCTATCAGGCAGGCATATATGCAAAAGAGGTGAGCGGAAAGCCATTGGTCGTGCATATGCATGCCACTGAATTTGACAGGACAGGCGGCAATGGCATCAACCAGTATGTCTATGACCTTGAGAAAGAAGGATTGATGAAGGCAGACAAGGTGATCACGGTGAGCAATTACACGAAGAACATGGTCGTGAAGCATTACGGCATTGACCCGAAAAAGATAACAGTAGTCCATAATGCAGTTGAATTCGAGCAGAACGATTTCCCTGATGCCAAGATAAATGACGGCCTCAAGACAGTCCTTTTCCTCGGCAGGGTGACCCTGCAGAAAGGCCCCGATTATTTCATCTATGCTGCAAGGAGGATATCTGACATGTATCCTAATGTGAAATTCATAATAAGCGGGACAGGCGATATGCTCCCTTTCATAATCCAGAAAGCGGCTGATCTTGGGATAGCAGACAAGGTCCTGTTCACAGGGTTCCTCAAGGGAGCTGATGTTGACAGGGCATACCAGATGGCTGATGTCTATGTGATGCCTTCTGTGAGCGAGCCTTTCGGCATAACGCCACTCGAGGCATTGAAGAACAATGTGCCTGTCGTGATATCCAAACAGAGCGGAGTCTCAGAGGTGCTCAGGAACGCCTTTAAGGTGGATTTCTGGGACATAGATGAGATGACGAACAAGGTCGTCTCTATCCTGAGGTATGATGAACTGAAGGATGAGCTCACTGCACATGGCTCAACAGAAGTGAGGAGATTCAGCTGGGATGAGCCTGCAAGGAAATGCATGGATGTTTATGAGAACCTGATCAGATGATAATAAAGGATAAAAAATGCCAAAAGAGGAAAAGCTAAAGGAGGAAAAATGGTAAGCATCTGTTTTTACTTTCAGGTGCATCAGCCTTTCAGGCTGAGGAAATATTCGGTTTTTGACATCGGCAAGAACCACAGCTACTTCGACAATAAGAAGAACATAGAAGTCATGCTGAAGATAGGCAGGAAATGCTATCTTCCCATGAACAGGCTGCTGCTCGAGCAGATAAACAGGTACAAGGATGCAGAAAGGGATTTCAAGGTGTCTTTCTCTATCACAGGCACGGCGCTTGAGCAGTTCGAACAGTATTTCCCTGACGTACTTGACACATTCAAGGAGCTCGCAAAGACGAAGAAAGTGGAATTCCTCTCAGAGACATACTACCACAGCCTCTCATATCTCTATTCAAAGGACGAGTTCAGGCAGCAGATAGAGATGCACAGGGACAAGATAAAAAAGCTCTTCGGCCAGACCCCCTCCATATTCAGGAACACGGAGCTCATATACAACAACGACATGGCGAAAGTGATAGAGGATATGGGCTATAAGGGGATACTTGCTGAAGGATGGGACAAATGCCTAGAATGGAGGAGCCCTAATTTCGTCTACAAGCCGGCGGGCTGCGAAAAGATAAGGTTGCTGCTGAAGAATTACAGGCTGAGCGATGATATCGCATTCAGGTTCTCGAACAGGGGATGGAATGAATGGCCTTTGACGGCTGAAAAATACATGCAGTGGGTCAACTCAGTGAACGGCAACGGCACGAACATAAACCTTTTCATGGATTATGAGACCTTCGGAGAGCACCAATGGGGGGACACAGGCATATTCGATTTCATGAAAAGGCTGCCTGAGGAAGTATTGAGGAACCCTGACAATAATTTCAAGCTGCCTTCAGAGCTCGTCAAGGATCATGAGCCCGTAGGGGAGATAAACGTACCCTTCACGCTGTCGTGGGCGGATGTTGAGAGGGACCTGAGCGCCTGGCTGGGCAACAGGATGCAGCAATCTGCTATAAAGCAGCTGTACATGCTGGAGAAAGAGATAAAGATGATCGGGGACAAGGAGCTTCTTGAGGAATGGAGGAAGATGCAGACAAGCGACCATTTCTATTACATGTGCGTGAAGTATTTTTCAGATGGTGATGTGCACAAGTATTTCAACCCTTACGACACCCCTTATGACGGTTTCATCACATTCATGAACGCCTTGAACGACCTTGTATTGAGGGTTAAGCAGAGGAACGGCAGCCTTTACCTTGATGCTCCTGCTGGAAACAAGTCATCCTCGCAGGTGTTCAGGTCATGATGATCCGCTTATTGCGGGTTCAAAGGCAGCCAAGACAACAAAAAATATATATCAGGTAAGCATAAAAAAAGAAAAAGAGGTGGAAAAGTGGTAAAAAGGGGTAAAGGAGGACCAAAGGCTAAAGCCGAGGCCAAAAGCCCGGGAAAGCCGGCAGTGCCTGCAGCAGCCAGAAAAGCGAGGCTCAGGTACTGGGATGAGAATGTGCCGGACCAGTTCGTCTTCTATGTGCGCGACGGCAAGGTATTGAAGAACCTCAAGGAGCTTGTTGCAGCACTGGACAGGATGACTGATGATGTGTTCAATCATCACGCGAACAGGGAAAAGAACGATTTCAGCAACTGGATAAAGGATATAATGCAGCACCATGATCTTGCGCATAATATACTCGGCAAGAACAGGATGGGGGCCAAAGAGACCATAGTGTTCTATGTGAAGAGGAAGACAGGCAAAAGCGCATTATGATCGTAAGCATAGTAAATAAAGTTTATAAAAAAAGGTAAAAAAGAGGTGTGATATGATAACTCCGGAAAAAGCAGCAGACCTGCTTGAGGATGTCAAGGAGAACAGCCATTTCAAGCTGCACATGGGCACTAATATTGCCAGTCTGAAACAGCTTGCAGAAGCCCTTGACATAATGGCGGAAGCAGCATTCAACCACCATGTGAATGCGAACAAGAATGACTTTGCGGCATGGATAAGGCATTCGATAGGCGATGCAGAGCTTGCAGACACCATAAATAAGATGAGGGACAGGAAGAGGATATCTGCGGCCGTAAGGAAAAGGGTTGATTTCCTTGAGACAAAGAGCAGGGAGAACAAGCTAAGCGGAAAGGATTTCCTTACATGCGGCGTGACGGATTTCATACTCGGCGCAGTCATAGGATTCGTCATCGGGATGATATTCGCAGTGATAATATGAGAGGAAGAAAAAACATGAGAAGAGCAGGCATTGCAGTGATGCTACTGGCAGCGTTTATTGTAGCTTTTATCAGCGGCTGCACAGAGACGCAGGTCGTCGATCTGGATGTCTCGACTGTCCAGACCATCAATGATACGAAGGTGATAAGGAACGAAAGCAGATATATCCTTCAGGAAGAGGAAGGATTGAAGCCCGTGCCTGCCGATACACAGGAGTGGTTATGCTCAGAGAAAGTGCTTCTTGCGATGAGGAGCTGCAAGTGGGACAAGGAAAATATAGGGAATCTTGATATAATAATAATAAACAATGGTTATATGAACATCACAATGGCATTCTATCTCTATGATAAGGACGGCAAGAAGATAGGGGACGCTTTTAATGATACCCTTTTCCCGGTAAAAAGCGAATGGAATTTCAGGCTGCCTTTCTCAGAGCTTGAGAAGAAATACGGCAAGATAGAGAAGATACAGGCAGCGCCAGTCCTCATGGAAGGGGATAATATACTGTCATGCACGAACAAGATACTGCCTGTGCTGGTTGACGGGTGCGGGTAGAAATTTTATTGAAAATTGTCGGGGTTTAAAGATAATCCCTACTCGCAAGCTCGTCTGGGATTATCAGACTTGCCTTCGGCAAGTAATACCTCGGACTTCAGTCCGACAATTGTCAAAAACCGCTCTCAATGTATTAAACAATACCTGCTCATCGCAAACTCTACCGGCGGTTTTTGAGCATGCTCAGAAATCGCCTTGCTGATTTCTGACATTTCAAGACTAAAAACTCGCCATCAATGCGAGAAGCGTAATACTCCGGCAACGGAAAATTTTCAATTTTCCTAGTTCCAAAACCTTCGGTTTTG